>CAYTCO010000004.1:46737-53060 GCA_964436385.1 uncultured Gammaproteobacteria bacterium
CAAGTTCGCACCGCGCAAGTTCGCACCGTACAAGTTCGCATCGCGCAAGTTCGCATCGTACATCCGAACTAACTTACTTCTAAGCGTGCCGTCCTTGTACGCTGCCAATAACTGTTCCACTGTCGTGATAGTCGTCATGATTGCTCCATTTCCTAGTTGCTTAATCGTTCCATCTATCCTATAATAAAAAGTATGAAATGTAAAGTATCAACAATGTTGAAAGGTACAAAATGGCAGCAACAAAAGAGCGCAAAGTGAGAGAGCCTAGCAGTGGAGAGCGCACGTTTGAAACTTATTGGGGAATGTTCGGTGATGAGAGTTTGCCCTATGAGCGCGAGGTTGTATTCCATCCAACACGCGGCTGGGCATTTGACTTTGCATGGGGTGTGCATAAGGTAGCAGTGGAGGTGGAGGGCGGCGCTTTTTCAGGCGGGCGGCATACACGCGGGGCGGGCTTTACTGAGGATTGCGAGAAGTACAACGCCGCCGCTTTGTATGGCTGGCGACTGCTTAGATTCACTCCGCAGATGTTGGAAGCTGATCCCCAGACCTGCATAGAGCAGGTGATTACGCTATTAGGCGGGCGGCGGGCAAAGGGGCGGGTAGAGCGGGCAAGTGATTTATGCACTTGCCGAAATTTTAAGGGCAACGGATTAAGTTGCGAAGTATGCGGAGGGTTTTTGTTCTGATGACTACCAAGCCGCGTGTTATCACGGATCCTATTCAGGCCATTGATGAGGCTTATGCACAGGGCATAGATACATGGGAGGCGATGGTATCTATTGGCGTGAATGATGAGGAGGATATGACTATCCGCCGCTGGCGACAAGGGGACTTGGCAATACGAATACAAAAACATTATGGCGAGAATACACTAACCAAGTTTGCCACCGCCATTACTGTGAACACATCTACCCTGAAACAACGAAAGGTTATGAGCACGTACTACCAAAAGGATACACGTGTATCCTTTCCGAACTGTGGTTACTCGCATTTCAGGGAAGCAATGAAACTTGGTAATATAGACAAGTCACTTTGGGCGCTGGAAAAAGCCAGCATTAAGGACTGGCCTGTATGGAAGTTCGGTATGTTGCTGAATAGATTACTTGGCAAAAAGAGCGGCGCGGGCGGCCTGACCGGGTTCGTGGTGGCTGATAACGGTACTCAGGTGGTTATCGACCTGGGCCCGCACGATACCAGCGCACTGTACAAGGGGCAGTCAGTTACGTTGAAAGTGAAGTAGCCTGGAATCACAACCGCCCCAAGCTAATAATGTTGGGGCGGTTGCGGCAGAGGGGGAGCAACCTTATGCCCCTAAACTGTAACACGTTTCACCTGACTACGCAACAATTGACAATAACCATAATATTGATTATGCTTAGAGGTATAACTTATGAAGGGAGTGAACCAATGGAGAGTATCTTGAGCCAGCGCCGTTATAGCGCAATCGGTAATCAGCGAAAACAGGCTATTCTGGATTTCATTCGATCCTACCGGGGCAAGCACGATTACAGCCCGGCTTTGTGGGAAATTGCGGAGGCCGTGACGGGCAAGCGTGAGGATGCGGGCAACGTGTCGGTATGGGTTAGGCAGTTGGTTAGTGAGGGGTTTTTGGTGCGGGGTGCAAAGGGCGCTCGAACCTTGACCCTGGCGAATCCGCAGCCGCGTGAACGGTACGAGGAATGATGGACGATGAGAAGGTGTGCTCAAAGTGTGGTGATTCGTGGTTTGACTCACCTGAGTTCTTTGTAGTCAGGCGCGGCAAAACATTGAACGTATGTAAGTGTTGTGAGAGCGAGAGGCGGCGGGCTTATAACAAAAGAGCAAAGGTTATCTCAGTCGCCTCCTACACTAATCACCTGTACAAGAATGCCTACGTGCTGGACATCCTGATCGAACTGCTTATCTAACGAGAAATTAGGTTTGTGTTCTATTCCTAGAACATAGGGAAAGGCGGTACAGTTTGGCGAAACATAGATAAGCAAGGTATAATTCATTTGTCAGGAGCGAGGCTGTCACGGCCTACAATCAACCCATGAAAACGTGTTTTTGAAGTATGTACTTGTGCCTCCCTGGGTTGAGGGAACGTGACCACAAGTAACTACTTCAAAGGCACGTTTTTTATTTTGTCACGAAAGGACAATACCATGCAGTTATTCGATACTCCAAAAGGTATCAAGTTAAGAGACTTACCAGTCGATAAGCGCCGCCGTATTACCCAAATGAATAAGATGTTTGTGCGGGCGGCCTACCTTTCCATCATGCCGCGTCCAGATGGATCATACACGGTTTGGGGAGGAACAACACAACACCATGTTAGTTGTGAGAATGGCATTATGCACTGCGACTGTAAGGGCTGGCACGGCGCGCTTGACCATAACTGCGGGCATGTCATGAAATTTAGATTAGTGTATGGAGATCTGAAACGAAAATGAGTGACCTCAATTGGAACCTACGGGATATTTTGCATCAGTTCAAGGACAGTCGATTACATGTGTTTATGTCTATCTATTTGCACAAAAATACGCGTAATCGATCATGGCCTAGTAATGAGCTAATCGCCACTGAAACAGGTTTATCCAGTGCGCCTATTAGTTCAGCTATTCAATGGCTTATAGAGAGCCATGTTGTGCTGTTAGTCCCATTCGATAAACGGGTAGGCTTGGAACTGAGATTACCTAATCGAAAGAACATCTATCAGCTTACTGGCGCGGTGTTAATCGAAGGGCAATATTACCCTTATATGAATCTCACTCCTGAAGGTTGGCAGTCAATTGCAGCTGACTTAGAGTTGTTAGGTCATAGTTTACTTTCTAAACAATGGAATGCGTTTCATGGTTTAGATTCTAAACGTTTAGAATCTAAACGCAAAGGTATTAAAGAAATTGCATTAGATTCTGAAGGTAATAAAGGAGAGAGCGCACCTAAAGGTGCTCCCCCCGTTTCCAATACTTCAATACACCCCCTCATACAAACATGGGCAAGTATCAGGGGGATCGACTGTGTGAACATAGGAGCGCCAGTGTTCACAAGCAAAGATGTAACACTCGCAAAGAAAATGGCGAAATGGCCTACAGAGCCAACTGAGGATGAAATCAGGCAAGCCATTAAATCATCTAAGGCGAAAGAATACGCTTTCCGGTTTCTCGAGGAGGATATTCCAAAGTTACGACTGGCAAGTAAAGCAGCGCAACCCGAATCACCTGACTTACCCCGACATTTGCGAAACCGCCCGCCCGAACTCATGGGCATAACCCACTTGAATGGCGAAGAGCTGCACTTTGCAGATGACCCACCGCCTAAGCCAGCGCCAGAAGTCAAAACGGGCAAACTGACTGGCGATGATGTTTCACCCGAATTACGCGCAATGGGCATTACGGAGATATGGCGATGACTACTGCTGACAGGGTACTTAAAGCACTGGAACAATACGACATGAAGGGCAGGGGGAATGAATACCAACTGAACTCCCCCCTACGGCTTAACTCGAACTCGCACGGATTTACGCTCAAGATTGACGGCGGGGAATACGGCACCTGGTTAGACCACGTTACAGGGGAGGCGGGGAGTCTGTACGAACTGGCGGAGCGGCTTGGCATTGAAACACCAAAGCGTGAAAAAGTAGAGAACTCGAAACGCGCCTATTCAACCCTGGCGGAATATGCCGAATTGAAGGGCGTGCCTGAACAAGTTTTTATTGAGGCGGGGTGGGAAGTACATACCTATTTTGACAATCGCCCCTGCTTTAAGTTTCCAACCGCCGGGGGAGAACGCTATCGGTTCACAGATGGTAAGTCGCCAGCGTTCAAGAGTATTAAAGGTTTTGAGGTGTGCTGGTATGGACTGGCGCGGGCTATCAAACTAGCGGGCAAGCTGCCCCTAATTTTGTGCAATGGTGAGCCATCGACGATTGTAGCGCAGCATTATGGCTTGCCCGCTTTTTGTATGCCAGGGGGAGAGAACCATAAAATAACACCCGAACTGATGGCAGAACTCAAAAAGCAGTGGAAAGGCAGTGTACGGATTGCGTTAGATTGTGATGAGGCCGGGCGGCGCGGCACTGAGAAGTTCGTTGTGGCGTTCACTGGGGCCGGGGTAAACTACACCGTTATTGACCTGATGCTAACCGATAAGGGCGATTTAGCCGACTTCTGCAAATTGCATGGGGAGGCGAGTATCACCGATTTTAATGATCTAAAGCCTATTACTCGGATAGCACCGCCGAAACCTGTAAATGTGACTGACCTGGTTAAGGTGGGTAAGGAATTGGTCAACTTACGCAAGGGGGAGGATGGCAACCTGGACGATACCCTGAACCGGTTACAAGAAGAGATCCATCGCCTAAGACCGCCCGCCGGGGAAGTGGTCACATTTGAGCAGGTATCAGTGGAGTATGAGGCGTGGGTGAAAGGCAACTTATCTCATACTGGAACGGTGCAAGGCTTTAGTACGGGCATGACTAAACTGGATGAACTGATTGAAGGATTAGACCGGGGCATGATGTATGTGGTACTGGCTGAAACCGGAATGGGCAAGTCTACCTGCGTTGCCAGCATTGCATCCAACCTGGTTAATCAGGCACCGGGCCTCGTTATCCCAACTGAATCCCGTTCGCTCAAATGGTGGAATCAGATTGTGGCTTATCGCGTGGGCATATCCAAAGACAAGATGCGAAAGGGAGAGTTAGAACCTAACGAGGCCGCCCGTGTTTATAGCACCAACGCCTTACTCAGGCAACAGCAGTGCGAAGTGATTGAATGCCAAAACCCCACCGTAAGTCACATTATCGAAACAGCTAAAAAAGCCATTGCCGAAAAAGGTTGCCAGTGGATCATTCTGGATAGCCTATCCAACGTGAAAGCGGATTCAAAATCTAGCATATTCGATACGGTAAGTGAAGCCTCCGATTGCGCTCAGGAACTAGCGCGTATGGGGTTAGCCGTGTTATCTACTTCGCAGGTAGGGCGTTCTCTGGAGGGGCGAGATAACCGCATACCCACCTTGCACGATGGTAAGGGCAGTGGTCGCATTGAAGAGAATGCCGACGTGGTACTGGCGCTCTACAATCATGGCAATTTGGTTAAGAAGGGCGTGAAAGCTGAAAATTCAGACTTTCCATCAGGCATGATTGTATTGCGCTGCCTGAAACATCGTGAGGCGGGCGAAAAAGAAGGCGTTATGATCCAGGTGAGATTTAGAGGGGGAGTGGGTTGTTATGACTAACCTGAGAGAACATCTGCGGACGGTTATTGAGCAGGGCATAGACGGTTGGCTTGATGCTTGTTTCACTGGCAAGCATCAGGCGGTGGACTCTATCACGGGTTATCCCTTAACCCGTGAAACGGCTTTAGTGATGTACAAAAGTGATGCACCTTACCGGACGATTGAAGATGCTTTTGTGGCGTTTACTTACTTGGATGCACCTATCACGCCAGAACTGATTCAGGCATGGATTGAATACCATTGGCAGTATGCCCGCCTTGAACTTGCAGAAAACTTTGGCGACGTGTCACTGCCGATGACAGATGAGATGGAAGCCCGGCGCGAAGAGTTGCGCGAGGACTTGGTAGGGAGGGGTTACACCCGTGTCTTTTGACGCATGGCGCGAAATTGTGTTATGCTCATAAGCAAGTGAGCAAAGGCGAGGCGCAAATGTTCGGATACCGCAAACGAAACAAGTTACTCGATCCGGTGTGGGGACTGGCGACGGTGCTAGGTGGCGGGGGTGAAATATCATATTTATTCCTTGCCAGGTTTACCAATGCGCTAGTGGCTGACGTTGGCACGCTGACTATTGTAGATACTTCTGGAAGAATTACACAGTCAAACGGGCGTGCGGCGGTGGCGTCGGGGAGCGTGTCGGCATGGACTGACCCGCAGTATTACAGCCAGACGCAAGCCAACGAAATTGGGTTGGCGGGTTATGCGCGAGTTGTCATTGATTCAACATCAGCCAGCAATAGCAGTATTGGCTTAGCAGGTGACATTGTGAACCCCGCCCAGCTCATGGGTTGGCTGCTTTATTTCAACGAACATCGCCCTTATGTAAATTGGTCACATATTGATTCGGGGACACCTTACAATGCGATTTCGGTGGTAGCGTTGGGCAAAGAATTAACCGCTGAGCTGTTGAGCATCAGTCGCGGCCCGGGTGCGTTTTGGTTATCCAGATTTGGTGACGGGCAGTGGAAAATAAAGTGGATTGACGACACTGTAACCGCTACCCCGTTACGCATGAGAATGTCACACGCCACCCGCGTCCATTATGACGATGATGTGTGGATGAGTAATGATTTGCCGTCAGTGTGGAAAGATCGATTTGG
>CAYTCO010000005.1:0-4059 GCA_964436385.1 uncultured Gammaproteobacteria bacterium
ACGAACTGTTTTTTCAACAGTTGGTCTATACCTTTCAAAAGGAGGCTGCTGGTGAAAACTGTCTAGTCCTACCTCTTTTGGAAACGCCATCTTATGAGGGTATTATAACAAATTGCGAACTCTAACTGAGCGAAGCTAATGAGTTCCGTCGGGGAAAGAGGACTTGCTCTGCGAAGCAGTGCGTAGCACAATCCGACCTGCCGAAGGCACATAATGAGTTCCGTCGGGGAAAGAGGACTTGAACCTCCGACCTCTCGGTCCCAAACCGAGCGCTCTAGCCAACTGAGCTATTCCCCGGCGGAACTCACTATTAAGAAGATATACATTTTAATATCTATACGAAAATAACACAAGCTCAACTCTATAAACGTATCGAAGTATTACAAAGCCTATCATAGAAATGTGGACAAGTTCAAATAGTACTTGACAAAACTAATTTGAACGTGCATATTAGTAAGGTACGTTCAAACTTAACTTTTTGAAGCTAATTAGCCTCAAAACTGCAATTCTTTGGGCCTATTCAGTTGAATTTCATTCAAACTGACTATCACATAATAGAAGGAGGTGACTAAGCTTATGAAAATGCAATTTTACGATGTAAAAACAAGAAGCAAAGTTGACGCTGAAGTTACGGAAAAAACCACTTACCAAGTAAAGGGACAAACAAAATACGCAGTTAAAGGAAAGACATCTGATGGAAGAAATTTAACTCGCTTTGTTTCTAAAGACGCATACGATTCAGTTTCTGTTTAAAAGAAATTGTTTAGTTAGTCTTAACTCAGCGTATATTTCTAAATATACGCTACAAATTGCATTAACGGACCAAGAAATTGGTCTGTTAATGTGTAAGAAGACGATTGACAGATGCAAATTATTCGCATATAATAATTTGATGTTACCTCAAAAAGAAACAATCAGAAGCAAAGGACTCAGGGTTACCCCAGCGCGAATAGCTGTTCTAAGAACTCTTGAAGAAACAAATAAGCCGATAGATATAGCCTCCATCTTAAGCATCGTTCAAAGAAGTAAGGTTGACGCGGATCAAGCAACTATTTACAGGATTGTCGAGAGTTTTTTGGAGAAAAATTTAATTTCCCGAATTCAATTCCAGGAAAAGAAATTTTTTTATGAGTCCAAAAGAGTGGAGCATCATCACGCAATCTGCGAGAAGTGCGGTAAAATTGAAGATGTTTCTAACTGTTCTATTAAAAGGACAGAGCAAAGAATTGAGGAAAAAATTGGCTTTAAAGTAAAAAGTCATAATCTTGAATTCTTTGGCATCTGTCTTGAATGTAAAGAAAAATGAACTTACTTGCCTACATATTAGTTTTTAACTTATTGGGAAGCGTAATTGCTTTAGCTGGTGGTCTGATTCTTCTTAAAAAAACAAAATTTACAGCCAAAATTTCTCATTACGTAACCTCCTTTGCTGCAGGAGCTCTGCTTGCAACTGCCCTTTTTGATCTAATTCCTGAAGCAATTGAAGAAGGAGAGAATCTTGGGATTGTTGTAGGCACAGTATTTATATATGTGCTTTTTGGAATTATATTTTTCTTTCTGTTGGAGCGCTTGCTTCATTGGTTCCATCATCATGGCATAGAAGAGCACGAGATTAAAGGAAAGCCAATCATCCCCCTCCTTGTTGTTGGAGATACAATTCACAACTTCATAGATGGGATAGCAATCGCCACAACTTTTGCGATAAGTATCCCTATGGGTATTGTTACAACTTTTGCTGTAGGGACTCATGAAATACCCCAGGAGGTTGGGGATTTTGGCGTCATGCTAAGTCATGGGGTAAAACGCTCTAAAGTGCTCTTAATAAACATCCTAAGCGCACTGGCATCATTTCTCGGTGCAATTTTGGCATTTTATTTTGGAAGCCAAATTGAAGGTCTTGCAGTATTCTTTTTGGCGGTTTCTGGAGGATTCTTTTTGTATATAGCGCTTTCTGATCTAATACCTGAAATTCACCACCAAAATAAAAAGCGGTTTGCTCTTGCAGAAACCTTATGTTTGCTTCTTGGAATAGGGACGATTTATTACTCCTTAGTCCTTATGAACAACGTGTTCCATATTGGACATTAGTCTTTAAAGCTCCTAAAATTAAATAATGAGCAAGGTTGCAATTCTCGGTTTTTTGTTGGGCGTTGGAATCTTGTATTTTGTCTTCAGAAATCAAGCCAATGCTGCTTTTGCTTCTGTTATTTATTACTCTCCTTGCGACTCTCCGCTTAGGTATTCAATAGGAACTATAGATCCTGGTTTTAAAACTTCAAAAGAAGAGCTTTTAACTGATGCGAAAATTGCTTCAAATGTATGGAGCGCAACGCAGAACAAGCCTCTTTTTGAATATAATCCAAAAGCTTCTTTTACGATAAATCTAGTTTATGATTCCCGTCAGCAACTAACGAGCAAAATTACCGAAATGAACTCGACGCTTAAGGAAAAGCAGGGAGAAATTGATCCAAAACTTGAGGAATACAAGAAGAGACAGGCAAGCTTTGAGGCAAGAGTAAAAAAATTAAATGAAGAAATAAAATCGTGGAACGAGAAGGGTGGTGCTCCACAAGAGGATTATGAGAGATTGCTCGCCGAGCAAAAAAGCCTTCAAGCAGAAGCACAAGCTCTAAATAATGAAGCGCAATCTTTAGGTCAAAAGACTAGTGAATATAACTCCAGCGCAAAAAAGCTAAATCAAGAAATTGACAATTATCAGGATGTCTTAATTACCAAGCCCGAGGAAGGACTATATGAGCAAGACGGCAGGAATCGTAAAATTAGTATCTTTATTGACGTTGATCATGAAGAGTTTTTACACACTTTAACTCATGAAATGGGGCACGCTCTAGGTCTTGATCATAACAAAGACAAGGAATCGATTATGTACCCTCAGACAACAGATTCACTTACACCATCAGTGACAGAAATAGAAGAGTTAAATGGCATATGTAAGCAGAGGACTGTATTTGAAGTTGTTTACCGAAAGATAGGAGATGTTTATGAGGTTCTTAAGAAAAGATTCGAAGATTCTACTAGTTAACCTGTATTACTCCAGCCATACCCATTGCCCTATGTTGTCCAACAGAACAGAAAAATTGAAAGGAACCTTTCTTATTAGCGACAAAAGTAACCTGTTCTTCTCCCCCAGCCTCAAGTGTTTTTGTTTTTACACCTAATTCTTCAATCGTAAAATCATGAAACCCTTCAGTGTTTTTGAAAGTTACCGTAACAGTGTCTCCAAGGTTTACAGCAAATCCTTCAGGTTCATATTTAAAATTCGAAGCAGTTATTTCTATCTGCTTTATTTCTCCCATAAGTACCCCATCGGCCTTAAGTGAGCTATCGTTTTGTGTTTCCTCTCCTAACTTTCTGTCTTGAGGGTCGTCAATCATCGTGCGTGTTGGAATTGGAGTTGCAGTTGGATCGTACTTAACAAACCCTTTTTGATACGCGCTAAAGCCAACTACGCCGATCAAACCTACAAAAACCAAGACGAGCACTCCGATGATTATTTTCAAAAATAGTGTTTTCATTAGAATCCAGGAAAGTAGTCTGTAACTATTGATGTTTGCTTGACGTTTAGGCTTTTCAGCAGTTTTTTGTAATTTTCAACCATAGCATTTGGACCAGATAGAAAGTAAATTCTATCATTAATATCGTTAACGTGCTTTTTGAGCATTTTCTCATCTATTCTGCCTCTTTCGCCTTTCCAATCAGAAAGACCCTTGTTATCGGAAAGTATATAAACAACTTTTATATTTAACTTTCTTGCTGCTTCGTCAAATATATCTTTGTAAGCAATTTCATTTTCTGTTTTGTTTGAGTAGAAGAAAACAATATCTCGCTTCTCATTAATATCTAGCAAATACTTGATGATACTTCGGAATGGAGTGACCCCTATTCCCCCTGCAATAAATACGAGCTTCTTGCTTTTGTCAGAAGGGAGTGTAAAGTCTCCGATTAGTTGTCCTGCTGTTATTGAATCTTGGGGCTTTAGTCCTTGTAGAAATTTTTTAAATCCGCTTCCTGGTGTATTAAATCTGATGCCAAGCTTTA
>CAYTCO010000005.1:4159-16864 GCA_964436385.1 uncultured Gammaproteobacteria bacterium
TATTACCTCTGATGTCGGTTTTGGTTGTTGGAATAGTCCATTCTAGATACTGCCCCGGCCTAAAATGAAAAACCTCTGGTTTTTTAAAAGAGTATTCAAATGTGTTGTCGGATAGCCTTTTTACCTCAAGAAGCTTCAGTAAGAACTTATATTTTGGGCTAACAATGAATGAAAACACATTTCCTATTATTAATGCGAGCTCAGTAGTTAGGATTATCGGTCCAAATGTACCTTGCCAGGAAAATAAAATGCCACAAAAAGAGGCATAAATGGTTTGCAGTTTCTTTGTGGGAGGCATGGTTAATGGTTCAGTTAGCATTATTGTTCCAAAGAAAATAACCGGAAAAGACAAAAAGAATTGTGTCGCTTGATCAACTACGCTTAAGCCCTGAAGTGTAGTTTGGATAAGAAAAGAGGCAAGGGTTACTGAAAGAAAGGTTAAAAAGACCGTAAATTTTCTGACTTTTCTAACAATTAAAAGCCCGATTATAAGAGTCGGCAAAAGCATTGAGGGGGTGCCTACCCACCAAAGAGCACCAGAATTAAAGAATAGAAGCATCACAGCAGCAAATGCCGCAGGATTGAATAAATGTTTTCTTTTGTAAGCAAATACAAATTTTGAAGCCATAGCAATAAACCCAGCAAGAGCAATTAAAAGAATCATCTGGATCTCTAGGCTTGGCCAGAGTAGAAAATAGAGAATAACCGCTGTGATGGAAGAAGACTCTACGTTAAGCGTGGCTTTAAAAATTTTTCCTAACAATAAATTGGTTGTATAGCAAACAATAGTAAGGGTTAAAAAACTTATAACTAACTCCAAGGGTTTGTGGGACACAAAACCCGTGAGGCTTAAAACTAAAGAAATTCCAGCAAGTAAAAAGAGACCATAGTTAACAACTTTGTACATTGTAAAGTTGTTTAGAAATTTGTCTATTGGGTTCATGAGGTAAAAAGTTCACCGGCAAATCCTTTGGATTTTACCGCAATATTATCTTTATACAACAAAACGTACTCAAAATTGAAGTTGTTATAGTGCTTTGGATTTGGATCAAGGAAAAGACTTGTAGCAAGTCCATCAGCAAGAGCACATGAGTCGGCTATTACCCACACAGCTTTTACATCTTCGGGAGACTTGAGGGTAAAGGGGTTTATTGTATGGTGGTATTTTGACCATTTGCGTCTGCTTCCTGATGAGCCGCAGATACTTTGATTTTTTAATTCACAAACTCCAATTGCAAGAGTCGGGTCAGCTGGATTCTCAAGCCCAACTCTTATGCAATGCGTGTCTTTATGAAGGATATCTCCGCTTGCATCAATGCAATACTGTTCAATTCCATCATTTTTCAAGAGATTTGACACGAGATCCACTAGAAAGCCCTTCCCAGCGGCCCCAAAGTCTAATAGCAAGTTTTTCTTAAAGATTATTTCTTTATCATCAAACTCAATTGCCTCATCAAAAGATGGTGGTCGGAAAATATTCTCTTTAGGTTTGAGTGTGTACGATGCGTCATAGCCTGCATCCTCGAGCGTTTTGCCTATAAGAGGTGTAAACAAACCGTTTGAGGCGTTAAAAAAGGATTTGTAAATGCTTAATAACTTATAACCATGCTTTGGAAGCGTTACAGTGCCTGTTACTTTTGAATTTTTGACTACCCATGAGTCATTGCGAAACCTCGAAAAGGATTTATCGAATTTTTCTATTTGACTTAATACTTTTCTCTTAATTCTTAATTCTTCTGCTTTTGAAATACTTTCATAAATATCAATCTGCCAGGAGGTTCCTATCGCTTGAAATTTAAAAGAAGACATTTTCCCTAAGACTGCGCTTGGGCTTTAATTTTTTCAACTGCGTCATTAAATCCCTTTGGAGTAAGGGAAGAAGCAGATACTTTAGTAAGGTTAATTTCGTCCAATTTTTTCCCAACAACTAGTTCTTTGTATCCACCGATGAATGAAGCTTGCATTTGTTTTGAAATTGGTCGTGTTGCATTTGAAATAACTTCTGCCTCCTCAACTACACCATCTTTAAGTGTTAGAGTAACGTCAATGGATTCTGCACCTCCAGGAGATGTATACATGCCCTCTGCTTCATACTCTCCGTCTTTGTAGGACGCCATCATGGCCGCTGTTGGTTGTGCTTCCATTGCGTCAATCGGCTGGGTTGGTACTGTTGTTTGGTCCATATCTCCTTCAGGCTTTTTGGACATTGTAAAGGCGATAGCTGCAACAGCGACTATAACGATAATTGCAGCAACAATCATGACTGGCATCATCCTTGAGTTACTTTTTGGTGTTTGTGCTTGAGGAGTTTCGTTTTCCATGTCAACAATATGCCACGAAGGTGGAAATTTGTCAACCCAGTTACTAAAAGGGTACTAGGTGTTAGAATTAATTATGACTGAGTTAGCACCTCCAGCAGAACAAAGAGAAGTTGATCTTCGAAAAATAAACAACCTTACGGAACGATATGGAGAAAAATTAGGAGCTTTTGAAGTATTTTCTGTTGGGAATGCGGGTTTTCTTCTTCAAAGCGAAAGACAAAAACCCATGGCCGGTAATGATTGGTTTCTTTTTGACTATGACGACACCTTAAGAGCAACAACGGAAGTGAAAGACAAAAGGCTTGATTTGTATAAAAAATATTTACTTGAGACAGATCTTGATTTACCTGAAGAGTCAATTTCAAAGCTTATGGACGTAACGGATAAATTTTCGCGTTGGGAAGACGCTGAGGGAGGAGGGGATTCATATCACGCAAACACTCATTTATCAGCTTTACATTGGGCAACTGAGAAAGTAAGGAAAAAACCAGTTGGGGAACGTGAGCAGTCTGTAGGAGATGTAGAAAAGTCTTTAAAGAGAATTAAAGAAGAACTTACGACAAACGCAGAGCCAGAGAAAAATGACCCATTTCTTTTCAGGAATAAGAAATTAGTTTTGCGCTCTAGATTCTGGTATCCCGAGGGAGAACTTAATCCTTGGTCCAAGCAGCTAGGAGATATATTTATGAAAAGCATGATTAATCCACCGGATTATAGCGAAACAATAGGGGCTTTAAAGAAAATCGGACAGCCAGCAGAATCTGAAAGTAGGTTAAATATAGGAATATTTACTTATGGAATGCCTTATTACCAGTTGTTGAAAGTTTTAGAACTTATGGAACAAGCACCTGATTTGCCAATCTCTCAAATTTGGCTAACGCAAGTGCCAAAGGGGAAGTTTATCAAGGAGTTGGCAGAATCTGGAGTTACTTCTAAAACACAGATGGATTACAGGAAGCCTGTTCCAGGAGGTAACAGGATTGGTGTTGGCGATTCCTTTGACGAAGATTATGGAGGAGGATTGTCGATGGGCTCAGGGCAAGTTCTAGGAGATACACCGCACACGATTGTCATGCTGGACGATAGTCCAAAAGAGTTGTCCTCGATCCTTTCGGCAAATGAATATTTAGCAGAAAAAACCGGAGCCTCATTTGTCACTGTTAGATCACGTCGCTCAGGCACAAAAGAGGGCGAGAAGGAGTGGGTCGTACAAGGACCAAATGGTGAAGTAGATTTCAGAAGTCGCGAATTTACAGCGGAGGAAATTGCGCTTACGCTTAGGATTAACAGATTCCTAAACTATCGAGTTAAATATGGCGAGGATAGCGAGAAGGTTGCTGAACTAAGGAGCGAATTGATTTCAGAAGGCGTCCCCGAAGAAGAACTCATTGCGAGCTAAATTTGGGTGGACCTTAGGGGACTCGAACCCCTAACCTCTTCCATGCCATGGAAGCGCGCTACCAATTGCGCTAAAGGCCCGGTTTAAGTATTCTACAAAAATTACATCTTGAATTGAAGTGGTACAATCATTTCATGAACGCTCCTCTTGCTGAAAAACTCCGACCAACAACAATAGATGATGTAATTGGTCAAGAACATTTGGTTGGTCGAGACAAGCCGATTCGCAAAATGCTTGAGGCAGGAAGAATTACATCAATGATGTTCTGGGGACCTCCGGGTAGTGGAAAGACGACCTTAGCAACTGTTATTGCTAATTCTATAGATGCCGAATTCATATTCTTCTCAGCGGTTACGAGCGGTGTTGCCGACGTTAGAAATGTCATAAAGCATGCAGAACAACTCATGGAGGAAAAGAATAAAAAGACAATTCTTTTCGTTGATGAAATACACAGATTCAACAAAGCTCAACAAGACGGATTCTTGCCGCATGTTGAGAATGGAACAATAATTCTAATAGGTGCAACAACTGAGAATCCAGGTTTTAGAATTAATGCTCCCTTATTATCACGTTCTCAACTTTTTGTTTTGAAATCTCTTACAGATGAGAATATTGAAAAGGTAGTTAGAAAGGCTTTGTCAGTTTTTCCCAAAATCAAAGCCTCGGATGAGGCTATATCTCATATCGTAAAACATTCAAATGGGGATGCTAGATTTGCTATCAATGCAGTTGAAGTAGCTACAACAATTTCAAAAAAGTTAGATATAAAAATAGCAGAGGAGGCTATGCAAAAGCGTGCGATTTATTATGACAAGAAAGGGGACTATCACTACGACACTATTTCTGCCTTCATTAAATCAATGCGTGGTTCTGATTCAGATGCGACACTTCATTACCTGGCTCGCATGCTAAAAGCAGGGGAGGATCCGATGTTTATAGCCCGTCGCATGGTAATTTTTGCCTCAGAGGATATTGGAAATGCTCAGCCTACGGCATTGGTTGTTGCAACGAGTGCTATGCAGGCAGTTCATATGATAGGACTTCCTGAAGCGCAGTTGATACTGGCTCAAGTAGCCACATATCTTGCTTCGGCTAAGAAATCTATTGCTTCAACCGTGGGAATTGGTATGGCTATGAATGACATAGAGATGGATAATCTGCCTGAAATACCACTACATCTAAGAAATGCGGCAAATAGTGTCATGAAAACGCTTGATTATGGGAAAGGTCACGTAAGATACGCCTGGAAGGAAGAAAAAGAGGGAAAGAAGATTGATCAGGAATACCTGCCAAAAGCTTTAAAAGGCAAGAAATATTTTGAAAAGGATTGGTAAATAGAATCCAATTGCGGCGGGAGAAAAATAACCTATTTCTTCTTAGTTAGAACAAGACTCCAGGCAAAGGGGTGTTTTGACTTCACAACGGAAAGACCTTGTTTTTCCAAAAAATTTTCAAATCCCCAAAAAGTCCAGTGGTTAATGTGTTCAGGATGGTTGCCTAGGTTTTTTAGATATTTCCCTCTCAACAAATTTGCTCCTATAAAAAATGGTTCATTTGGAACGGAAAAAATGATATATTTTGAAGTCACACGTCTAATTTCTGCAACTGCTTTTACAGGATCATCAAGATGCTCTAATACTTCGGTGCAAAGAGACAGATCAAATGTATTGTCTTTGTAGGAAAGACCATAGACGTCGCCCTTGAACAAAGCAAGCTCTGGATAGATCTTTTTTCCGATTCTAATAGCATCATCAGAATAATCGATTCCTTCATTCTTCTTGCCCAATTTTTTTTCTTCCAATTTTTTAAGCGTAAACCCTTCACCGCATCCAACATCAAGAATTGAATTTGCCTTTAATGGTTTTATCATTTTGAAAAGCTCTTTGTAGAAGTTATCAATTAGTGCTTTTTGAATAGGATTCTGGTTGCTGTGCTTAAGGTAATTTGTTGTTTCTGGCATATTGCTATTTTGATATTATAGTATGGTATGAAACTGATAGGCAACTTCCTTTTTTGGTTTTTTGTATTTTTGGTGTCAGTAAACCTTCTCTTAGCCGCTTTAACATACGCAGGAAAGTTTAATTTTAAAGACATATCTGCAATTACGTCCCCTATACCGAAGTTGTTTTCTTCTTTTTCAGATGCAAGTGAAGCCGATTCTTATTGGCATCCAAAGTTGGTTAGCAGAGTAAGTGCGCAGACACCATTGGAGCTTACCGCAGTAAGTGCTATTTCATATGATATTTCAACAGACACGCTGTTATATGAAAAACAAGCAGAATTAAAACTCCCCATCGCATCACTTACAAAAATTATGACTGCAGTTATTGCTCTTGAGCATCTAGACTTTTCGGATAAGGTAAAAGTGACAAAGTCTGCTGCAACAATTGGTGAGGGGACGATGGGACTTTCTGAGAATGAAGTGCTAACGGTTGAGGAACTTCTTTATGGCCTCTTGCTTCAGTCAGGGAACGATGCCGCAGAAACACTTGCCCAAACAAGTAAATTTGGAAGAGAGGGCTACATACACCTCATGAATAAAAAAGCCGAGGATTTAGGGCTCTCTAAGACGAGATTTACTAATCCTTCTGGTCTTCAGGGAGATGGGGAGCAATACAGCACAGTTAATGAGCTTGTAATACTTACAAAGTACGCGATGAAAGATCCGACTTTTCGAAAAATAGTAGCAACTTACAATCATGTAATTCCGGTCTCAAAAGATCACAAGGAATTTAATCTTTATAACGAAACAAATTTGCTCACAACGTATCCTGGGGTTAGGGGTGTTAAGACGGGTTTTACGGATGAAGCTGGGATGTGCCTGGTAACTTATCTAGATTATGATGGACATCAGATAATAGGTGTGGTTTTGAATAGCCAGAGCAGACGGGAGGAAATGGCAAGTCTTTTGGATTACAGTTTGACCGAAATTGGAACAAAACCGCCTGTGAGGAACTAGTTAGTATTTAATATTTAACATTTACTATTTATTAGACATAATTGAATATGTCCATTAAAATACACAAAGCAATACGATTTCCTATCTTAAATAGTAAATATTAGATAATATATAGTAAGCAAAAGCCTGAGTGGTGGAATGGTATACACGCACGCCTTAAGAGCGTGTGGCGCAAGTCATGCGGGTTCGAGTCCCGCCTCAGGCACAAATAAGCGTTCCTCGCTTGAAGGCTATGCCCCAAGACCGCTCGATTTCGTAGTGCAACGAAGAAATGGTGCGAAGCAAACCCGCCTCAGGCACAATCTCATTAGCCATTAGCTACTTAATATTTGTTCTTAGAAAGTCGATTATGACTTTGTGATAGGTATAAAAAATCCATAAGTTGGTTAAAATTAAACCTGGGAATACAATTCCTTTCTCAACAAAACTACCAGTGTGAAATCTTAGGGCTTTAATCGGAGGAATGCCAAATTTGAACGGTATTGGAAATAGCCATGGAACCCCGCTGTGAGTAAAAGTATCTGAAACTAAATGCGAGACAACACCGAGCATAAATGCCCACCAGACGACATTAATATCGACTATTAAGACACTTGAGATAAGAATTAGAATAAGCTTTGACATAACTCCAAAGAAAACCAATCCTAAAATTGAATGAGAAATATGCCTGTGTCCGCCAAAAATTGGATACAAAAGCTTTCCAAGTATTGTGCCAAAGCGAATTTTCTTCCATAAAGCCCCAGTTGACTGATCAATATCAGGAGCAAGTGCGCCCAGCATATTTGCAGTAAAGGCAACAAAGGCAGTTCCCAGCGTCATGTTGCTCATAGGAATCGTTGCAACAACGGCAGACAAAGCTGTGAATGCTATTAAATCGTGAGTTCGTCCAGTCATATACTATTATTTAATATATAGCATTTAGTATTTATTAGTAATAAGGACCCAAATGGAATAGTAAATATTAGATCTTAAATAGTAAATAATTATTGCAAATTCTTGCTAAAGAAGCTTTCTACAGTTTCCAAGAATTTCAATTGGTCTTTTGTTGAGGCCTCGACGTGGGCCATGTTCGGAAAGACAATTCTTTGTGCATTTTTAACCTTGTTTGCGAGTTGTTCACTGTGACTTGGAGGAATAAGTGCATCTTTTTCGCCATGTAAAAAGAGAAGTGGTGTCTCTGAAAGTTCCGAAATCCGATCAGTTGGCCTTACAGAATCTATATTGATTTGAAAAAGGAGTTTTGCAGCTAAAAATACGCCAGGATGCAGAAATTCCGGAACATTCTCTTCGTTTTTCATAATCCCAGAAACAACACTTTTTACCTCTTGAGCTGGACTATCAAGAACAATTCCTCCTGCTTCTTTAATATCTGACGAAGCCATAGCTGTTGCAATTGCACCAAGTGAGTCGGAAAGAATTCCTATACTTTCAGGTTTAAATTCTTGTGTAACCATGTAATTAAAAGCTCCTGCTACGTCATTTGCTTCGTATTGACCGAAAGAAATACGTGTTTTCTCCGAATCTCCACTTCCTCTAAGGTCAAACATGAGAACTGTGTACCCCAAATCATAAAAGTGCTTTGCAATTGCAGGCCCCCCATATACCTCATTTACGCGATTTTGGTTACCTGCTCCATGAATTAGAATAATTGCTTTGTCATTTGTTCCTCTAAAGAACCATCCAGCAAGTTGGGCGTTATCTTTTGATCGAAAAACTACATCAGCAACTTTGTAGCCAATCAATTTTGGGTCATAAGTAACAGGAGAGGGATTTGGAATGGTGAGCTTTGTCGCAATGTAGATAGAAATCCCTACATAAGCACTCACCGAAAGAAATACAACAAGTAGGATTATATATTTCAAATTCATATCATTTAATATCAATTATTTATTATTTATCATAAAAATTCCACAACTAATGACCATTTGCTTATGTGCCATTTTGCGTGAGCGACAACTTCTGCGTTCAAGGAAGCGCGTTCAACCAACAAAAAACAACCCAGCCTTGCGAGAAGAACCGGGTTGTAATTTAAGGCAGCCCAAAACTAATTACATCTTAGAATGCGAGAAAGTTCATGTCAACGACAATAAAACTATATACGTATCAACTTGATGTTTCATGAAAATAGTAACGCTTCACAGCATTTTTTGAAGCTAAATATTGAGTACAAAATATCAAGCAATAATCTTCTCGGATGAATTCTCTTGATTTTCTAAAATTGTGATATAATATTCATGTAGCTAATGATAGGACAAACCGCATTTAGCCCCAGAAGAAATTGAAACACACATATAATAATTTTCTCAAGAGAGGTGGTGAAAAAAAATAATGACAAAACTTTACATTGGTAATTTACCTTATACAACAACAGAGGACGACCTTAAAAATTTATTCGCAGACTACGGAACTATTCTTTCAGCAACCATTATCACAGATCGTGATTCAGGACGCAGCAAAGGATTTGGTTTTATAGAGCTAGAAGATGACGCTAAAGCGCAGGAATCAATAACTGCTCTTGATAAGTCAGCTATGGGCGATCGTACAATTTTCGTAAGCGTTGCTCGACCTCGTGAAGAGCGTCCACAAGGTGGAGGCTTTGGAGGAGGAAACAGAGGAGGATTTGACAGAAGAGGAGGCGGAGGAAGAGACGATAGACGAGGTGGTGGAGGAGGTTGGGATCGAAACTAACTAACTCTTAAATACCGTAGACTGTATGGATGTTGTGCTGAAGTGATTCAGCCTAAAGTTTCTGAAAAATCTCAGAACGATATTCAACTCTCTACGGTATTTTTTTGCTTTTTTAACTTCTTAATGTCTCTACTCAAGCTTTCTCTATCGGTTCTAACCCAGCTGGGGATTCCATGCTCTTGATTTTGATGGAGGGCAAATATCTTGTCGTAAATTTCAACAGCCTCAAGCAACCAGTCTAAGCCAGCAACCCCGCCTGCCGCAAGTCCCAATGCCCAAGTTGCCACAGCGCTAGAGGATAAATACTTTAGAGCTCTGGGGGTTTGCGTTTCACCTCTTCTTTCCATAAGGCTAAGTAGCCTCTCTGCGCGGAATTTTTTTGAGCCATAAAGCTCAGGGTCTCTTCTATTAGCAGGTAAAGTCAAAAGCTCATCTATAACTTTGTGAGCCGTGGTGTTAAGTATCACGGTTGATACAAATGCTCTTTCGGCTCGAGGTTGCTTAACTTTGTTCATAATGTCGTACGCAGATCGAAGTAACAGGTCCTTTTTTATTGGGTCTGGTTCGTAGAATACTTTCGCCAAAACCAACTCGCCATATCCTGCTGCCGCACGCGCATTTAGAGCTCTTGCTTCCTCAGTAACGCCTCCTGCCTCGGCATAAAAGTTTAATGCCGCCTCTCCCTTGTCGACTAAGGCTAGTCTTTCGTGGTCCTCTAGGGGCTCTCTAATTTGAGTAATATAACTCCAAACTAGCTCAACCGCCGCAGCTCTTTGTTCACCGATTACAAAAGTGGAACCAAGGCTCAGTATCTGCCCCAAAAGTTGTTGTCCGTCAGCTATTAAACCACCTCCGATTAATTCTTTAGCTTCAGCAACGGTTTGATATCTGTGACTGGGATAGGAACCTTCAACCATATTGCAGGTCGTATTCTAACACAAATCAGTATGTATCTTGAAGTGTTTGTTCTAGGAGAATTATGCTGTTTTTTTGCGGAGGCGGGCTATGTATACAATTTCTTGGATAGTTCCATCTTCAGCTTCAAAATAATTTTGTCCAGAAGCCGATGCGTACTCTTGTATATAATTTGACAGCTCTTCTTTTGTGGCTGAGATATTGTCTTTAAGTTCCGTCAGCTTTTCTACAACATGCTTAACATCTCCTCTTTTAAATATCTCCTTTTTTGTGTTACCTTTAATTCTCGATGCTTCCTTAGCTGCCTCAGCATGCTTGATGTAGGTTTCGTCATTTGAAAGAACACTGTCGACCATTTCTTTGTGTTTTGACATTTCTTTTTCCAAATTTTGAATTTCTGCAAGATTAGCATTAATTAGATTTGTAAGGCTCACTACCAATTCTGCTTGAGAAGGAGGTTTTGTGCTTACACTAACATCTGAGGCTGTCTCAGTTGGTGCTTCTGCTTCCTCAATTTGGCCTTCAATTGCATCTTCTATGTCTTTTGTCGTGTCGTCCATGAATACCAATATATATTAGACAGAAGACAATAGTCAAGGGGAAAGGGGAGTGGTGATATAATACCCATATGCGCGAACTACTTGTTTGGGCGGTATTATTTTATCTTCGTTTTTGGGCAAGAATAGCCCTTAGACTCCATAGACCTTACGTTATAGGTGTTGCTGGGTCAGTTGGCAAATCATCAACCAGAAATGCTCTTCATGCAGTTTTAAAGGACTCCTTTGTAACTAAAGTAGTTGCTGGTAATTCAGAAACTGGTGTACCGTTAGGCATTCTAGGCATTCAAATAGAGGGATTTAACAGAAGAAATTGGCTGCAAGTTCTTTTTAAAGCACCACAAAGAATAAATAATCTCGCAAAAGTGCAGTATTTGATAGTCGAAATGGGTATAGATGATCCTTATCCACCCAAAAACATGTCCTACTTACTTACTATCATAAAACCTGATATGGCTATAGATTTAAATGCGACCGCAACTCACACTCAACAATTTGAAAAAGTTCTTAAAAAACACACAAAGGACAACTTAGAGTATATTTTAGGAAAAATAGCGGAGGAAGATAGCAAAATAATAACAAATGGTTACACAAAGGTAGGAATTTACAATAAAGATGACCTGCGTCTTACCGAAAAAGTTAGGCAAAACGCAAAAAACAATGTAATTACTCTTTTGACTTTTGGGGAAGAAAAGTCAAATTCAATTTATTATCTTGATTATCAAATTTCAACAAAAAAAACCAAGTTCGTTTATGGATTAAAAGGAGAAAAAGGAGAAAAGATCCTTGAATTATCCTTTGCTGGTACAATTTTACCACCAGCCTCACGAGAGTCCTTCGCATCTGTTTTGCTTGCTTGCAACGCATTGGGACTAAAACACTCTCAGATTATTGAGTCTTTGGAGAAAAACTTCACGATTCCAAAAGGTAGATCAAGCGTGTTTGAAGGTGTTCGGGGATCTTTAATTATTGATTCTTCGTATAACTCTTCAAAGAGTACTGTAATGTCCTTTCTAGATTTACTAGCGGATCTAAAGAAAAGAACAAATAGACCAGCTGTGTTTTTGATGGGAGACATGAGGGAACTGGGAAATGAAGCACCGGGTGAGCATTTAGAGGTTGCAAAACGCATTACAGGGGTTGTAGATGAGTTGTATTGCGTAGGGAGTCTGACGAATGAATATGTCGTACCCTACGTTAAGTCATTAAAGAGGAGAAATAAAACAAAAAAAGTAGAGTGGTACAAGAATGCAGTTCAGGCAGGTTTACACATGAAAGAAGAACTACCCAAGGATGCCATCGTTCTTGTAAAAGGTTCACAAAACACACTGTATCTTGAGGAAGCAATTAAATTTTTACTTGTCAATCAATCTGACGTCAAAAATCTCACAAGGCAAGAAGAGTATTGGTTAAAAACAAAGCAGAAGTTTTTTAGTATCTAGATCATCCGAAAGTGAAAGCAAAAGCGGCAGCGTTTCCGTCCAAAAATTCAATTCTCATAATATGAATTTCTGAAGTAGAAAGTTTTATTAAATGATAAAGCTTGTTTTTGGTAACTTCTACTGTTCCTTGTGCGACGTCAATACCCTGCCTCTTGGCATCCACAACTTCTCCGTCAAGGATAATCTTAACGTTCGAACTTCCGGAAAGAGCGTTTAGAACTAAATAAACGTTTTTAGCATTAAACTTATACTCCAAAGCAGCCCCTTTTGAAGGCTTTGCATTCTCTTCTTCTATATTCCATTCACCTTCAAAAGCGAAAGAATTTAAGGGAAGATTTTCAGGAATAGAGTATGTTTGCTTCGAGTTGCGTTTTGGACTTTCAGGTGAGGAAAAACCCTCCATCCTTGCATATCCCAGGTACGT
>CAYTCO010000005.1:16964-28124 GCA_964436385.1 uncultured Gammaproteobacteria bacterium
GTTTTGGACTTTCAGGTGAGGAAAAACCCTCCATCCTTGCATATCCCAGGTACGTTTCGGGTGTTTTAGAATCAATGGAGTACTCTTCGTTTTTGATGGTTTCAGAAACTTTTGCGCCTTTTTCTTCTAACAACTTTTGTATCATTTCCTCAGTCTTATCGTATTCCCCTTCTCCAAAATGGGTGTATCGAATAAGTCCGTTTTTATCGATCAAGTAATGAGCCGGCCAGTAACGATTGTTGAATGCAGTCCATGTTGCATAATCATTATCCTGCATAACAGGGTACTTCAGTTCAAAATCTGCTATTGCTTGCTTCACATTTTCAGCATCACGTTCAAAAGCAAATTCTGGTGTATGAACTCCCAATACTACAAGCCCGGATTTTTCATACTTTTGATACCAGCTTTTTAAGTATGGAAATGTTCTTATGCAGTTGATGCACGTATACGTCCAGAAATCAACCAGTACTACTTTTCCGCGAAGGTCCTTCATAGTTAATGGTTCTGAGTTAAACCATTCCCCTCCGGGAATAAGAGCTGGTGCGGTTTCGTAATTTGAATTGCTTTGTATAAAGTCCTTTTGTTCCTTAACTTTTTCGAGCTCATTCTTAACTGCTTGGTTATCCTCCAATTTTGTGAGCCCAGCACCATACTGAGGAAAACGATCTAATACTTCGTTTTGGAATTTGCGATCTAAATTAAAAAACATTCCTATTGCCACGAGTATCATGAGAATGCCAAATACTTTTTGGATATTTCCCGTATTTTTAAGAAGCCAGGGCACCTTTGCAAGAAGGGTTCTCCCACCATAGGTAATGGCAAACATAGGTATTGCAGTACCTAAAGAATAGGCAAAAGTTATTATTATTGCGCTTCCATTGACGCTGCTCGTTGCAGCCAACGTTATTACTGAAGCAATTATTGGGCCAACACATGGTGTCCAAATAAGTCCAAGGCTTACTCCTAATAATAATCCACTCCAAAAACCATTTCCTTTCGGAGTTCTGCCAGAAACGCTTGAGGCAAGCCTTGTAAATAATTTTTCCATGAGTACTTGGAAGTTAGGTAAAAGTAAAGTTGCGCCAAAAAGAAGGATAATAACGACTGAAATATTTCGTAAAATATCGGCCGAAATTCCGGTTGCTCGAACGATAGCTGATAAGAACAGTGTGAAGAGTGTGAAGCTAAGAACAAAGCCCGTAACTATGCCTATCGGTCTTTTATGTCCACCATTTATAGATCCAGATAATACAACCGGAAGTATAGGAAGGATGCATGGAGAAAGTATTGTTACAAAACCCGCAATAAAAGAGAAAAATACAAGCAAAATCATGTTAGTTAATATTTTCTATTATTTCCGCTAGGCTTCCTCCATTCCACTTTTTTATCTCGTTTCCATTTTGGTCGATCTGAACAAAGGTGTGTTGATAGGTTACATTATATTTTCGAGCTAAATCGCGTTCATTTTGATCGGTATCCGGGTCGTTGTAGTTCACGCGTATTAGTGTAAGGTTATCGGGTAAACTTGATGCTTTCTCTAAGAATTCAGAATCAGCAGGTCTGCAGGTTGGACACCATGAAGCGTAGAAAAAGAGAACTCTTCGGTTTTGAGACGCGTCTGTTAGCGCGCCTTCACTGTAAATTAGGTATTTTGACTTTGCTGATTCATTAGCTACTTTATCCATCTTGTCCATGCTCTTTTCTGTTGGGGAATCCGTTTTGCCGTTCATTGACAAATCGGACTTTTTTGTGGACAAATTTGAGTAGTAAACGAAACCAAGAGCTATCAGGAGCACTACAATTAAAAGGCTTATTAAAATTTTCTTATTCATTCTCGATTAATATTAGATTGTTGCAATCGAAATGTCAAGTCTACTTTACATGTGGATTCAATTTCGGAGTGAAGAATAAAGTCTTACAGCCGTTTTGGCAAGTATCATTCCAATTAGAGTGTATACAAGCCACGGATCAATATTGTGTGAAGCGCTTTGATAAAGTATCCCAACAACTGCAATAACACTGCCTGTTAAGAAAGAAATTCTGCCTGCATTCATTTTAAGAATGTTCTCCCTTTCATCGCGAGCTTTCTCTCGAAATACAAGTGATGAAAAAATTAAAAAAAGAACGGCCACTAAAAGTATTGACATAGCACTTGTTGTCATTGGCATCAAAAGGTCTATCGGGGAAACAAAAAGAACCAATAACCCAATTAATGCCACAGCAACGATTAGTTCTAAAAGTATCGCTTTATCCTTCATGGTTAAGACTGAAAATATCTTCTACCTTTACATTAAAGAATTTTGCAACTCTTAATGCAAGCATAACTGAGGGCGTGTAATTACCTTTCTCAATTGCTATTATTGTTTGTCTTGTAACACCTAGAGCTAATGCAAGCTCCTCCTGCGTAACTCCAATTTTTGACCTATGTGCCAATAGTTTGTTGTAAATCATCCTGAGCGTATTTTACACCATTTTGGAATAAACACTTAATATCTGTAATTATCTGCTAACCACAGTTGACAATACGTTGCAATAGCACGCATCACCCCATAGTTGACAAATTAAGTTCAACCTCTTATAATTCACAACTTCTAGTAAATTTATATGGGATATTATTCATTTGACGATTTCTACACCGTGCAAGAAGTGGCGCTCTCACTTCGTTTGTCAGTACTCACAATTTACAAATACATAAAAGACGGTTCCCTTGAGGCAAGTGAATTTGGAGGTCATTACAGGGTCTCACAAGAATCATTAAGAGATTTTATTGAGGTGCACAAAGTGGAGGTAAAAGAAGATGAATAATTATAAAAGGGAAATTTCCGTTGTGGTTCCTGTGTACAACGAGCAAGGTACTATAGGTGAACTCATAGAGCGTCTTTGCAACTCTTTGTCAAAGGAAAATTTTGCATACGAAATTATAATCGTTGACGATCACTCTACCGACAATACGTTCAAAATCCTTAGCCTTCTTTATGCCGACTACCCGGTTAAATGCGTTAGAAAAATTGGGAAAAGAGGAAAGGCGTATTCACTTTTTCAGGGTTTTGGTCTTGCTAAGTACCAAAATCTGGGCTTTATAGATGCAGACCTGCAATATGAGCCTGAGGCAATAGTGAAAATGGCACTTCGTCTTGAAAAAGCTGATGTTGTAGTAGCAAATAGGAAAAAATACAATGATAGTTTTGGAAGAAAGGTGTTGAGCAGAGCTTTTAGGGTAGGATTTGGCAAACTTCTTTTTGGACTTGATGTTGATATTCAATCCGGAATGAAAGTTTTTCGTAAAGAAGTTCTGGATACAGTGTCATTCTTTCCAAAATCAGCTTGGACTTTTGATTTGGAATTCTTACATAAAGCAAACGAAGCAGGGTACAAGATTACAAACTATAACATTTCATTTAATCCAAGAAAAACCGGTATTTCTCATGTTGGAATTTTAAAAACATCGCTAGAGATAGGTACCTCTGCTCTTAACCTAAGGCTTGGGAGGGTTGGGCCACAGCATGTGTTGCCAACACATTCAACTTCGATGAAAGGTGCAGGCATACGTTACAAGAAGAGATCATACGTCACGCACACGACTCTATCGCATAGGGTCAGCTCGCTAAGAACATTTACTTTATTTCAAAGAAGTTTTATCTACTTTCTGATTCTGCTTTTTGCAGTTGGTCTTTTCATTAACTACATGGTCACTCTTGGAGTTCTTATTGCAGTTCTTAGTTTTGTATATTTTGCAGACACATTATTTAACCTTTACGTAGTTCTAAAAAGTTTATACAAACCTCAGGAATTGGTTGCAACAAAAGAAAAACTAGACTCACTAAAGGATAGCGAGTTGCCAATCTACACAATACTTTGCCCTTTGTACAAAGAAGCGCACATCATACCTCAATTCTTAAGATCAATTTCAAAGCTGCAGTGGCCAAAAAATCGCTTGGACGTAATGCTTCTTCTTGAAGAAGATGACAAAGCTTCAATTGCAGCAACTAAAAAAATGAATCTTCCATCCTTCGTAAGAGTTGTTGTTGTTCCAAACTCTCAGCCAAAGACGAAGCCGAAAGCATGTAATTATGGTCTGGCTTTTGCCAAAGGTGAATATTTAGTTATTTATGATGCCGAAGATAAGCCTGATGTAATACAGCTTAAGAAAGCTTATGCAATATTTCAGTCGGTAAAAAGCGATGTCGTATGTCTACAAGCCAAGTTGAATTACTACAATCCAAATCAAAATCTTCTGACAAGGTTCTTTACTGCGGAGTATTCTCTTTGGTTTGATGTCTCTCTCACGGGACTTCAGTCTATTGGAACAAGCTTGCCCCTCGGCGGGACTTCAAATCATTTTAGAACAGCAGACATTATACGACTTCAAGGATGGGATCCATTTAATGTTACTGAAGATGCGGATCTTGGGATGAGATTATTTAAAGCAGGCTACAAAACAGCTATTATAGATTCTGTAACTCTTGAGGAGGCCAATTCCCGATGGGGAAATTGGTTAAGACAACGTTCCCGCTGGATAAAGGGTTACATGCAGACTTATCTCGTGCACACAAGAAAGTCTTTCAGTTTTGCAAAAAAGCATGGAGTTCACTTCCCTCTGTTTCATTTAATAATAGGTGGAAAGATAGCTTTTATACTTATAAATCCTTTTCTTTGGGTAGCTACAATCGCGTACTTTGCCCTCTATTCAATAGTTGGTCCATCAATTGAAAGCCTATATCCGTCGATCGTTTTTTATATGGCTGTTAGCTCTTTAGTTTTTGGAAATTTCTTATTCATGTACTACTACATGGTAGGAGCTATGAAAAGAGGTCAATACAGCTTGATCAAATTCACTTTTCTTATTCCCTTGTATTGGTTAGCAATAAGCACTGCGGGATTTATTGCTCTTTATCAATTATTTTTTAAGCCTCACTACTGGGAGAAAACTGTTCATGGTCTGCATCTTATAAAAAGAAGGAACATTTATGGAGATAATTTTTCGATTCCAAAGATTGTCATGAAACAAGTTAAGTATGCAATATCTATTATTTTTTAATTATGAAATCTCTATATAAATATTTAATAAAGGATCCAGTGAGGGTTAAAGGATCCCTTTTAATTGGTGCTTCAATTATCGCTAATTTATTCAATTTAGCATTTAATATCTACCTTGGACGGGGACTTAGAGTAGAAGAATTTGCCCTAATAAGCCTTATGGGTAGCATGTTAATGCTGTCAGACATTCCGTTGAGTGCCTTGTCTCGTACTGTTACACATGTCTCGTCTTTTCATTTAGGAAAATATGGAACGTCTGGTGTCGAGTTCTGGAAGAGAACTCGAGGCAGAGCATTTAAGATAGCTCTTTTGATCGTTTTTTTCTGGACATTAGTTAGTTTTCCAGCAGCAAGTTTTTTCAACCTACCAAACCCCATTGCAATGATGACACTTGCGCCAATTTTTTTGGCGACAGTACTTCTTGCTATCGACGGAGGATTTTTGAGAGGCAACTTGCGTTTTGGTGGACTGGCTATTATTTCTGTAGTTGAAGCAACACTAAAGTTTCTATTTGCCATTACTCTTGTGGAGTTTGGTTTCTCTGAGTATTCATATTTAGCTATTCCTCTTTCAGTGTTTTCATCTTTTGCTATGGTAAACTTTGCCGCAAAAAGAGTTCTAAGCGATAAGAAAAAAGCTAAAAGAAGTATTAAGTTTCCAGCAAAGTTTTTTGTATCCAATATATTTACAAGAATAGCCACAGCTTCCTACATGACTGCTGATGTGATTTTGATAACACACTTCCTACCAGCCAATCAAGCAGGGCAGTACGCATTGTTGTCCCTTGTTGGGAAAATGGTATTTTTTGCAGGTTCACTTTTTGGCCAATTTATTTTACCTATAGTAAGTAACGTTGAAGGTCTTGGAAAAAAGTCTGAGAAAGTATTTTTAAAACTCACTGCTTTAACTGCATTAGCAAGCTTTGGAGCTTTTCTAGTCGTTGGTGTTTTTGGAAAATATTTAATCCCTCTCGTTTTTGGCGATCGGGCAAATGCGATACTGCCATACATCTTTGCTTACTCACTGGGAATGGCATCTTTTACCGTTGCTTCAAATATTGTTTCTTTCCATCAGATCAAGTCTAAGAATTTGCTTCCAGCTTTAAGTTTTTCAATTGCCGTTGCACAAATCATAGCTCTTTCCCTTTTCCACGCAAACATCGGACAAGTTGCGATGGTTATGTCAGTACTTGGTTTTGTTAATCTTGCTGTCGCTTTACTTATTCACTACACGTATTCTCGTGTAGCAATTCTTGCTACTAACTTAAAAGACTTTCTTGAAATATTTACATTCAAATCCAATCGTACTTCTCGGGGAGGGCTTAAGATTCTTATTTACAACTGGCGTGACACAAAGCACATGTGGGCTGGAGGAGCAGAGATGTACATTCATGAGCTCGCAAAAAGGTGGGCGAGAGATGGCCATAGTGTAACTGTTTTTTGCGGGAATGATCACAAAAATCAGAGATATGAGATCTATGATGGGGTGGAAATTGTGCGACGCGGAGGATTTTATACAGTCTATCTATGGGCTTTTCTTTATTACATTGCAAAGTTTCGAAGAAACTATGACGTAGTGGTCGACTCGGAAAATGGAATTCCATTCTTTACGCCTCTTTTCAGTACAAAGCCAGTTGTGCTTTTAATTCATCACGTTCATCAAGAGATCTTTCGTGAACACTTGAGATTTCCATTTTCCACAATAGCAAAATTCATTGAAGGTACACTTATGCCTTTTGTATATAGAAATAAAAAGGTGATTACTGTTTCTGAGTCATCACAAAATGAAATCGTAAAAACTGGGATTTCAAAGCTAGATAGCATTAGTATTGTAAACCCAGGGATTGAAGCAACTCCAAAGATTTACAAAAAATCTCCGTTCCCAACTATTACATATCTTGGAAGACTTAAGGCATATAAAAATATTGACGTTGCTATAAAGTCATTTGCTCAGATTAATAAATATCTTCGCGCGTCACGCTTATGGATTATAGGCGAAGGAGAAAATGCCGGAAATCTTAGAGATTTAGTTATCCAAAACAACCTAACTGATAAAGTCACTTTCTTTGGGAAAGTTAGCGATGAGGAAAAAACACGTCTTTTATCTGAAAGCTGGGTGATGGTTCAGCCTTCGTCTCTTGAGGGTTGGGGAATAACTGTTCTTGAGGCAAATGCCTGCAAAACTCCAGTTGTTGCATCTGACACAAAAGGACTTCGCGATTCTATTGTTGATGGAAAAACAGGAATTCTCGTTAAAGTGAGGGATGTGAAGGGCTTCACAAGAACAATTAGAAAAGTTTTGAAAAGCCCTATCCTGCGAAACAAATTGTCAAAAGACGCGTATACTTGGTCACAAAAATTCAGCTGGGATAAAAGCGCAGAATTATTTATGGATCACCTTTTTGAGTCAATAAACGTTCAGAGCTCGAAAAAGTTCGCACCAAGTCTTGGTGGAAATACATTCAGAAGAATTGCTACAAATAAAAAATAATATGAAAAAACCAACTATTACAATAGGAATTCCAGCATATAACGAAGAAAGTAACATTTTGAATGTTCTAAGGTCTATCGACAAACAAACTTCTAAAAACTTTTGTTTGTCAAAAATTATAGTTCTAAACGACTGCTCTTCAGATAAAACAGCAGAACTAGTTGAACAATTTGCTAAGAAAAACAAAAAAGTTGTACTAGTAGATGACAAAAAAAGAATGGGTAAAGCCGAAAGGCTTAACCAATTATTTAGATTGGTAAATTCTGATTTACTTTTGTCGCTTGATGCTGATCTTGTGCTAAAAAATACCACAACTCTAGAGGAGCTTGTTGCGAAAATGACTGGTGAAGTGCTGCTGGTGGGAGCAAGGCTTATACCGGTTAAGCAAAAATCCTTGATGGGCAAATTGAGCGTTGTCTCTTATCTCACCTTTGAGGATGCATTCTTTCAGCTAAATAATGGCAAAAATATCTATTCAATGGTGGGTGGGGCGCAACTTATCAAAACTTCTTTTGCAAGGACTATATATTTTCCAAAAAAGACAGTATCTGACCAGAATTTTCTTTACGCAAAAGCCATTATGCAAAATCCAAAGGCTTATGCTGTCGCTAAAAAAGCTGAAGTTTACGTGAGAACCGTCAGTACTTTCCACGACTGGAGGGTTTTGGGTGTTAGATCAACAGTAGAAGACAAGGCCAGCCTGAAACGCAACTTGGGTGAGAAAGCTATGGTCGGCTATTACATGCCAAGAAAATATCTGGTGAAATCATATCTCAAGTTTCTTTTAAAATCGCCAATATATACGGTTGGCTCGGTTCTGATGAATATATTTATAAGAAAGTTCCCTTATTCTAAAAAACCAAAGAATGGAAAGTGGGAACTTACACTTTCCTCTAAAATTGGGATCTTAATTTAATTATGATAAAAACAACAGTTACAATCGGAATACCTGCATACAATGAAGAGGCAAATATAAAAAGCCTCATTCTTTCTGTCTTGAAGCAAGACTCAAGAACTTATATCTTGGAGAAAATAATTGTTGTCGTTGATGCATGTACGGACAAGACTATTGAGGAAGTAATGTCTATAAAAGATAAAAAAATAACAGTCATTATAAACAGAGAAAGAAAAGGAAAGGCTTTTGGGTTAAATGTAATAGCAAAAAATTCCAGCACAGAGATTCTAGTGCAACTAGATGCAGACATATTAATAAGAGATAAAAGAACCCTAGAAAAATTGATTGAACCAATTCTTCTTAAGGGTGCCGATTTGACATCAGCAAGAGTCAAAGAATACTGGGCAACGTCAAAATTTGAACAGGTACTAAAAATCAGTATGCTTTTGAAAAAGGAAATATTTGAACACTTGAACAAAGGTAATAACATCTACACATGTCACGGGAGAGCACGAGCAATGTCAAAAAACCTATACAAAGACATGGTATTTGTGCCCACAATTGTCGCTGAAGACGCATTTTCGTATCTGTATGCAATTGCTAATGGGTATAAGTACATATTTGCTTCGAAAGCAAATGTGCATTATCGTCTCCCACGCACGCTAGCAGACCACAAGAAGCAAAGTGTTAGGTTTTTTAATTCCTACAAACAACTAAAGAAAATTTTTGGAGATGAATTAATCAGATCTGAGGCAAGAATCCCGAGAAAAATAGCACTAAGATACGCCATGAAATACATATTAAGATATCCCATCACGCTTTTTTTGTATGTCTGCATTCTAGCAAAAATGAAAATTAACGCCCGAGTGGAAAGAATGACAACATCAACTTGGAGTGTTAGCAAGAGTTCTAAATCTTTTAAAACTTTATTATGAAAATTTGTTACTTTGGCACATACGACAAAAATTACACATCTAACAAGATGATCCTTAAAGGATTTTCTGAGAATAAAATTGATGTGGTCGAAATAAATGCTTCAATAGCTGTTACAAAGTTAACCACCGCAAAAGAGATGTCTATCCGAAATATTATTCTACGTGTACTTAGAAAGTATAGAATAATCACTGAGATATTTAAGCATTTCAAGGAATTTTTAAAAACAGATGCTATTTATGTAGGCTATCCTGGACATGTTGATGTTTTTTTTGCATACCCAATCGCTAAATTATTTGGAAAAAAATTGGTCTTTAACCCACTTCTTATAATTTATAACGGATTTGCTGATGAACAGGGAATACTTAATAGGAAATCAACACTTGGAGGAACAATTAAATTTTTCGAGTCTCTTTGTTACAAAATGTGCGACATGGTATTTGCTGACACCCCTTTTCAGTATGCACATTTGAAAAATGACTTTAACATATCTGCCAACAAGCTTCGTGTTCTTCCAATAGGTGCAGATGATACTGGCTATAAATACACCCCGTATACAAACACAAAAGAGAAAAAAGTACACGTTGTTTACTACGGACTATACAGTCCTGTACATGGCGTAGAACATATTGTTGAAGCGGCAAATATTTTGAGAAATGACAAAAATGTAATTTTTTCTTTTATCGGTCAGGGAAATACATATGAACAAAATTTTAAGAGAGTTCACTCACTAAAACTAAAAAATATTAAGTTCTACCACGATGTACCGCAAAGCGAGCATCTTCCTGTGATGCAGTCTGCAGATATCTTCCTAGGATTTTTACAAAAGCATCCTAGCGTCGATCGAATAATTCCAAATAAAGTGTATCAGGGATTGGCTCTTGGTAGGGTAGTTGTGACAGCTGACTCACCAGTTACAAGGAGCATGTTCAAGCATAAGAAAGATATGTATTTGGTAAAGCCTTCTGATCCAAGAGCTTTGGCCGACGCTATACTTGAGCTAAAAAACAACCCATCTCTAAGAAAATCAATTGCTTCAAATGGGTACAAGCTCTATAGGGGAAAATTTACACCAAAAGCAGTCGTGAAGTTATTAATTGAATATATAAAAGAACTATTGTAGCTATGAAAAATAACAACTTACCAAAAGTCACCATAGCGGTTTGCGCTTACAATGAGCAGGATAATATTGTTTCTTTCTTAAATTCTGTGTTGGAGCAGAAGGCCGAAGGATTTACTATTTCGAAGATTCTAGTTATCAACGACGGTTCCACCGACAATACGGCAAAGTTAGTAAGATCTTTTGGCTCTTCTAAAATTCATCTTTTGGACTACAAGAAAAGATCTGGTAAATCCTTACGTCTCAACATTATATATTCGAATTTAAAAGACGAGTTTCTTTTGCAGAGCGATGCAGATGTATTATTTTCCCATAATTACGTAGTTAGGGATATGCTAGTTCCACTTATCAAAGATAAGAATGTTGGCATGACTGGTGGCAATCCAATGCCACTTCCCTCAAAAACCTTCATTAAGAAAGCAGTCAACTGCACGACAGAAGTCTACATCAAATTAAGAAAAGAAGTAAGGCACGGTGATAACGTACTCTCGGCAGATGGAAGAATCCTTGCGTATAGAAGAGAGCTTGTTAAAAAAATCACGATACCATCTGACATGATAGCAAATGATATGTATACATACTTTTGTTGTTTGAGCTTGAGGAAAAAATATAAATTCGTTCAGACAGCGATAGTAAGATTTAGGTCACCTCAAACAATTAAAGATCAGATAAGACAAAATTCACG
>CAYTCO010000005.1:28224-43939 GCA_964436385.1 uncultured Gammaproteobacteria bacterium
TAGTAAGATTTAGGTCACCTCAAACAATTAAAGATCAGATAAGACAAAATTCACGATTCCGGGCAGCTCCAATCCGTATGAAAAATTTCTTTGCGGAGGAACTAGTTGAAAAAGAGTTAAGTATACCGACGCATTTACTTTTTAAGCATTACTTAGTAACCTTTATTAATAACCCAATTCATTGTCTATTCATATACTTTCTGAATAAATATACAAAATTTATTGCAGTGCTTAATGAGAAAACCATGACTGCGAAATGGGATATAGCACGTACAACAAAAAAAACACTTGCCCATGCCTAAGAAATTATTATTGATCATCATTTTACTTGTAAGCATTGTATTGATTGCTTTGGTTTATAAAGGCAACAGGGGAGAGCCTGTGGCATATCAGTCGAGTCATGACACCCGTGTTGGAGGACCTTTTGAGTCATCAAATAGTACTGCGAGGTATGCTTTAACGGAGGCAATTGTTGAAGATGGAGTGTTATCTCTTGATTTGGAAAGGGCGAAATTTGCATCTCCCGATGTGGTCGAAACAAATGGTAAATTTTATTCCGTTTTTACGCCTGGAATTTCTTTCATAGCCGTTCCGTTCTACATTTTTGGTAAGTATTTAGGTATTCCGCAACTAGTAACCTATCTTTCTGTTGCGCTTTTCTCTTTATTCAACGTTTTTTTAGTTGCTCAGGTAGCCAGAAAGCTGGGTGCTTCTTTTTGGACTAGTATATTTGGCGGCTTTGTATTTCTTTTTGCAACAAACGCATTGGGATATTCCCAAACACTTACTCAACACAATATAGGAGTTTCAGTCTTGTTATTGGCAACACTTATAACTCTTAGTAAAACATCTTTCTTTAAAAATGTCTTATTCGGGGCATTAGCGGGAATTGGAGTTTTAATAGATGTACCAATTCTTATTCTCATGATTCCTCTTGGGTTGTATTTATTAGCAAGACACTTCAAGCCTGCCAAGGTAAATGAAAAACTTCGAATGTCAATCAATGTGTCTTTAATTGGGTTATTGCTAGGGATAATTCCTTTTATCATGTTTTTTGGATGGTATAACCATCAGACAACAGGCAGTTACACAACTCTGACTCAGTCTTTGGGTAGAACTGATGCATTTAGTGTTCTTACTGAAAAGCAGAAGCAGGAAATTGCGGTTCAAGACAAGAAGGTAGAGAAGGAAGTCGGCCTAGAATTACCTTTTGACACCAGACTGCAGGTGCAGGGATTTTATATCCTAGTTATGAGTCCAGAGAGAGCTTGGCTTTTTTATAGTCCAATTGTATTTTTAGGTGTCGCAGGTCTTTTTGTCGGATGGAAGAATGCAAAAAAACAAACAGCCGTATCCCTTTTTGCTTCAATCGTTCTTCTCAACTTAGTTCTTTATTCGATGTTTGGTGATCCATGGGGCGGTTGGTCATTTGGTCCTCGATATCTTATACCTGCAGCAGCTCTTCTTTGTGCCTTTCTACCGTTGTTTTTAGATAAATACAAGAAAAATTATTTTGTGATTCTTATTACGATGATACTTTTTGGCTTTAGCGTTTATATAAATTCCATAGGTGTTCTTACAACAAACGCAATTCCTCCCAAAGTCGAAGCTATAGCTCTGAGTGTCCCAATACCATATACGCCCGAGTACAACTTAAATATTCTTCAAAGCAACCAATCAAGCTCACTGCTTTACAATCATTATCTCTCAGCTTGGCTGCCCGCAAGGAATTACGCATTCATTTATGTAATGCTGGTTTTTGTTGCTGGAATAGGGTTGTATACAATTTCTATATTTAAACAAGATAAGGAGAAAAAATGAACTTAAATGTACCGCTTCCAAAGAAATTAATAACCAATATAGCTAACATATTCACTAAATATGATTATTTATTCATTCTAGTGATGCTGACTGTTATCTCCATTTATAGTTATGTAATTTATTTAAATAACGGACTTGGACTTTCTTACAACGATGCCAGATCCCATTTAGATATCGGAAGACGAGTCGTTGAAAATCTTAAGCCTGGGTTTGCTCAATTAGGCTCTGTTTGGTTGCCTTTGCCTCATTTGCTTATGGTGCCAACCATTTGGAACGATTTTATGTGGCATAGCGGTCTATCAGGCGCGCTACAGTCAATGATCTCTTTTATTGCTACTGGTGGCATGATCTACTATTACCTAAAAAAATTAAAAGTCGGAGCATTAGGACGTCTGGTTGGTGTAACCATTTTTGCTACTAATTTAAATGTACTTTACATGCAATCTACGGCAATGACTGAACTACTTTTAATTGCAACTATGACGGCAGCTGCTTTTGAGCTTTTATCCTGGTATCAAAATCAGAAACTACTTCATCTAATTCAGTCGTCGTTCTTTGTCATGTTAGCAACGCTTATACGTTATGATGGCTGGTTCTTGTTTCTTATGATGGCTGGTCTAATAACTATTTATTCGTATAAGAAGCTGGGCTTTAAGGCGGCTGAAGGAAGATTTCTTTTCTTTTCAACGCTTGGGGGACTTGGAATTATACTCTGGTTCTTGTGGAATCTTGTTATTTTTAAAGATCCCCTTTACTTTATCTATGGAGAATATTCGGCGTATGCACAGCAATTGCAATTATCCGAAGCAGGAGTCCTTGCTACAAAAGGGGATATCCTATTTTCATTAAAAGTATATTTGTATGCACTTGCATACAACAGCAATACATTTCTTCTTTTGTTAGGATTTGTCGGAAGTATAGTCTTTTTCTTAGATAAAAAAATTATTGTTCCCGTTAAGCTTGCTTCAATTGCTCTATTTGCACCTCTATTTTTTAATATCCTAGCACTTTACATGGGACAATCCGTTCTTTTCATTCAAGGACTTTCAGGAAACACTTGGTTCAATGTCAGGTACGGTCTTGTTATGATGCCTGCTGTTGCAATTTTTATAGGGTATCTAATAAATAAATCCGGAAAATTGAAGTACGGACTTATTGGGTTGGTGCTTCTTGTAGGTGTTTTTGCATTTCTAAATCAGGATGCCGTAACTATCGATGATGCTAGGGTAGGGTCAAGCCAAAAAAATGTTAGTGAGGTTAGCGGCTGGCTTTCTTCCAGCACGAAAGACAAAGAAGGTTTTGTGCTTATTTCGGCTGCGTCTCATGACGCTATTATATTTTCATCCGGACTGCCAATGAAGAAATTTATACACGAAGGAACAGGTAGTTACTGGCTTGCTGCAACATCTGCTCCAGACAGATGGGCAAGATGGATAATTATGAGAACAAATGATGAAAACGATCAGACTTTTAGGCTTCTTATGAAGAATAAAGCATTGAGTAGATATAATTTGGTTGAGAAGTATCCATTTGCGGACATTTATGAATTAAAGCCTGAATTTATAAATCAATTAAACACAAAAGAGGTCTTTTTTAACCAAAGATAATTTGTAGCTGTTTGTACTTGCACAATGCATAACTATAGGTTATAATATGCGCATGTACGATGTTCTTCTGAAAGATCTATCAAAGCAGAAAATACCTATCGATGTCATAGTTGTTGGCCTCGGTTTTATGGGTTTTGGTTTTGTTTCGGGCGTCCGCGCTATTAAGGGTATTAGAGTTCCTATTGTTATAAGTCGCAGACCTCAAGAAACAGTTAATTTCCTTACTTCCAATAAAATTGCTTCCGTAATTGAATCCAATACTACGAGAATTCGAAAGAATGCCAATAAGGGTGTTATTAGCGTGAGTGATGATTTGAAGGTTATTAAGGAGTATAAGAACGCAATAGTTATTGAGATGACAGGAACTATCGATTATGGCACTGAAGTCTCTCTTGAGACAATTAAGGCCAACAAACATTTGGTGACGATGAATCCTGAGCTTCAAGCAACTGTTGGGTCAAAGTTGAAAGAACTAGCAGATAAAAAAGGGCTTATTATTACTGATGTTTTGGGAGACCAGCCTGGAAGTCTAACTCGTCTTATCGCACAAGCTCAACTTATGGGATTTGAAATAGTCGTTGCAGGCAACATGAAAAGATTTATGAACGAAAGCGCTACCCAAAAAGAGATGCAACCGTGGGCGGATGCTAAGGGACTTAATGTCAAGCAAACGACCTCATTTACAGATGGGACAAAGCAGTCTATAGAAATGAATCTTGTTGCAAACTACTTCGGTATGTCCGTGGCAAAAAAAGGCATGACGGGGCTCAAAGTAGAAAATTTGAATGAGCTTTTGAGTGCCTATGATTTTTCAAAATTGCCAAAAAAAGGAATCGTTGATTATGCATTGGGACTAAATTTATTCCCCGGAATATTCATAATTGCAAAGCACAAAGATCCAAATCAGGTTAAATATTTAAAATACTTAAGTCTTGGTGACGGTCCATATTATCTCCTTTTTGAGCCATATCATCTATGTCACTTGGAGGTTGCACAAACAATTGCTAAAGTTGCTCTTTATGGTGTTGCCACCGTTAACAACTCAACAAATCCTGTAACCATGACTGTTGCAGTTGCAAAGAGAAATCTTAAGAAGGGCGAAAAACTAGATGGAATTGGTGGGGATACAGTTCATGGTGTAATCGACACCATAAAAAATAGCAAAGGTCTTTTGCCGGTTGGCTTAAGTGGTGGAGCCGCAATAACTCAGGATATTAAAAAGGGCGAGAATATCAAGCTTTCCCAGGTAGAACTAGCCGTAAATCCTGCAACTGTGCTTTTGGGATTAGCTTCTTATCCCATCGCAAAAAGTAGGTCATTTTCCCCATTTTCAATCCAATTTCCAAAGATAGCTCCAATAGCAAGATAACTGCTATATTAAATTATGAACCGATCTGTTAAAGCTCTTGCGCCTTTTTTAGCTGACACGTGGTGGTTTGGTGCTACCAACAGACTCCCGATTGAAGAATTTAAAACCGCTTTGTCATTGCGAAAAAAACAAGGCTTTAGCGCAATACAAATAGTGGCAGGTGTTCCTCCCGAAATCTCTTTTTTCTCAAATGAGGCGAAAAATGCTGGTGGACATCCTTTTTTGTCGGATTTTACACTCAACATCTCGTATTTCATTGCATTGGACAGAAAAATCAAACATATAGTGGAAGCGGAGTTGACTCCCATCATTTATGGGGGTTGGGGCCACCATATTGATATTATTGGAATTGAAAAAATGAAGGCATTTTGGAAAGAGATAGTTACCCGTTATTCAAAATATCCTGTTATTTTTTGCTTGTGTGGTGAGGCAGACGTATTTCTTGAGGGTTATAACCCTACAAAGCAAGATAAAGCAAAATTTTTAGCTAAAATTACAAGCAACATTTCGTCCGCTTTACTTCAAAAATTACGTATTTTGAAGCACAAAGCAACCAATATAGATAAAGACAAAAGAAACGAATTGCTAAAAAATCGAATTGCTAAGTGGAATGAGGTTGGTAGCTACCTAGCTAAAATAAACACAGCAAAAAGACCAATTACGGTTCATATTTCTACACTCACTGACGCTAATTCACTTTTTGAAAATCCAAGCTGGCTTGATATCAATTCATTCCAGTCTGGCCACGATGTGGATCGTTTGTATTTCATGAGAGAAACTATTCTTTCTGGTGTAAAACCAATAATCAACTTAGAGCCTTGGTATGAGGGGATACATGGAAATTTTGATGAGTACTGGCAACGAAAGGCTTTTTGGATTTGTATGTTATCAGGTGCCAGTGGTCATGGATACGGAGCTCACGGCGTATGGCAGAAGGAGAATGGAGACAATTTCATGGGACATTGGGGAAAATCAAATTATTCTAGTTCCCTAAGCTACAAGGGTGCAGGCCAAATCGGCAAAGGCCTTACTTTTCTTTCAAAATTATCCTTGCAAAAAATAGTACCTGACCAAAAGCTAATTTCACCTCAATTTAGTAAAGATAAGCTGAATTATCCTATCTGTGCAAAAATATTAGACAAATATATCGTGTATTTTCCAGGAGAAGCGGAAAAAAAATTTATCTTAAATCTATCTAATAAGTATAAATTGACATGGATTAATCCAGAAGATTGGAAAATTATTAATGTCGAGAAAACTGCGGGAGAATATACAATTGACCCTGATTCGCATGGTGCAAAAGACAAATTACTTTTAATTGAACTATAATTACCCTATGAAGATAACTGTTCAAATCGATAAAAGAGTGCTAACGGCTTTAACTGTTGTTGTGGTCGTTTTGTGCTTGATGATAGTAACAACCCTTGCAAAAAGGCCACAAGGTCTAAAGGAAGCAAAATTCTGGGAATTCCAGTCAATTGATACCATGAAGTATTCAAGAGATCTTTCCCGCGAGAAGCTAAAGGATTCCACATTTGATGTAGTTATAGAGCGTCAAATAAAGCAAATTGCAGATACAGGCGCAACTCACGTAGGTATAGCAACTCCTTATGATGAAGAGTTTTTGCCGATATTAAAAAGATGGGTTAAATATGCCAGGCAGTATGAGTTAAATGTATGGTTTCGAGGTAATTTTTCAGGCTGGGAAGGTTGGTTTGGATACCCCAAAATTGGTAGAGCAGAACACATCAAATTGACTGAGGAATTCATACTGAAGAATAGAGAGCTTTTTAAGGATGGAGACGTTTTTAGCGCATGTCCTGAATGCGAGAATGGCGGTCCAGGCGACCCTCGATTGATAAATGATGCTTCTGGCCATAGTAAATTTTTAATTGACGAGCATTTTCTGGCTTCAAACGCGTTTTTAAAAATAGGGAAAAAAGTTGATACCCGCTATAACTCAATGAATGGTGATGTAGCAAATTTAGTTATGACTCCAAAGACGACAAGTGAGTTAGGTGGAATTGTGGCCGTTGATCATTACGTCAATACTCCTCAAAAACTTTTCGATGACGTTGGCAAGTACGCTTCAAAAAGCGGTGGGAAAGTAGTGCTTGGAGAATTTGGAGCTCCTATTCCGGATATTAACGGGGAAATGAGTGAATTAGAACAAGCAGAATGGCTCGGGGAAGCCATGAATCTGCTTCTAGAATCAAATGACATAGTGGGCATGAATTACTGGGTAAATACGGGGGGATCAACTGAGTTGTGGGAAGCTAACGGAACAAAAAAAGAGGCTGTTAATGTTCTGACAAAGATATTCAAACCCTATTCCGTAAATGGGACTGTTGTTGACGTCTTCGGACGCAGTATAAAGAATGCAACAGTATCAAGCGCAAATAGAGTGGTTAAATCCGATGAGAAAGGAAATTTTGTTCTCCCATCTGTTACAGAAGAGACGCTTTTGAGAGTGTCGGGAAAGGACTTTGAGTTTTTGGAAATGTCTGTAAATAGCAATTCAGCAATTCGCATAACTTTACTAAAAAAGAATCCCAACCCTATCGAAAGACTTCTTAAATTTTTATCAGATTTAAATTTTCCCTTATTCTCATAGGCTTACAAAACTTGTAAATTTCTAGCTGAATTATCCAAATAATAGTCTCTGTCGGGCTGAAAACAGCGTATTGACAAACTTATAGTTATTAACTATAATACACCTATTAATTCGTGATTTATGAATTTATCTAGATTTGTAACAACAACCATATGCGCGGCGTCTGTTTTTTTAACAGTTGCAGGCAACGCATCTGCTACTCAATCAAGCGAATTCACTTCATGCCTCACTCCAACGGGAGAGATTATTGCAAACTACAATGACGGTGAACATGGAATTCCAAATGTAGGCTCCAAAATAGGGAAAGATACAGTTTACTCTCTCGCAAATGGCAACTTCATGCAGTGCTTTTGCGGCTCTGACGGTAAAGGCATTCAAACTAATTGGATGAGTGTAGGCGAATTAAGCGAGAATCAAATAAGTGTTTACGAAAATGAGGGCTGGATATTTATCCCTGATGGCTCTGCTTGGGGACTAACTAATGGTGCATATCTTGCAAAAAACACAAATTACACATGTGGTGGTTCATCTACTATAAATTCTGGTGGTGGAGACGGTAAAACTGATGGACGTACAGATGGTAGATCTGATGGTCTAGGATCGATAGTTCAGTCTGCAAAAGGAACAAGCCTTGCTTCGACTGGAAATATACTTTTTATAGCTGAGATTTTTGGATTTGGAATTGCAATGACTCTTACCGGTGTATACATGAGACGAAGATCAAGGTAAGAAATGTTACGCTTAATTTCCAGATTTTTTCTCCTGTTAGGTTATATTTTTCTTTTCTTTGGCTTTTACCTTGTATATCTACGATACTCTCCAAAACTCCTGTCTTTTGAATCCAAACCACCAGCGATTGCGACCACTCCTAGTAAAGCTCCGCAGAAAATTGAAATCCCTTCAATAAAAGTCGAGTTACCAATAATTTCGGCAATAAAAGAAGGAAATAAATGGGAAACAACCCACAATGGCGTTTCACATCTTTCATCAACTCCTATACCTGGACAAAAAGGTAATAGCGTGCTGTATGGTCACAATTGGGGTAGCTTGCTAGCGGATTTACCGCAAATTAAGCCTGGACAGAAAGTCTTTGTAACTTTTGGGAATGGAAAAAGACAAATGTTTGTTGTTGAATATACTGCTGTTGTGGATCCTTCCGAAAGTTATATTATTGACTCAACAAAGGACACCCGAATTACAATTTATACCTGTACTGGCTTTTTGGATTCAAAAAGATTTGTTGTGGTCGCAAAACCAGTAGGTTAGTTTGGAGAATTGCTTGTTGCTGTATCATTTGTTGAGTTAGTATTTCCACTTGATGAATTTCCTCCGGTAGAGCTTGTCTGAGTGACAGTAGTATTCACGGTCGTTGAGTTATTTTGATTAACAGTAGTTTCATCTTCACACACGACAATGACCTCAGTATAGGACCCAGCTCCGCCTCCAATAACAATAACCTCATTGTGGCATTGCTGATGTGGGGTAGGGGTGGGAGTAAGAGTTGGTGTAACTGTTGGGGTTACAGATGGTGTTATTGTTGGCGTAACTGATGGAGTGACACTTGGAGTTGGAAAGCTCTCGGCCGCTGCGAAAAAATTTCCAACGCTTTTTTCAGTGTCAGAGAAGTATGCAAAAGTATTCTGAACAACAAATGCGCCAATTAGAAAGGGTAGTAGGACCTTTAACCCCGTAAAATTGGGTCTTGATTCAATACCCGCGCTTGATGAAGGGTAGAAGAAGGATGGTTTTGGATTTATTTCCAGCTGAGTGTTAAGCTCCTTTAACTCTTTTTTCTTTTTTCTTTTTTTAATTTCTGAGCCAATATTCAAAATCTCAAGAAGTATTACAAGAATTGAAGGAACTATTATAAGAAGGGGAAGACCAAGCTCAGATCTTGCGAAAGTAAGTAATTTCCCGACCTCTGGCACAACTATAAAGGTCTTGCCCAGAATATTTTGTGGGCTTACTTCCCAACCGTCTATTGAGTCATTTGCGTCTCCCTTGGTCTTGTAGAAAGTTCTTGCTCCAACTTTTTCAATGCTAGTTACCCTGTGGGTAATTATTGTGTCTTTATTCTTCTCGGATCTGAAAGCTATAACGTCACCTTTCGCAACTTTGCCAAAATCTCTAACAATTATGACAGAGCCTACATCTATTGTAGGGGTCATAGATCCCGAGCGGACAATAAGCGCCTTGTTGCCAAAGACCGGGAAAGCAAGCATAGCAACGCCAAGAGCACCGAAGACTAGAACTATGCTAACAAAAACATTAATTGATTTGATAAGTGTTTTCATGGAATTTGAAATTAAAGTGCCAACCATTCTGCCAGGTCATTCTTCCCTTAAAGGGTGGGGGCTGGCAGACCCCCCACCCATTGGGAAATTAAAGAAAACTAAAGTGTTGGAATAGGCACTATGAAACCTTCCTGATCTGGATTGTTTCTGTGTTGCACAACTTCAAAACCTAGGTCAGCACTAAGCGAGTCGCTTTGCGCTTCGTTTCCAACAGTTGTTGGTACACTCCAAGCAAGACCGAAATAATAGGTTGTAGAACCAACCATTCTTCCATCAGTAGCAATTCCTTGGCATGCAACATATTCTTCAGTTACGTCCCCATCTTCATCGGTTTGACCGTTTCCGTCTGGGTCAGTAAGATCACATGTTTCTCCAAGCAACACTCTGTAAGCTGCTAAAGCTGGCCAAATATTGTGTGTTTCACCTGCTTCGTCAAGAGTTCCTTCCGCTATAACAGTCTCTTCATTCACTTGCTTAACGTTGTCGCCTTCACCAACGTCTTCAGTACCCTGAAAACCCGGAGTTGCTCCATCGTCAATCCATGCATAGAATGAAATACTTTCAGCTAATTCTCCACTTCCTGGTGTTACTCCTTCAGGAGCAACTACAGTACAGATGTCATCGGACTCTTCCTCAGGCTCTGTACAATTATTATCAAAGTCAGAAACATTGCTTATAACCATTCTTCCCCATGCATCATTGTTATAAACATGAAGAGAAATTGTGTTTTCACCTATATCTCCTGGTTTGATATCTGTAAAGTTAAAGAATGTAGTCTCTGCGCCAAGATCTGTTTCAAGCCAAGTTCCATCACAAGGTTGATTAAAGTGGAATTGAGCTTCTAAACTTTCTATTTCCTCTGGATCAACTACTTCGGTTGGAACTAACCATCTATAGTCATTCACTGTAAATGGAGCACAAACTAGACCATTGTAGTGAGATTCTGAATCAACTTTGAGATCTAGTTCTCCTGCCGCGAAAGTGTTTGCTGCTGACGTTTCCGTATCTGCAAAGAATGCAAATGTAGCGCCAACAATTACTGCTGCAGAAGCTAAAATAACAGCTGCAGATAGTAATATTTTTGTATTTATTGTTTGTAACATATTTTCACCTCCTTCCCAATTAACTCATTTAGAGTTTTAAGTTACTTAATTATTGATTTTCAATTTGTGTACAGAATGCTTTTATTGCGTCCAGGTCATAACCATCAGCTGTAGCTTCAAAGGATCCAGTCGGGCTTGCTTCTGTGAGTCTTACGTATCGAGCCGCAACAAGAGGAAGAATTTCAACATTTCCGTCTCTCGTAACGCTGCCTAAAGGAGTCCAAGAATCACCAATGGCTAGTTTTGCCTCTACAGTAACTGTCTCGTCGGGATAGGTTCCTCCAGTCACTTCGTATATGAATAGGTCTGGACCTGAAGGGTTTGGATAGAATGTCTCGCCCATGTCATAGATCACACTACCTGGTGTACCTCCGTTATTAGCATGAGGGAATCCTAGGCTAAAGAAACTCCCAACTGGAAATCCAACATCTGAAGGCAATCCAGCTGTCTGAGGAGCACCAAGAGCTGATGCTGGATTTGTTCTGTCAGGAATAACATTTGTTCCATTCCTTCGAAGTCCCTGTGCTGAGCTTACAACCGACGCTGCATATATCTGGTCAGGTAACTCGCATGACACTTGTGGTGGGGTTTCGTCGTCACAAACAAAATCTGGGTTACCACGGTGTTGGATTGCCGAGAACATTACATCTGCAGTTAAGCTGTCAGATTGGGTTATGTTGCCAAGAGCTGATCCGTCACATGAGACTCCACCGGTTGAGTTAGACGGATTTCGAGGGCTATCAGCACCAAGACCGTCTTGCTCTAGAGGTACTTGAGTGAGATTTCCAAAGCACCAAGCCTTTGCAATGTAATAGGTTTGAGTACTTAATAGTGGGTCTCCGGGGTCTCCTCCAAAAAGATTTGATACAGAATCGGCAAGCGTTTCTGAAAGACCGTCAAGCACTACATTAGCAGGACCCGTTGAGATTATGTTGTCTGTTTCGGAGTCTTCAAAAACATTGTCACCATCATCTGCCCAAAAAACGAAGTTAATTGCTCCACCCAATTCACCGTCCAATAAGCTAGCTGTATCGGCCGTGTCACCAGCCTCAAGCTCTAGGTTGTTTGTGAGCGTGTCGTCATCTGTTATTAAAGTGGTGTCAAAACAAGCATATGCGTCATTAGTTTGAACATGTATTGATATTGTGTCCTCACCCCAATCACCAGGTTTTACGTCACGAAAGTCAAAGAAGAGGTGACCGTCTAAATCATCAAGTTCCCATGTTGTAGTTGGGCTTTCAGCACCGTTGTAGTAACTTGTGTTATCGATCTTGAGATCCAAAACTCCAGCATCAAAAGTGTTGCCTTCGGAATTTTCGGTGTCTGAAAGAAATGCAAATGTGGCGCCAATTGCCGCAGCGGCGATAGCGAGTATTATCGCTGATCCTAACACAATACGAGCAGTAAATAAGTTAGTCATAGGGCAGAATCTTTTACTTTATAGTGGGCAAGAATTACAAAGTATTTATCGTTCTTACATGTTATATGACGTGAAAATCTTTCTTACAATATGTCACTTCTATAACAATTCTGCTCAAAGTAAACCAAAAAATGTTTCACAAAAAATTAACAGCATTTCACAAAATTTTGCCTTCTGATATAATTTCGCCTATGGTTGAGGAAGGCATTGGACAATTTACAAACAAGCGCGGGTCGCGTCATGCGCTTGGGCATTATATTTCTTATGAAGCAAGAGTTGCTGAAGGAATTGTTAGGGAAGGACCTCTTCAGATAAACCCAGGAGACCCCTGCTATCTAATACACATAAAGGCAAGAGATCTAAAAGAAACTGTTGACCCAAAAAAGGTTTTCTCTGCTCTTCCAGGCGATTTTACAAAATTAGCCAGCATAATATCAACCGAAGGATTTACTGACAATGGACATGTTCTAGGTATTTCAACTTCCATGATCGGGAGAATTGCTTCAAGATGTGGATTTGACATTGTTCCTGTTGAAGTAGGAGAGCACTATTCCGATGGAACAAAAGCTATTTACGAGTATCTAAAGCAGGGACGAAATTTTAATTATGAAGGCATGATTGCATGCTATTTGCCAGCAAGAGCCTTTGTCGAGAAATTTTCAGTTAATAGATTGGCGGATGGGGAAAACCCCCACCCGCCGGCTGCTGACTGACTGTCGGTGCCTTAAGGCTTTACTGATAAGTTGCGCTTGTGCTGTTCGCGACAAGTTGAACACCTAGTAGGTAAAGTCTTAAAGCCAAGTCGCTCAAAACGTTTTTGAGCTTGGACGGTGTGAAGAAACTTCACGCCGCAATCTCTGCAGGTGCGCTCCAGATCAGTGAATTTCTTTTTCTTCTTCTGGGCTCTCGCAGACCTCCTGCAGTTCTTGCAAGTCTTGGGAAGTTCGTACTTATTCTTTTCGTATTGCCTCTGCAGGCTTTCCGTGAAGACAAAAGTAGCTTCGCACTCGATGCAAGTCAATGTAATGTTGGGCATTCTGATTTCCTTCCCAGCCTAAGACGGCTTGTGTACTTAGCTTGAATGGTGGTCGAATGTCGCAGTCAGCAATTGGTAGGTATTATACTACATTTTGAGGTCAATAGGGGTTGAACCCCTATGTAAGACTTTATATAGTCTTGCGGTGTTGATTTTTTTGTAAAGTTTTATAACGCCTAATTTCTCCAAATTAGCAAACCCGTTGTTAAATTCCTTGTTATCAATCAATAAGTGTCTTGCATCCCACGTACCTGAAGAGTCGGCAATTAAATACTCGGGACTACCGTACCATTCAAACCAGTCGCACTTATTTTGTCCACATGGAGAGTCTTTCAAAAACTCTTTTTTAGTCGGATACAAAGCGTAAATTTTATCTCTGTGAGAGATATGAGGAGTAATGTTATTTTGAGAAACAACAGAAGCGTGAGGGGGTAAGTGCTTTTGTATCAGTTGGTTTAAATCCTTAACAGCTGTAGGCTCAGTCCAAAACCAAGACTTAGTTAGATAACTCAAAGGTAAATGCAACAAATACTGAACGGCTATTGCGCAAAGAACAAGATAAATGGCCACTTTTTTCTTGTTGAAGAAAGAAAATGTCGCAATTGTTGTTATCGTTGACCATGCAAAAAGAGGCGCCAGGGTTATTCTGTAATGCCCGTAAAGGCCTTGAGCACCAGGGAGTTCACTTGCCAGCACAAAAAATGTAGTGAAATGAGTAAAAATTAGTGGAAGAGTCAGGGGATTTAGAATAGGCAAAAAACCAACAGAGGCAAATGAGTAAAAGAGAGTAACTAACTTTTCTTTCGTGTTAAAAAGGAAAAACGGATTCAAATTAGATAAAATTCCGGCTTTATTCTGATACTGATAGTCGATACTTACAATGTGGGGGAAATACACTAGAAAGATGAAAAGAAGGTAAGCAACTGAAGCTGTTACAAAAAAGAAAACAATTTTCTCCCGTCTTCTTATCAAATACAAAAGACTGATAATAAGAGTGTAAGTAGCCATATTTTCTTTTGCGGTTATGGCAAGAAAGAAAAAAAGTAGAGACAGTTTTAATTTTCGTCTGTCCAAAGCGTAGATAAACCAAGCAATGAAAGATGCGGCAAAGCTAGTACTATGAACGTCAAACCAAATCGCATTTTGTACACCATAAAACATGAGGTACGAGAAGAGTATTGCAATTGATACCCAGTTATTCTTAAGCTTTTCTTTTGCCAGCAAGAACATTGCATAAGCGCCGCTAACTACGATTAAAGCATCGGTTATCAAAAGCATGCGTCTTGAATCCCAGATCCAGTAAATTGGGGAAATTATGGCGTAGACAAGCTCTACATGCATCGCAAGCTTTGGCCTATCGGGGAGCGGTGCAATGGTTGAAACAGGCGACTGGAAAGTACTATATCTCCATACAGTCTGGTCATTTATACCAAGGTCATACCCGTAGGAATTGTAATGAAGATGACGAGTAACTGAAAGTGTTGAAAAGGCTACTAAAAAAACCAAACAAATAAAAAAAGCTAAGAGGGAGGGTAAATGCTTTTTCTTAATGCTTCCAAATGGAGAGAACACACCAGAATTGTAACACTAATTTAGAAATTTTCTTAATTCTTGAGGTCAGCAAGTGCTTTTGCTTTTCGTGCGGCAGCTGTGTAAAAGACTTCTGGTATAATCGCTTAATGCATTACGCAAGCGAATTATTTGGCTATCATAATTCTGTAGAGGTCGATATGCCAGGATTTTCATACAATCCGTCGGACGGAAGCTTAAGGGGAGAAGGATACAGGGCACAATTAACTCCTTCTTTGCTAAGAACTCTTCATGCCGGTGTGAGTAATCCTGGGAAAATATTACATGCTGAGGATATTGATCCCGAAAGTTACGAAACCCCGGATTATATTGCTCCTCGCTTATGGCAATTAAGAAATTTATTGCCACTTGAACGTGGAGTAGCAATTGATTTAATAGAAACAGTTGAAAATGGGTTCCGCTTTAATGACTATGAAGTGTTGGAGAGGCAAGCTCATCTCGATGGGAATCTAGAAACCGATGGGTGGGTTAAAAGACCTGAATATACTTTTTTTGCTGGAGGACTTTTATATATAGAGGGAAAATTCAAAAAGCTTAGACCTGTACACAGAAGACTCCTACTTAAATTGGAGTCACAACCAGGCATCGCAGTCTCCCGAGATACACTAACAGCGCTCCTTCTACATGAGGGTACCATGAGCAACTCGCTTGCTGCAAGTATTTCCACTCTAAACAAAACCCTGGTGTGTGGAAGAGATATGGAGAAACCAATTGAATCAATAAGGGAGTATGGATACAGAAGAAAACCAATTAGATAGACTATGCGTACTCTACGAGAAATTACCTAGTTTTTGAGGTTAGCAAGTGCTTTTGCCTTTCTTGCAGCGGTTGCAATATCTAGCTTCTTTTGTTTTTCAGCCT
>CAYTCO010000005.1:44039-47953 GCA_964436385.1 uncultured Gammaproteobacteria bacterium
GCTTTTGCCTTTCTTGCAGCGGTTGCAATATCTAGCTTCTTTTGTTTTTCAGCCTTCAGCTCATCTGCTTTTTGCTTTAAGGCAAACAGCTTTTCTTCAACTATTTTTTGACATTCCGCATCAGGGCAAACAGTATCAACATGAACAATCGTAGATGTTCCAAAAAAGGTAGCAATTTCTTCAGAATACTTTTTTCCCTCAACGCGTTCTTTTCCGCAACGCGTACAAGGGTTGGTAGGTGTTACTTTCATTGGAGATAATTATTATATCACATTTTGCCCTCAAATGCTAGATTCGTTATACTGTGTCTATGTTCTTCGTATACCTTCTTAAATGCAGTGACGGAACCTATTATTGTGGAAAAACCAATGACCTCAAAAATAGGTTAAGACAGCATAATGGGCAGATAAAGGGTGGGGCAAAGTATACTTCTGGACGCACTCCTGTAACGCTTGTTTACAAAGAAGGGCACCAAACAATAACTGACGCCTTAAAAAGGGAAATTGAAATCAAAAAATTAACAAGACGTGAAAAGATATTGCTTATCAAGACTATACAAAAGTAAGCGCAGTACCTTTCTTGTTGGCACGGCCAGTTCTTCCAATTCTGTGAATATAATCTTCATAAGTTGCTGGCATATCGTAATTTATAACGTGTGATACATCATCAATATCAAGTCCTCGAGCAGCAACGTCTGTTGCAAGTAAAATTGTTAACTCGTTTCGCTTAAACATTGTTAATGTTCTTTGTCTTTGATTCTGATTTTTATTTCCGTGAATTGCCCCTGTTCTAAAGCCACGTCGATTGAGTTCATCACTAACTTTCTGGACTCCCCATTTGGTTCTTCCAAAAATTATTACTTTTTCATAGTTCTTTTTTATTAAAAGGTCATGTAGCTGGTCGATTTTTGTATTTTGACTTTGAGTTTTTATTACTTCTTGCTCAACGTTATCGGCGGTGTCATGAGTTTTTACTGAAATTGTTACTGGATTGAAAACAAAGTCGGCTAAAATTTCCTTTACTTTTCCGTCAATTGTTGCTGAGAAGAAAAGAGACTGACGCTTTCGAGGTAATAAAGATATAAAAAACTTCACATCATGAATAAATCCAATATCTACCATATGATCTGCCTCATCAAGAACAACAGAGTCAAAAAATGCGAGGTTCAACTTTCTTTCCTTGATCATGTCCTTAACTCTACCAGGTGTCCCTATTACAAAATTGTAGTCCTCGCGGAGATCCAATTTTTGTCTATACATACTTACTCCTCCTATTAAAAGGACTGAGTAAATATTTAATCCTCTTGCAAATTCCTTCAATTCATCTCTTATTTGAACAGCGAGTTCTCGAGTTGGGGCAAGAATGATAACTTTTTTGTTTCTATTCATAAGAACCTTATTTATCAAAGGAATAAGAAAAGCGGCAGTTTTACCAGTTCCGGTATTTGCTATACCTATAATATCTTTCCCCTCAAGCATAGGAATAATTCCCTGATCCTGGACTGGAGTTGGAGTTTCATATCCTTTTGCAACAATGTTAGCAAGAAGTCTTTGATCCAATTTAAAGTCGGCAAATTTATGCTGGACTACAATCTCTGCAGCAGGTGTGTATTCTCTTACTTCATTAACAAGTAACGAAGGGTCAAAAGTAGACATTTTACGTCCATTTCTTACTTGAGACTTTTGTTGAAAGTGAGGATTTCTTGAAAGGCTTCCTCCTCCATGAGTATAGCTTCCTCTATTCGAAGATTTGTGTGTACCTTGTCTGTAGTAACTTTTGTTCATAATTTATTTGTTTTTTTATATTTTGAAAGCACAACGGGAAGAATACCTATCAAATACGTGCGATTCCCAAGAATGCGCTTTCAAAAAAATTTGAGATTGTTGGGCAAAGTGAAGGGTGAAAATCTAAAAGAAGAAGTTGAGCCTTCTATTTGAGCTAGTCAAATAATATATGCTTAATAACCTAGAGTAATTATATCAGCAGACTTGCTCTAAGTCAATTTTCAGGCGAATAAGGGGAAAGACGCTCAACTTTAGGTTCCTCTTTGGGCTCATACAATGAACTTAAATTACCTGCGTTATTCAATAACATAAGTATAATCCCTGGAACAATAAAGAGAAGTTTTAACAATAGATGGTTCTTTGAAATTTTGTAGGTGGGCAAGGTATCAGAAATACCGGTAGAGTAAAGAGTCCCTGCCAGCTCAAGTCTTATAGAATCTCTTACAAATTCATGTGTGCTCTCAGGATAATACTTCTTAAAAAATACAGAAAAGGAAGAAAAAATCGCCATAACTGAAGCGGAATTTAAGATAATTTCTGCAAATATTGCAAATGGCAAAAGAAGAACAAAACGGATAGCAAATCCTAAAAGAGGAATTGCGTAAAGCTTGCTCGGTACAGTAGGGTAGGGAATATTAAGTATGAAGCTATCTCTGATTGCAAAGTGGAATCCAGGATACTTGTCTGTTAATCCATTTACAAAAAGGTAGATTTTTGTCTGAAGGGATGCGTACTTTACAACCCAATTGTATGCAGGTGTCCAAAATTTGCCTGTAAAAAGAACGACAAAAGGATTTATGAGGAGCGAAACCCCAAGGCACAAAATGGCAAACCAAAGCATGAACACAACGGGGATAAGCATAAAAGTCTTGACAATACCGCCTATCATAGGCGTTGCATAAAATCTGTTAGGGTTCTGGTTGCGATCAATTATAAATATCGGATACAATCTTTTCGAAACGGATCCAGGTGCAGGCGCTTTCGGCATTCGCTCACGAATTTTTAAGAATTCGGAAGTAACAGTGTTAACCAAATCCTGATGTACGCCTCTTGAAACAAGTTCCCCCTTAAGAGTTGCTACGTCTTTGCCGGACCCAACACCTGCTTCAAGGTAATTATAAATTTCATCTGAGTTCATAGATTTAGTATGTTCCAAAAAGATTCGTTCTGTCAAGGTTAAGATTCAGGAAGATCAACGGTAAAAGTGGTCTTTTGACTTCCGCTTTTTGCAGAAATAAATCCCTTGTGGTGAGTAACAATTTCTTTTGCAATCGAAAGTCCAAGCCCAAAACCCCCTGCATCTCCTGAAGTTCTTGACTCATCAACTCTATAAAATCTGTCAAAAATATTTTCAATTTCTCCCTTTGGTATTCCAATGCCATTATCCGTAACCTTAGTTGACACATAATCTCCGTCCCGATCAACGATCACAGTAACCCGGCTTCCACTTTTGCTGTATTTTATTGCGTTGTCTAAAAGAATTGTAAACAACTGAATCAAGTTGTTCTCATTTCCAGAAACATAAATATCCTTTGAATGAATAACCATTTTTGATCGTTTTTTCTTTGCCTGAGCGCTAACTCTTTTAGAAGCTTCTTCTAAAATTTCAGACATATTAACACTCAAAAACTCTTTTTTTAGGCCAACCTTTTCAAGAGTAGCAAGTGTCAGGAGGTTATTTGTTAAATTTTGTATTCTATCTACTTCCTCTAAATTACTTTTTATAACCTTGTCTGCTTCTTTTAAGCTTCTTTTTTTAAGTCTAAAATAGATTTCAATTTCCGATTTTAGCGAGGTGATTGGAGTTTTTAATTCATGAGATGCGTCACCAAAAAATCTCGATTGTGACTCGATCATGCGACGGATTGGATCAAGAGTTCGTCCCGCAAGAAAATATCCTGCAGCACCAGCTCCAAAGAAAATTAGGGAATTTAGTAAAATTAGATCTCCAACAAGTCTATTTCTTGCCTCATCTATGAGTTTTTCATCAACTGTTGCAACCTGAAAATTCTCAAACCTAACTAATTCCCTATCAACATTTGCATAAATGACAATGCTAAAGATAAAACTGATAAACATTATCATCAATAGATACCAGCCTGTTAGTTGTAGTCGTGCGTTTTGAAACAT
>CAYTCO010000005.1:48053-52454 GCA_964436385.1 uncultured Gammaproteobacteria bacterium
CCTCTAACTGTTGAAATGAGTTCTCGTCCAGGATATGGCTTGTCTATCTTATTTCTCAAATGGGTAATATATACCTCAACTGAATTTGGCATGACATCTGAATCATAATTCCATACATGATTCATGATCTGATCTTTTTTAACAACTCTTCCTTTATGCCTCATTAAATACTCTAAAAGTGCATATTCCTTGCTTGATAAATTTATTCTATTTTTGCCTCTTACAGCTTCAAAAGTAACCGAATCTAGTGTTAAATCAGCCACCTGAAGCACGGCAGCAACTGAAGTTTTTGGCCTGCGAGCAAGTGCTCTAACTCTTGCTAAAAGTTCTGTAAATGCAAACGGTTTTGGAAGATAGTCATCTGCTCCGGAATTGAGTCCTTCAACACGATCAGAAACCTCACCACGAGCAGTTAACATGATAATGGGAGTGTGATTCTTCTCCTCACGCAATTTCTTACAGACTTCAAGGCCGGAAAGATGTGGCATGAGTCTATCCAAAATTATTACATCATATTCCTCGCTTGTAGCCATTTCATAACCGTCACGTCCGTTAAAAGTTACATCAACCGCATAGGATTCTTGCTCAAAGCCTTTCTTAAGAGAATTAGCAATCTTTTGCTCATCCTCGATGATTAGGATTCTCATGACGATAGTGTAACAAAATATTTATTATTTACTATTTAATATTTGCTAGATGGTACGAAGAAGTGTCTTAAGTTCCTCAATGGTATCGTTTTCGTAGACTGAGACTGCTACAACTGGCTTTTTTGCTTTTATCAAACTTTTCTTTTTGTCCTTTTTTTCCTTTTCACTAACTAAATCGCACTTGGTCAACACAATTATTTCTTCTTTATCAAGAAGGGTAGAGTCAAATGAAGCAAATTCATCCCTTACGGTCTTGTATGCAGTAAGAACATCCTCCTCGGTTGCTGCAATGCAGTGGAGAAGAAGTTTTGTTTTTTTAATATGTTTTAAAAATTTAATACCTAGTCCTTTGCCTCCCGATGCACCCTCTATAAGTCCTGGTACATCTGCTATAACTTTCTTTTCAAAAACGCCTAGATTGGGATTAAGAGTTGTAAAAGCGTAGTCACCAATTTTTGGCTCAGCATTGGTCAGCTCTTTAAGTAAAGAACTTTTTCCTGCATTAGGAAATCCAACTAAACCAATGTCAGCAATAAGATTAAGAACTAAATGTAACGTGCGCTCGTCTCCTGGCATTCCCAATTGCTGTCTGGGTGCAAATTTCTTAACCTCAGGCTTAAAATCATGATTTCCCATCCCTCCAGTTCCGCCCTTTGCCACGCAAAAAGGAAGATCTGTTGTTAGCTCCACGTGCTCATGCGTATCAGGATCTGTTATCGTTGTGCCATAAGGCACAAGAACTGTAATATCCTCACCATTTGCACCGTCTAGGTCCTTGTTTAGACCTGATATACCATCAATCCCTCTAATTTTCTTTTTAAATTGGAATTCGGAAAGGTCAGAAATGTTGTGATCGGCTTTGAAGTAAACGTCTCCACCGTTACCCCCATTGCCTCCGTCTGGCATAGTCTTTTTGGAGGCATACATCTGCTTAGTCACGGTCGCCCCATCGCCCCCGTTGCCGGCTTTTACCAAAATTGTTACGTCATCTACTAATTGCATATCCTATATTGTATCATGTATGAACCCAATGATAAGCATTGAAGCAAAATATTTAACGTCATGGCGAGAAAAAAGCAAAGGTCTAATTGGCGAAAAAAAAGCCTTTCCTGTTTTTTTTAAAACAAGGTTTGGGATCCACACATATGGCATGAAATTTCCTATCGATGTTGTGATAGTGGATCAAAATATGCGTGTGTTTTTGCTTAGAAAAAACCTAAAACCCAACAGGTTCTTTTTCTGGAATCCTATTTATGATGGGGTTCTTGAACTTCCAGTTGGAGAGATAAAAAAAATTGGAATAAATAAAGATTCCCTTTTAAAACTAGCTCTAAAACAGTAAGATAAGATTAATGAATACTTTATCCCAGGAGGAAAATGACGTTATCGAATACGGGGGAACCGAGGCTGCTTTTACCGGAGAGTATGATGCTTTCTACAAAGACGGCAAATTTGTCTGTAGAAGATGTAATTCGCCTCTTTTTTCTTCCAAAAGCAAATTTGACGCTGGTTGCGGTTGGCCGGCATTTGATGAAAATTTTCCTGATGCCGTCAAGAGGTTAACGGATGAAGACGGCCACAGAACTGAAATTCGGTGTGCAAATTGTGATGGTCATTTGGGACACGTATTTGAGGGCGAGGAACTAACTGAGAAAGATACGAGGCACTGCGTTAATTCGCTTTCAATACGATTTTACCCAATTGAATCGACTCTTCCCGAAGTTTTACACGAATAATTTATGAAGCTAAAAGATCCATGTAAAGATTAAATGCATCTTTTAGCGGATCTTTAAAATCGGCTGGTCGATCCAAGAATGGTTCCATGTCGGTTGTGTCAGCAAGAAACGAACACATAGAACGTTTTGAAATATCTTTACCCTCATTTTTCCTGAAATTTGCTATTCTGTCTTTCTTTAACTTATTAATCCAAATTTTTCCATCATGGAATTCAGCCATTTCCCTATTCCTTACCGTAGGTGTTACACCCTTCAAACCACTATCAAGTATTGCTCCTTCAGCTCTGTGCATAGAAGCCATAGGCAAAATCCATGATGTGTAACTATCTCTTACTATTTTTAAAGTTGTTGCCATGTCTGGAGCTTCTCCAGTCTGATCTTTGCAGAAAAATTCCGCGCATTTCAAAAGTGCAATTATATTGGTTGGAAGAGATTCGACTCCACCGTATACATCATGAACAGCAGAACTTGGAGTTATAGTCTCACCAGTGGGACTCTTATATTCCAAACCAATTCTAATATCCTCTTCAAAAGGTGAAAGGATTTGATTTAGCCTGTTAAAGACTTGTGCAGCTGGGAGATCTGGCTTTGACTCGAGTATTCCTTCATCGCGCACTAACCCCAATAGCATTGCTGAGCTAAAAGTTCTGCCTATATTTGCCGCCTTGCTCTGTAAAAGCATGTGTTGTGATCGAAGGGGCAACTTACCAAAATACTCTAATCTAGGTTCAGATAATTTGTCCCTTAATCCTAGAAGGGTTTCCTTTGCATTTTGATAACCTCTGACTGAAAGGATTCCGGAAAGCGCCGCTCTTTCGTCTTTTATTTCAAGCGGGTCTGCGTAGTCATAGGAAAGAAGATCAGTATGGTCTTCTGGATATGGTCGGTCGGAAACTCCCTCAATAGACATTTGGGTGACCCAGCCGTTAACGCTTGATTGTACTTCTTTTGGTTCCACAAGCTCATAGTATACAGCGTTTGAGGTGAAATGTCAAAGCTTCGGAAGTTGGCATTCACAATTTTTTAAACGCAAAATCTCAATTTGCTCCCTTTTGGTGCTAAGGTAGGATCTCTGGATACCAACTCCTGTCGCCAAATTCTTATTTAGTGGGCTTTTGTGGTTGTACCCGCGCTTTTTCATCTCAACCACCAAATTCTCATGTCTTGTGTATAAAGCTTTTAATTTTCCGTACCAGCGGATTGTCTCGGGATGCTTTGAGTAACCTTTTTTGCCAAGTGAGATAATAGTCCACATAGCATGAAGTTCTCTGTGCTCACCCAATAAATGGTTTCTGCATAAAATCTTAGGCTCAAGATCCCAAATCCTCATACATTTATGGTGCTTTAACTAAGCTGTTTATGTGTCCGATTGTAGGGTAAGTCTTCACTTTGCTTGACTTTAGATCCTCAGAATCCATTCCAGTCTCAACTCCGATGAAGTTAAGCCCTGAACCTATTGCTGCTTGCATGTCACGCAATCCATCCCCTATATAAACTGCTTGGTTAGGAGCAATATCGTGAGAAGACAACCACGCAATTGTAGGTTCAAATACTTTGGGGTCTGGTTTGTGAAATGAAGTGTCTTCGGAAGTTTGGGTATACGAAATAGTGTGACTTGGAAAATTATGTTGTGATAAGTCTTGATCAAACCCGTATCTACTTGTTGCAGTAATAATTCCTACTTTTATTCCTAAAGCGTGAAGCTTCTCTAAGAGCTCAAATGAACCTTTAAAAAGAACTTTGGGGTACTCCAATCGACAAGAGTATACATTTTTTGTAGCTACCTCTAAATTGTCTGTTTTATAAAGAAGCATTACCATCTCGTTAAATGGTTTTCCCCAATGGAGCTTTAGCTCCGTGTCGGTCAACTCAAAATCGTAGAAAGTTCTAGCAACATGCTTGTGTTGTGCCCACTTGGATTCGACTGAACCAACAAGAGTGTCGTCAAAGTCAAAAATTACCGCTTTTAAACCTTTACCCAGGCCCTGCATACATATTCGAATTTATGCTTTTTGCTG
>CAYTCO010000006.1:0-13858 GCA_964436385.1 uncultured Gammaproteobacteria bacterium
GTTGTTGTTCCGGTCCCTGCACCTAGAGTAATGGTTGTTGCAGCGCCCGCAATATTTACAGTTGTTGCAGTTGAATTGAAAATAGTGGCAGTGGTAGTAGTTGTCGTAATATCCGCAGAACCTGCATTATTAACAGCAAGATCTCCGGCAGTTGTAACGTTACCGGTCAAAACTGAAGCACCATCAATTGTAAGTGTCCCATTGGCTTGGATATTTCCTGTATTTGAGAGGCTTATGCCAGTTGAACCGTAACCTCCGCCTATCGCAATATTGTCAATTGTTAGGGCTGCATTCCCAGCTGTTATTGATGTTGCATTAGGTAATGAAACAGTTGCATTGTTAATGGTGATAGTGCCTGATGAGCCGCCCAATGTAAGGGTTGTTGCGGCTCCAAAAGCATTAACCGTTGTCGCATTTGTGTTAAACACTGTTGCCGTCGTATTTGTAGTTGTAATATCTCCGCCATTCAATACAAGGTCACCACTTGAAGTTATATTTCCACTAGCACCGGTAACTGAAAAATTGGTTCCCGCTATATCATTTGCGCCCAATGATATGGCTGTAACGATGGTTGAATCGCTTACGTCAAGTGCAGTGGTTACTCCCCCCGTACCGGTTGAAGAGATTTTCAGAGCTGTTGGCAATATTCTTGTTGTGTGAGCGTTATCTATCAGAACAAGCTGTAGAGGATCTACGCTTGTTGGTCCGTCTTCTCTTATGAATTGAGTGTTACCTGATGATGTAGCCTGTGTTGCAATTATGAAATTAGAGTCGGTAGTTGTATTCGCCAACGTAAACAGAATGTCTCGACCATCAGTTGTCTCAAGGGTGTTTCCACCATCGTATGCAGACTGCAGTGTTGTTGCAGAAGGAGGGCACTTAACGACTCTATCTGAAGAATCAAGACAAAGTGAGTAGGATGATAATAACGGAATCGTTAATCCGGTCAATGTAATATACGAGTCTCCGTCGGTTACAACTGTTACCCCATTTGTCCCTGAAGGCTGGAATGTTGACTGAGTGTTTGCAGTAAATGTTCCGTTTGCAATCGTAGCACCAGTAACGGTAAGGCCATTGTTAACGGTTGTTGTGCCGGATCCTGCACCCAATGAAAGAGTAGTTGCGGCATTTCCTATTGAAAGAGAGGTAACAGCACTATTAAATACAGTTGCTGTTGTTGTTGATGATGTTATGTCAGCACTGGTTGCTCCATTTACAGCCAAGTCTCCTGTTACAATTGCGTCATTATTAAGAGTGGTAATTCCACCACCAGCTCCTATAGCAACAGAAGTTGCGGCTCCAGCAATATTTACAGTTGTTGCTGTTGCGTTAAATAAGCTAGCTGTTGTTTGAGTCGTTGAAACATCTCCTCCGTTAACAGCAATATCTGCACCAAAAGTTGCAAGACCCGTACCAAGGAATGCATAGAGTGGGTTTGTGCTGACGTTGCCAAATGTTATGGCCTCTGAAGCATCGGTTGTATTTATGTTTATGTAATTATTAGTTCCCTGCTGTATGTCTAGAGCGTCTGTATTGTTGTCAACAAGATTGGCGGTTATATCATTTCCTGCACCATTTGCTGTCAGTGAAATTGTCGTTCCTGCAAGAATGATGGCATCGTTACTATCTCCAATATTCGCAACCCCATTAAGTGTCGTTGCCCCATTTGCGGTAAAAGTGCTGTTTGCCAATACTGCACCGGTAACTGTTAACCCATTGTTAATGGTTGTTGTTCCTGTCGTATCGCCAATCGATATCGTTGTTGCATCACCGCCTATATTAAGAGAAGCGGTCGTTGTATTAAAAAGATTAACAGCGCTTTGAGTTGAGTTTACGTTTTCTCCAGCAATTGTAAGATCGCCATAATTGCTTACAACAAATGCATTATTTCCCCCAACTTGAAGATGTATGAGGTTAGGATCTGCCGTCCCTGTTTCATTTATGAAAAGCAGTGGTTGAGTACCAGAGACATCTTGAGAAATTCTAGGCTGAACTAGTGCAACTTGTCCGCTATTTGCTGGGAGTACTATCGTCTCATTTTGGGTAGCATCACCACCAGTAAGAGCAATTGTTAATGTATTTACTGTTGCACCTTGAAAATAAAGAGTGTTTCCAGCATCTAGACCTGCAAAAGCGTCTCCTGCGGTAACATTACCTACAGATAAGATATCGCCAGCAACTAGAGTTGCGTTCTTCCATTCCATTTGGCCACCGGCTTGATATGTTAGAACATAGTCAGCAGCAGCCAAAGAATCATCTGGAAGAATATACTCTGCATTTCCCGAAAGAAGGTCCGGAGATCTAAGACTTACATAGTTAGTACCATTAACAGCAAGTTCGGAAAATCGTAGATCTGCGGTTTCATCCGGATCTGTACCGAATGGATTTAGTGTTATCGCTTCACCATAGACAGATATAAGCCCCTCACCGTTTCTTGAATTAATCGTTATATCTCCGGTTGTTGTTCCTCCAATATTTAGAGAATTAAACTCTGTTGCTGCAAAAGTTCGTGGACCCCCATAAAATGTGAGATTGCCTGAGATCGTTGCGTTTGATGTTGCATTAAGAGTCGTCACTGTTGCTGCAGCAGGTGTTGTTGCGCCAATTACAGTTCCGTTAATTCCGGTTGCAGTAACGTTGAAATTGGATGATGTAACTAAGAAATTATTTCCACCTGTATCAAAAGTCGCACCAGTAAGTCCGGTTAGACTAAGAGCACCTGACGTACCAGTTAGGTTGATTGCACCAGTTGTTAACGTTAATCCATTCGATGCAGTCAACAAACCTGAAGAGGTTATAAATCCGCTTCCAGTTGTTGCAAAACTTCCAGAAGTTGTTGCGTTACCATCTTCATCAATTGTAAGTTTTGTAATTCCTCCGGATCTTATATCTAATGCTATGCCGTAAGTTTCGGCTACGTCATCAATTAATAATGCACTTGCCGTGCCTGCATTTGTAAGCAAAAGTGAAGTATCAAATCCGGCACCAAGCGTAAAGTCGATGTTTCGATCCTCTGTTGTAACGATTGTGTTACCAGTGTTATATGCAGCTTGAAGTCCAAATGGAGCACCGGTACAGTAAACAACATTATTCGTTACGGCCTCTAAACAAAGCGCTTGACCAGGAGAGGTTTCAAGACCATTTAATACAATCGTCGAATCGCTATCTAGACCAAATATTATGTCATTATCGATGTTTGGAGTAAAGTTGGCAGAGCCTGAAGCGTTAAACTGATTACCCGTTGAAACGGTTGTTCTGTTATTAAATAATGACTGACCATTAACTATCAAGTCTCCATTAAGAGTTGAAAGACCAGTTCCGACAGTGAAGGTATTTGTGCCAGTAACAGAAGTTGCTCCGTTAAGACTTACTGCTCCTGTCCCAGATGAAAATGTTGATGCTCCGGTCTGTGAAATATTATTGTTAAATGTTGTGACTCCGTTAACAGTTAATGCACCGCCTAGGGTTGTTAGGCCGGTTCCGACAGTAAGCGTATTTGCACCGGATACGCTCGTACTTCCATTAAATACGCTTGATCCATTAACCGTAAATACGCCTGCACCATTGAGCGGGGAGAGTATAATGTTGCCGGTTGTGTCGCCCCCAAGAGTAAGAGTATTAAACTCTGTTGTTTGGATTAATCTCGGTGCACCTGAAAGCGTAAGGTTTCCTGAGAAGGATGCAAAACCAGATGAGGTAAGATTGCCGGTTTCTGTTACAACAAGAGTATCAACGCCTCCAGACTGAAGAACTAATGAGTCATTGGTAGCCCCATTTGTATCGTTGATGATAAATGCTCTTCCAGTTCCATCATTTGTCAGAGTCAACGATGTTTGAGTTGCAAGCCCAGATCCAAGCGTAAATGCAATATCACGACCTGTTGTTGTCGTTATAGTATTACCCGTGTTGTACGCGGCTTGAAGTCCAAATGGTGCACCCGTACAGTAGACTACGTTATTTGTTACGGCTTCAAGACAAAGAGCTTGACCAGAGGTTGTTTGAAGACCGTTAAATCTTACGAATGAATCTGAGTCCAAATTGAACTCAACGTTTTCAGTACCAGAAGGTGCAAAAATTGCGGACCCTGATGCATTGAATTGATTTCCAGAAGTTACAGTTGTTCTGTCATTAAATGTTGAATAGCCTGAAGTAATTGCAAATCCATTCTGACCAGTTATAAGACCAGCTGACGTTACTGTACCGCTTCCAGTAGTTAAGATGTTCCCAACTGTTGTAAGGTATCCATTTTCCCCAATTGTAAGGGTTGCAGATCCTGACGATTGTGCTTCAAAAACATTTTGAATCGAAGAATTGGTATCGTTGACAACAAATGCAGCAGACCCTGTTCCAGCATTTGTAAGCGTGAACTGAGTTGAATTTAGATTTGCAAGAGTAAAGTCAATGCTTCCTTCTTCATCGGTTGCAAGAATTGAATTTCCAATTTCGTATGATTCTTGAAGGCTTCCTCCTTGGGTTGCACAACGGACAAGGTTATTTGAAAGATCAATACAAACTTTATATCCTTCGAGTATTTGGAGGCCAGCAAAAACAGCAAATGAATCTGAATCAAGATTAAACACAACATCGTTATCAATATTTGGAGAGAAGTTTGCTGATCCTGAAGCGTTAAATTGATTGCCTGTTGAAACTGTTGTTCTATTGTTGAATAATGATTGACCGTTAACTATCAAATCTCCATTAAGTGTAGAAAGGCCTGTCCCAACGGTAAAGGTATTTGTCCCCGTGACAGATGTTGCACCATTTAAGGAGACGTTACCTGTTCCTGTTGAGAACGTTCCTGTGCCAGTCTGATTGACGTTGTTCGTAAACGTTGCAATGCCGGCAACATCAAGCGCTCCCCCTAATGTTGTAAGTCCTGTTCCAACCGTTAAAGTGTTAACCCCTGTAATTGTCGTTGGACCATTTAGTGCTATATTTCCAGTTCCGGTAGTCAACCCCCCTGATCCTGTTTGCGTAATGTTTCCAAAAAATGCGGAGTCTCCAGTTACGCTAAGCGTACCAGTATTATTTGTATTTCCATTCAAAGTTAAAAGTCCAGTACCGTTAGTTGGAGAAATTAGTATGTTTCCGGTTGTATCTCCTCCAATTGTTAAGGTATTATTTGCTGTTGTTTGTATTGATCTTGGTGCACCTGCAAGAGTGAGATTACCTGAAACAGAAGCGTTCCCGGTTGTTGTAAGCGTTGTAAAGGCACCAGTTGAAGGTGTGGTAAAACCAATTGCAGTTCCGTTTATACCTGTTGAAGTGAGGTTAAAGTTACCAGAGGCCACGAGTAAATTATTTACTCCGAAATCAAGATTTGATGCCGACAGACCAGTCAAATTTAAAGCACCTGAAGTACCTGTTAAAGTTACGGCTCCGGTTGTTATTGTTATGCCATTTGATCCTGTCAAAAGACCTGCAGATGTTATCGTACCTGCTCCTGTTGTTAGCAAATTGCCTGAGGTTGTAAGAGTTCCGTTCTCTGAAATTCTCAATGTTGCAGATCCTGAGGAGCGAGCTTCGAATACATCTTGAACGGAAGCGTTTGTGTCGTTTATGACAAAGGCAGCTGATGCTGTGCCTGCATTCTCAAGTGTGAATTGCGTTGGGTATCCACCATCAGAAATGTCGTTGTAAAGAGTAAATGCAATGTTTCTGTTAGATGTCGTGACGATAGTGTTCCCCTCGTTGTAAGCCTGCTGAAGTGTTCCTCCTTGAGAAGTACAAAGAACAAGATTACTTGACCCATCAATACAAATCTTCTGACCGGTCACAGACTGCAAACCATTAAATGTAACGTATGAATCTGCGTCTAAATTGAATACAACATCGTTGTCAATATTTGGCGAGAAGAATGCAGAACCTGAAGCATTAAATTGGTTACCAGTTGATATTGTTGTTCTTCCATTAAAAGTAGAAAATCCATTTGAAATAAAATCACCATTAAGAGTAGTAAGCCCTGTTCCAACAGTAAATGTGTTAGTGCCTGCAACTGAGGTTGCACCATTTAGCGTTACGTTACCAGTCCCTGATGTAAATGTATTGCTACCCGTAATAGTTGTTGCACCGTTAAGACTAATTGCCCCAATTCCCGTTGAGAAAGTGCCAGCCCCTGCAATTGCAAAGTTGCCGGATGTTTGGTCATAACCTGTGATATTTTGAAGTGCACCTGCATTCGTAAGTCTTCCTGTGCCGTTTGTAAATAGTGCTCCATCGGAAAGATCAAGGTTGGTTACTTGACCCCCGGTTGAATTAAGAATTGTAAGAGTTGTTGTTGCACCACCCAAAATGTCAAAAGTTGCGCTGCCGCTTGTGAATGGAATATTTGTATCCCCAATTGTTAGATCTAAGAAAGTTTTGCTTCCTGTAAATTCCTGGGTTCCCTCAAGGAAGGCAAAAGTCCCATTTACTCCAAGGTCGGGAAGAGTATAGGTAAGCGTCGCTGCTGGATTTACCGAAGTCAGTATAATATCGTTTGCATCACCAACAGAAGATGATCCTTCGAAAGTCAAAACATTTCCTTTATTGAGAGATGTGTCATTACCCGTAAAGGCAGAACCGGAAGTAACATTTCCAACAGCAACTATAGTTCCCGCACCAACTCCCGTTACCGACTGCCATGAGAGAACACCTGAGCCGTCAGAAGTTAGAACGAAATTAGTATCTCCATTATCAATTGGCAGAGTATAAACAATATTTTCAGTCTGTGTGCCTGTTGTAAATTGCGTAGAGAAGTTATTCGCACCTGCTCCAATTAAGGTTAGAACCCCGGCCGTATTAACAGCTGTATCTTCACCAATCGTAAGTCCTGAAGTATTTCTGAAGTCAACTGTTCCAGTGCCTGCGCTTACCAAAAGATCAACGTTTGATGAAATCGTTGTGTCGCCATTTATTGTGACAAGGCCTGTTCCTGTTGTTAGCGTGTTAGTACCAGTTATTGTTGTTGCACCGTTTAGGCTTATTGCGCCGGTTCCCGTAGAGAATGTTGAAGCGCCAGTTTGAGAAATATTATTATTGAAAGTTGATACACCATTAACTGTTAACGCACCATTAAGAGTTGTAAGACCAGTTCCGACTGTAAATGTATTTGTCCCAGTAACACTCGTTGCCCCATTAAGTGTGACCAAGCCTGTTCCTGTTGTAAATTCGCCATTTCCAATTTGATTGATATTGTTATAGAAATTTGAAATTCCATAGACGGCTAGATCAGCTGAAACAGTTGCACTGCCATCGACAAATAAAGTTCCCAATCCATTAAGAGGGGACAGCAATATGTTTCCTGTTTCATTTCCTCCAATTGTTAAAGTGTTATTTTCAGTTGCTTGAATTGATCTAGGAGCACCAGCAAGAGTAAGGTTGCCAGAAACAGAAGCGTTGCCTGTTGTCGTAAGTGTTGTAACGGTTGCTGCAGCAGGAGTAGTCGCTCCGATTATAGTCCCATTAATTCCTGTTGCTGTCACGTTAAAGTTAGCCGACGTAAAGATAACGTTGTTAGCACCTGCATTAATTGTGTATCCAGTGAGACCGTTTAGATCGACCAGACCTGATGTTCCGTTCAAATTAATTGCACCGGTTGTGAGGGTGAATCCGTTTGAAGCTGTTAGCAGCGCGTTTGAGGTTATTGCACCTGTTCCTGTAGTTACTATGTTGCCGCTCGTTGTCAGATTGCCGTTTTCAGAAATTCTAAGCGTAGCTGCCCCTGACGATCTTGCTTCAAACACATCTTGTACTGAAGCGTTAGTATCATTGATTACGAAGGCCGCAGAGCCGGTACCAGCATTTGTGAGTAAGAATTGCGTTGGTGCACCTCCGTCTGTAACGTCGTTATAAAGCAAGAATTCTACATTTCGACCGTTTGTTGTTGCGATAGTATTGCCGGTATTGTAGGCAGCTTGAAGTCCGAATGGGGCTCCAGTACAATACACAACATTACCGGATCCATCCAAACACAAAGCAGTTCCAACAGTTGTCTGCAATCCATTAAATCTCACAAAGGAATCAGAGTCGGTATTAAAGATTACATTTTCTGTACCGCTGGGGCTAAATATTGCGCTTCCTGAAGCATTGAATTGCTGGCCTTCAGAAACAGTAGTCCTTTCGTTAAATAGGGAATATCCAGCAACTGTTAACGTACCTCCAAGTGTTGTTGCACCAGTTCCCACATTAAATGTGTTTGTTCCGGTAACGCTCACTGCCCCATTAAGAGATATGTTGCCTGTTCCTGTTGAAAAAGTAGAAGCACCTGTCTGGGAAATATTATTTGTAAACGTTGAAATGCCTGCAACATCAAGCGTTCCTCCAAGAGTTGTTGCTCCAGTTCCCACATTAAATGTGTTTGTTCCGGTGACAGTTGTTGCACCATTAAGACTAATTGCCCCAATTCCCGTTGAGAAAGTGCCAGCCCCTGCAATTGCAAAGTTGCCGGATGTTTGGTCATAACCTGTGATATTTTGAAGTGCACCTGCATTCGTAAGTCTTCCTGTGCCGTTTGTAAATAGTGCTCCATCGGAAAGATCAAGGTTGGTTACTTGACCCCCGGTTGAATTAAGAATTGTAAGAGTTGTTGTTGCACCACCCAAAATGTCAAAAGTTGCGCTGCCGCTTGTGAATGGAATATTTGTATCCCCAATTGTTAGATCTAAGAAAGTTTTGCTTCCTGTAAATTCCTGGGTTCCCTCAAGGAAGGCAAAAGTCCCATTTACTCCAAGGTCGGGAAGAGTATAGGTAAGCGTCGCTGCTGGATTTACCGAAGTCAGTATAATATCGTTTGCATCACCAACAGAAGATGATCCTTCGAAAGTCAAAACATTTCCTTTATTGAGAGATGTGTCATTACCCGTAAAGGCACTCCCTGTTGTAATGTTTCCTACAGCGTTTATAGTTCCCGCTCCAACACCTGATACTGATTGCCATTGAAGTACACCTGCTCCGTTTGTTGACAGGACATAATTATTTGAACCGTCATCTTGAGGAAGGGTGTAGATAACATCTTGAGTTTGAACAGCCGCTTGGAAAACGGTCGTAAATGCATTATCTCCGTCAGAAGTTAGCTCAATTTGTCCAGGGGTATTTGAGGAACCAGGATCAATGTCCTCCCCAATATATAGACCTGATGTATTTCTGAAAGTAACTGTACCTGCTCCCGCGCTTACCAAAAGGCTCTGATTTGGAGCAAGAGTAGCATCGTCATTAATATAAACGAGTCCCGTCGTGTTCCCGCCAATAGTAAGCGTATTATTTTCAGTTGATTGAATGGTAGGTGTGACACCTGCAATCGTTAGACTTCCAGAAACCGATGCATAGCTTGATGATGTTAATGAACCATCCTCAAGTATTGAAAGGGTAGTTGCGCCGCCTGACTGAATCAGTAATGATGTATTTGTAGCACCATTTGTGTCGTTTATAACAAATGCATTTGAGGTGCCGGCGTTTGCTAGGGTAAATGAAGTTGAAACTCCAAGTCCCGACGCCAAAGTGAATGCAATATCCCTTCCAGTTGTTGTAGTTATTGTATTTCCTGCATCGTATGCAAGCTGTAATGTTACGTTTGCTGCATTTGCAGGACATTGAGTTATTTCATTACTGGTGTTGTCACGGCATAAAGTCGTTGCAGCAACTCCTGCTGCAGGAAGATTGAGTAATCTTGTTATGTTTGACAAAACAATTTGACCAGCTCCATCCGGTGTAAAAGTTAGGTCTTCACCTGAAACCGTTGCTAAATCAATTGCTGCTCCTGAAAAAACAAGGCCTGTTGACCCAATCGTTTTGTTGGTTAGTGTTTGGGCTTGCGCTTCAAAAACAAACGCATCGTTTCCGGTAAGAGCTGGGATTGTCGCAATACGAGACGCTGAGGGGGTTGCGGAATTTATGGTCGTGGTGTTTCCACTTCCCAAAACAAGTTGATTGTCGCCAATGAGTGATCCAAGACTTCCAGTACAAACCAGATTTCCTGTCAAATTCTCGATTGTACATCCGGTTGAGGCTGAACCACCAGCAATCCCAACATCCCCATTAGAAGCGAAAATGAGCGCTTGTGCGCCCGTTGTGGTATTGATAATTTCAAACTGGGAGTTTTCCAGATTGAAGGCAAAATCGTCATCACCAACATCAGTGTCCGTAAAGAATAAAGATGGGTCCGAATTTGAAATTGTAATGTCTCCACCCGCGGTCGTTGTACCAGTAAGGTAAAGATTTCTATACCGCCTTGAAGGCGAACCCAAGTCGTAAACGTTATCAGCACCTGGTCCAATACTACCCATCACCTCAAGCGCAAATGGATTTGTATCTGCGTCAAGATCATTTGGAAGGACCCCAATACCAACCCGCCCAGCAGGAACATAAAGAAGCGATCCTCCTACGTTAAAACTTCCATCAACGCCATCAACCGAGGTTAAAGTAGACGCAAGCTGTATATTTACCTCTCCTGCTGGAGAAACTGAAAGATCGAAATCACCGCCTAGAAAATCAAGAGTATTGGTAAGAGCCGAAACGACAGCGTCACCTTCCTCAACAGTTGCAACTGCAAACGAAGTAATAGTATCCCAAACTGGCAGCCCACCAATATCAACAGTCAAAAATTGGCCGGTAGTACCAACGGGGAGAGTATCGAGGGTGCTGGTCGTATCAGCAAATAAAAGATCTCCAACTGCATACTCAGTAAGTCCAGTTCCTCCGATTGTTGCAGCCAACACGCCGTCTTTTATCGCGGCTGCATTTACAGTCCCACCTGCATCAATCGTTATCGTGTTTACGACAAGAGAATCAGTAATACAGCCAGAACAATCGCCTCTAGCAATAACAGTTTCAAGAGTTGATATATTGCTTACAGTCAAACCGTCTATCTGTATATCATCTCCAGCTAAAAGTTCTACGTCACCAACTTCTCCCAAAAGACTGGTAACGCCGCTTGCCTCAGCTGAAATAACAGGATTTTGAGGATCTCCGCTGACAACGATGTTCTCACCAGCTGTTATCCCATAAACAACATTTGGGGCTGTTATGTCACCAATGAATATGCTTTCACCTTCAACCCTAAAATTCTTTTTTACTGTTAAATTTTGCTTCGAGATAACTGGAAGACCAAAAACAACACTTCCTGCAAGCTTAACTTTTGAAGTAGAAGCAGCCAAAACTTCACCTTCCGTCTCACCTTTAGCAAGCTCAACTTTCTCAGGAAAAACTTTTGACAGGATTTGCTGCGTGCCTAAGAGAAGAAGAAGCAGGATTCCAAAAGCGGCAATGGTTCTCTTTTTTGAACTAAATGCTTTCTTCCTTGTTCCGTCAATTGCTCCAAACATTAATGCCGACAACCATACAAGCGAGCCAAATGCTCCCTCTGTTCCACCATCTAAGCTTCGAATGAGCTTAGACTGACTCATAGTATTTGCATTTACTGAGGGGTGATTGATTGCTGCAGAATTCTCTACAAGAAGCCTCTTTAGATCTTCCTCACTGTAGTACATCTCTCCCTTGGAATCAATTACAGGCACAAGAGAGTATCGGTCACTGAGGTATTGGAGTGTTTCTACTGAAACCTCTAATTTGTGTGACGCTTGTTTTAAATTTAATAATTTCGAAACTGACTTTAGGCGATCAGGATCCATAAAACGGGTGTATATCTACTGTAACGATTAGGAGTAAAACTAGTCAACGTTCGTTAATATCTACTACTGTAACAAACTATACTGTTTTTTAAGGAATTTTTAAGGTTGCTATATATAGAGTAACCAGTGTGAAAATAAACCGATTTATTAGTATATGGATTGATATAGTCTAAAAGTAGGTTTTTTCAATCATTAATTGGTACCAAGAAACACTGAAAAAGCATGGAAATTAAAGACTTATAGTTTTGTGATTATTAAAAGTTGTATTTTCCTTGTTTAAAAATTGACGAAGTTTTGTTAACAGAAAAGGGGATACTTTAAAAACCGCCTAGTTTTGTGAAAACATTTGAGGCTAAATTGAGAGTGGCAAAAGCTTTTTTTCAACCACAGCAACGCAAATTACATAAATGAGTAAGAATTTTGTACTTCAGCTTCATATTAGCCCCAAAAAAAAGACATAAAAACCTTATTAATGTAGCTTTGTTTTCGTGAAAATTTTTCCTACAGGATTAACCTTTATTGTCAAGAAAGAGGACTTCAATACCTAAAAAGATTTGCGCTATGTCCGCTTTAACTTTTAATACAGCTTGCTCAAACTTTAGCTCTTTAACTACTTTTGAGCCATTATATAAGCTCACTTCCTGCCTAAGAATTGAAATGAAGTTTGCATGCATTGGATAGATGTCAAAGGGGCCCACTTCGTTGTAAGAACTAATTCTTTCAATTTCTCCATCAAATATTGTGTTCTCTGTATCGCGAATCTTTACTTTAAATGTCTTTGCCATAAAAATTTACTTAAGCCTTTGGAGGAACAGCTTCAGACGGAACTTGCTGTAGTGGAGTTTGTCCTATTTGGGCGGTCATAATTTGAGATTTTGTATGTAATTTTTCCTCAACATCCTTTAAAGTTCCTATGAACATAAAGTCTTCAGGCTTTAAAGAGTCAACTTTACCATCCAGAATATCTCTGACATCATTTACAGTGTCTTTAACACTCACATAAACACCTTTTTTCTCTGTTTGGGTTTCAACAACGGTAAAATTTTGCGACATGAAATTCTTGAGCATTTTTGACCTCTTATAAATCGTTTGGTCATCTGCAGACAATTCAGATTCTCCAATAAGAGAAACTATTCTCTCTAAAGCAACTGCTTTTTTTAGCAGGGCCTGTGCATCAAGTGCCGTCTGGTAGTGAAGCTCTCCAACTGTATCGGCGTTGAGAGATGAAGAGCTTGAACCCAAGAGGTCAATCGCCGGAAATCTACCTTCCTGATAAATAGTGCGAGAAAGAATGATTCCTGAATCAAGATAAGGGAAGATCGCCTGAACACCGCTGTCAGTAAGGTCATCGGCGGGAACATAAATTGCCTCAAAAGTTGTAATGGCATTTTTTTCAGTTGAAACTAACCGCTCATGGAATGATGCCATCTCAGAAGTCAAGGTTGATTGATATCCCCCCTCAGATGGAATTGAGTTGATAAGTGTTGATAGCTCGTATCCAGACTGTGCAAAACGAAAAATATTATCGATAAAAAACAAAACGTCTTTACCAAGCGAATCCCGGTAGTATTCAGCAAGCGTTACCCCAGTGAAAGCAGTTCTAAATCTTAGTGCTGGATTTTCTCCCATCGATCCATAGATAAGACTTACTCCCTGCATAACCTTGCTCTCTTTAAGAGTCTCAAACAATTCTTCTCCTTCACGAGTGCGCTCACCAACACCCGTAAAGACTGTCACATTCTTTTCCGGATCAAGGATAACTAGATTATGAATAATCTCAGAGATGATAACTGTTTTTCCAACACCCGCACCTCCGAAAAGACCGACCTTGCCTCCCTTAATGATTGGAGTAAAAAAATCAACAGCCTTAATCCCTGTTTCGAGTAAATCCTTCGGGATGTCAACGTTAGAAAAACTAACATCTTTTGAGATTATTGGGCTCATTTCTTTAACTTTTAGCTCCCCCAAACCATCCTGCGGATTTCCCAAAGTGTCAACAACGCGGCCCAGAAGCTCAGGACCAACTGGAATCTTGATTGGTTGTTCTGTATTTACAACATCCGCTCCATGATGAAGCTTTGTAACATCTGTTAGAGCAAGACAGTAAAAAGAGTTTGGTGTCGCAGACGTATAAACCTCCATTTTAACTCCTGGGTCCTCACGATAAACGAGAACATCATAAATCCTTGGCTTCTCACCGGTAAATTCGACTTCAACAATTTGTCCTTTAACTGATACTACTTTTCCAATTA
>CAYTCO010000006.1:13958-31534 GCA_964436385.1 uncultured Gammaproteobacteria bacterium
CCGGTAAATTCGACTTCAACAATTTGTCCTTTAACTGATACTACTTTTCCAATTAACATATGTTCTAGCTCCAGATAATAAGTCCTGAAATGGTTTCTAACTGCTTCTTATTTTGAAGTTGATGCTTTAAGAGCCTTTTTACTGCCTGCAATTTTTTTGATTCTTCGTCTATGTGGATGAGTGCTTCTTCCATTGCGTTAACGCGGGAAGCATGGCGGGCAAGCTGATTCTCAAGAAGTGTTTGGCTAAAAAGATTTGCGATAATCTGTGTTTCGAAAAAATAGAATATCTTTTCAAGTATAGGTTCAAAAATAAATCTATCTTCACGTGAAATCGGGGCAACAACTTCTGACTCAAAAATATTTTCTCCGGTAATACTGGTTCCTATCGGACTTTGATTAACAACATTATCGAATTTACCGTAATAAACATGGACTTGTTCATACTGCAAAAACTTAGTCATCAATTCCTTTATGTGCTTCATATCAACTCCAATATCAGGAAGGTCAAAGTATGTAAAAGGCTTGCCCATACCTGAATTCTCAAACATTTCTTTACCGGCACTCCCAATAATCATAAGATCTGCCTTTTGACCTTCTGGCTTTTTAAGATCTGCCATTAAAAGCCTGTAGGTTTTCTGGGTCACTGATCCATATAGCCTTCCATTTGAGGAAAGATAGACCATGAGTACTTTGCCGTTTTTTTGCAGAAGAGGAAGTATCGTTTTGCTTCCTTGCTTTCTTTTTGCAATAAGCTCTTTAACGTCCCTGTCATATGACGACTTTAAGTCTACAAAGACGTCGGAAAGATCCTGTAAAAAATCACGAGTTTTTAGAACCGAATCTTTAATTTTCTGCATACGAATAACTGCAATCTCTTCATAACTTTCCGCCAAATCTTTAAGGCTGTTTAGAGCCTCCAAATTTTCTGCAATGATTTTTCTTTGTGGCATATTTAATTAATATTTACTATTTAGTATTTAATATTTATTATCTTTTTAGTTTTAAGTTTTAACCTCTATTGGTGGTGCAACCGGTGCTTGCACAACTGGTACCTGTTCCAGGTGCGCTGGCGGCATTGCAATTCCGATTAGAGACATGAGTTGCTGTTTGTTACTAAGAACAGTATCGTTAAAAGTCTTTATCTCTTTGGCTTCTGTTAAATCGTATATCATTTTTTGCTTTCCCCTGTCATAGTAGCACGCAATAAGAGCCTTTTTTGCTTTTACCAAATCTTCCTTGCTCTGAAGCATATCCTGCAAGATCATGCTTACGATTACTAGCTGCACTTTGTGAGGAACGATTTCTTGATATGGCTGATTGAAAAAATTGTTAAGCATATCCCCAAGCCTCAAAGATTTTTTAACGTCATCCGTTAGCTCTTGCCCAAAATGACTAACAGATTGAAGTTTTGAAAAGTCCGCAAGAAAAGCAGTTAACTCCTTGTTAATCTCTCTTGATAATTTATCCAAAGTCTGTCGTCCAACCCTGGTCACTGAAAGAGGGACATTTACGGCGGGGCGCATGCCTTGATAGTAAATGTTGGCATCAAGATAAATGTGACCATCAGTAATACCCATAACGTTCGTTGAAATGTAACCAGTAAAATCTCCCTCAACAATTTCTACCACAGGAAGACAAGATATTGAAACTTCTCCCTTTTCTTTATGTTTGAAATTCCCAGCTCTCTCAAGTAGCTTTGAATGAACGTAAAAAATGTCTCCCGGATATGAATCGCGGCCTGGAAAACGACGGGCAAGAAGTGACAACTCACGATAAAACTTTGCGTGCGTTGAAAGATCATCAAGAACAAGTATTGTATTTGTCCCCTGATCACGAAAATACTCAGCTATAGCCATTGCAGCGTACGGGGTCTGGAAAATTAGAGTAGGGGAGTCATAAGAGCTAGTTGCTACGATACAAATTTTGCTCATAACTTTTTCGTGAACAAAAAATTCCTGGAGTCTTTTAATGTCACTTTTCTTCTTGGCAATTGCTGCGTATATCACAGTGTTGCCCTCAAATATTTGATTTTTAATTGCCGTCATAAGAAGTGAAGTTTTTCCTGTTTTTCGATCACCGATAATAAGTTCGCGCTGTCCAATTCCAAGAGGAATCATAAGATCAACTAAAGACACTCCAGTAATAAGTGGTTTTGTAATTTTCTGACGACCCGATATTCCAGCGGGCCTTGCGTCTAAATCTCTTAGAGTTTTTGGTGGAGTATATTCAATAGTCGTATCCAAAGGATCTCCAAGTGGACTTAACGCATGGCCAAGAACCTCGGGTCCAACCGGAACTGATAATGGTTGGTCTGTTCTTGTTACCATTGTCCCAACTCTTATTGGTTCGTGAGAAAATACCCGGGCCTCAACCTTTCCTCGATTAATAGCAAATACTTCAGCTTTTTGACCACTTTCAAAGACTATCACCTCATGTGACTTCACCTTGGGCAACCCCTCGATGAATACAATTGGATGCGCTACTTGGTAAACAACACCATACTCACCAGTTTTTTCGAGCAATGCGTTAAATTCTGCGTTCATTATTGTTTGGTCGAAATGCTTTTCGGCTGCGGCTTGAACATTTGGGCAAAAATGACATCAAATTCCGGCTTGATTGAAAAATCTAGATATTTACCATTTGAAAGAATTGCTGCCCCAGCTATAAGCTTTTTGTCTACTTTTATGTCAAAAAGGACCTGCTTATTAGTATTTAGTGTAAACCACCTAGAGAAAAGTTGAAGAGTGTGTTCGTTCGGTTCAAAAGCAAGAACTAGTGATATAACGGGCAACACATTGATTCTTTCAAGAATTTTTTCCATGAAATTTTTTATATCCAGCCTTGACTGTGGGTTTACGTTATTATCACGAAGCAATGTCATAAACTTATCCTTTTTTTCTATCCCAAATTGCTCCATAAATATTTTTTCTGGGTTAAATTCCTTTTCAAAAACTTTTTTTAAGATAATGGTAAGCCGGGCCGAAAAGTCAACAGCTTGAGGTCTTGTGTTAAATAAATCAGCCAAATCTATATGTTCTTCCATTTAGTCAAAAACTCCTTCTTTTTTCGCCTTATCCAGCGATTTTATAACCAGATTCTCATGGTCATCAATTGTCAAAGACTTATTGAGAACTTGCTGAGCTATACGTTCAACTAAAACAACGCTTGCCTGATCAACACGTCTCATTTTCGCAGCCTTATAGCTCTCTACTTCTTTTTCAATATTTGCCAAAAGTTCCTGCCTAAAGTTTTTAATTTGCATAGACAACTCAAGTTCAAGCTCATTTGTAACATTTTGAAAACCTGAGAGTGAATTGTCGCTTATTTTCTTAAGCGAGCTTTGATAACTTGTCGCCATTTGCTTACCCGACTCAAAGGCCTCTTTATGTACATCAACAATTATTTTTTGCATTGCCTGCTCTAGGGTTATTTTTGAAGTGGAGCTCGTGCTCTGAACTTCAGTAACCATTTGATGAAGCGATGCATCAAGAGTTGCTTTTGTCGTCTGGGAAAGATACTGTGCCCCTGCCAGAATCTGGTTTGCTTGATGAGTCGCGATTTGCATTATTTGATTTGATTGGCTCATTGCTCCCTCAACTATCTGGTGTTGCTGACTTGATGTGTGACCCACAACCTGATCATAATCGGTATCTATTTTGTGTATTTTACGGTCAATTTCCTTCTCTTTATTACGTAAATTAAGAAGATAAAAGATAACAAAAATGATTATTACCAAGTTAAACACAACAGTAATAACCTGGAAGAGCAGGTTGGGCATATACCTTTAATAATAGGTTAAATTCGTTTTTTTGTGAAGGGGAAGAATAAGGATTTGAGGCTAATAGTCCCATAGTCCACTATTCCGCAGAACCAATCTCATCCCATAACAATTTAGCGTAGTATCTTCACCGATTTTTGTCTGAAATATTCTTCAATTGGGTGACACGACTGGGGGACCCCCATTGAGAACATGACGCAAGCGATCTTTATTGAATTTAAACAAGTAGAGCGGGCGGATATGCTCGCAAATGGGGGTGAGGAGTGGCAGGACCCCTATCCTTTTATAACCTGAGGATTAGAAATGCTACGGCAAGGCCAGCAAGGGCAATAGCAACAACTATTGCAACGTTGAATATAATACCCATATGAATTATCTTGCTTGCAGCTGGGTTTCGTCCCAATGCCTCAACCCCTTTTGCCGCAGCACGACCAAAGCTCAAAAATCCCAAAATCATAGATCCAAGTATTACCATGGCAGCCATTATGTACTTAAATAGGGCAGATGGACCATCCTTGGTTGGAGTTAAAATAAGCTTAAAAATATCAGACAAAGTACCTGGGAAAGTCGGTTTTGCGTTGAAATAATGAAGATCAAGACTAACTGCTATTTTATCTATCTTTTTAGTGTCTTTATTTGCATAATCCTCCAACGCGCTTCCCAATACGTATCCTTCTTTATTTGCCTTTGCTGCAACTCCAGGAACAGTGGAGGAGGTAACGAGATCTCCTTTTTTAATAGGACCTTCAATTGAACTTACAAGGACATAAACAGATCCAGTTGAGATAACAGGAACTCCATTTTCACTTGAAGTACTGTTAAGAATTATTGCAGCATCAGATGAAACAACCCCCAATATCTGAGAGTCGTATGGAATATTTGTCCTTATTGCTCCTTTCTCATCACTTCCTGCTGAAAGGAGGGTACCATCCACAACGTTCTTTTCAGTAGTCTCAATCATTCTGGCAACACCCAGTGTTGCCTCACCCGATTGCTCAACTGCAGCAGGAGCAGATGAAGTTGGGGTTTGAGCATGGATACTGTTTAAGAAGCTTGGAGCTAGGAGATAGGAGCTGGCAAATGCAATAAACAATAATAGTTTTTTCATTTTTAATATTTAGTTCAGTAATACATTCAAGAGATTCTGCATTGGCATTGTTGCAACACAAGTAACAGTATCAGCGCCGCCATAGTACATATATATTGTATCTGAAATTACAACTGAGCCACAGGAAAACACACTGTTAGGCACCTGGCCCTCTTTTTCATAAGCAAGCTCTGGTGAAAGAAGAGGGGCGCTGCTTCTTGCAATTATCTTATGTGGGTCGCTTTTTGATATCAGCATTGCACCTATCTGATACTTAAATCCAGGATTACAAAGAGCGTGGTAAAAAAGCAATAAACCATCAGATGTATCGATTGGGCTAGAGGCAAGCCCAATTTTTATATTGTCCCATGAGTCATCTCTTGGAGTAGCCAAAATACCTCCAGTCAAAAATTTTATGTCTGGAAAATCCAAATCTCTTAATTTATCCATCCAAAGGGAATTACCCAGCCTATGAAATGCTATATATCCTCCGTTTGAAGGATTTTCAATAATACAACAATCCTTATCATCAACCCCAGGTGGAGAAATAAGCTTTGGAGGCTCAAAGACGAAGTTCTGGGATAGAAAATCTTTTTCTAGAATTGAGGTCATGGCTACTCTTGGAGGATTTGTCCCGTCATACGCTGTATAAGTAATGATTAGAGTATCTCCAACTTTTGTTATTCTTGGATCTTCACATCCAGAATTCCACCCTTGTTTTGTTGGAAGTTCAAATGAAGCTGAGGGTCTGTATATTGGATCATCAAAATCTTTTTCTATACTAAATCCGTCACTTGATGTTGCATAACCAAGACAACTTACCCCATCCTTCCCTTGGCCACGGTAAATAAGGTGTACTTTTCCATCTAAGTAAATTGCCGCTGGGTTATAAACTGCTTTTGATTTCCAGGGAATATTCTCATTAGGTCCAAGTATGGGGTTTCCTTCAAATTTTACAAAACCAGTGAGGCTTTTAGTGCTTTTAGGCTCTTTCTGGGCAGACTCAAACAATCCAAACATAGATACACATTAATCATAACAAATATACTATTTAATATTTATCATTTAACATTTAATAGTAAATAATAAATTCTATATATTTCCCTTATGGTGTTGGGGTTGCAGTTGGAGGCTGACTATTGCTATCGTACTTGTAACCCGACTTTTCACTCGGCCTTTTGTACTTAGGGTCGTCTTTATATTTTTCATTTACCCAAGCGTCAATTGCCTCTTGCCAACGATTCTTTCCATCTGTCGAAACAGGATCCTCCTCGACAAAATTGATAACCTCCAATGAATCATAATCGCTTCTGGTTAATTCCTCATCAGACGCCAATTTTCCATTGTCGTGTTTTGACATTTTAAGAGTCGTATATATTGGTGATTTAGTTGACGGCTCAGTTCCTTTTACAAAATACTCAACTCTAGTTGGTTGACCATCTATTGGTACTCCTCCTGAAAATGAGTCTATTTGTTTATCCATTATGTTGTCAGGCTTTGGAAAATCCTCCGTCTTAGTCCCCTTTAGGACCCTTGTCATAACCTTGTTCCAAATTGGACTTGCACCGGTTACACCCGATGCAATTCTTGGGTCAAGAGGCGTGTTGTCATTGTTTCCAACCCATACTCCAACGGCGTAGGAGGGCGTATACCCAATAGTCCAGTTATCTCTTTTTTGGTCAGTTGTTCCAGTTTTAACACTAACTGTTCTGCCAGAAACATTAAGAAACGAGTTTGGACCAAAAGCCTCAGTTCTTGCAACATTGTCAAGCAAAATGTGCGAGATAAGATAGGCAACTCCTGCATCCAAAACCCTTTCTCCTGCCTCATCTGAATGCTTATAAAGAACTTTTCCATTTCTATCCTTTACCTCGGTTATTGAGTATGGAGACTTTTTTACACCTTGGCGCGCAAATGTTGAATAGGCTGTTGTTATTTGAAGAAGGGACGCTTCGCGTCCTCCAAGAACCAGAGAAAGTCCGACATTTTGTAAATTATTGTTCGTCGGCTCCCAATTTTCAATTCCCATATCATATCCTTTCTGCATGACAGATTTTATACCGACTCGCGCCAACATTTTAACTGCTGGGACGTTAAGAGAATTTCCCAATGCAAATCTCAGCTGAACCGGCCCCCTAAATTTTCCGTCGTAATTGACGGGGGTATATGTGGGGTCTGTTGGATCAATAACTGGAAATTCTGTTTTGACGTCCATAACCAATGTTGCAGGCGTATAACCTCTTTCAAAAGCAACAGCATACATGATTGGCTTGAGCGATGAACCGGGCTGGCGAAGGGCGGTTGCTGCATTGAAGTTGCCGTCATTGTCTGTCTCAAAATAGTCTTTGCTTCCAACCATTGCCAAAACTCCACCGGTTTTGACGTCCTGGACAACAACTGCAGCGTTGTTTACTTTGTAGTTTTTGTATTTCTCAAATTCCTTCTGAACAATTTCCTCTGTGTCGCTTTCAATTTCAGCATCTAGTGTGGTTTTTACGGTCAAATTACCATTGCTAACTAAGTTCTCCCCAAACATATCAACCAATTGCTGCCTTACGTACATAACAAAATGAGGTGCGTTGATTGCTTCGGTTTTTTGCTCTCCATCGAAAGTAAATTTCTTAATTTCTGCTAGCGCTTGTTCTTCCTGTTTTTTTGAAATCTTTCCATCTTCACGCATTCGCTTTAAAACCTGCTCAGATCTTCCAATGTATGCTTTTTCCTTATTAATGTATGGTGAATAGTAGGATGGGCGCTGGGGAAGACCTGCAAGAAATGCGCTTTGTGAAAGCGATAAGTCTTTTGAGTGTTTATTGAAGTAAAGATCCGAAGCAGCCTCGATCCCAACTGCTGTTCCCCCGTATGGAATGTTGTTAAGATACATTTCCAAAATTTGATCTTTCGTAAATCTAGAATCGACTTGGACTGCAAGAATCAATTCTTTAAGTTTTCTTGTTGGCGTTCTTTCGGGTGACAAAAGGGTGTTTTTAATAAGCTGCTGCGTTATCGTTGATCCTCCCGTCGCCCGACCTCGAAAGATAGGGTCGATTACAAGTCCACGAAACATTCCAGTCAAAGAAAATCCTTTGTTTGAATAAAAATCTTTATCCTCAACAGAAATTGTTGCATCCCTTAACTGCTGGGGAATCTGGTCAAGATTGACATAAATGCGGTTGTAATCTTTGTAGAAAGAGTAGAGTAGCTTATCATTTCTGTCCATGATTCTCGTCGAATCCTTTATATCGCCGTTGGCAAGCTTACCTGGAGTTGGAAGATCACGACTTACCCAGAGAACGTACAAAAAGCCTATGATAATAAGCCCGATAAGACCAAAGAAAGCGTATTTTGCAAGTCTAGCTTGCAGAAAAGCTGTCTTGGCGGAAAAGGGTGAACGACTTCGTTGTTGGGTAGTCCTGCGTAGTCTACTTCGATAATACATATGGACAATGGTTATTAGTATACCATTTCTAGTTTTTTTGGCCAAACCTAGTACCAAGCCTAAATTTTATGAACGGGTAACTCCCCGGAGGGGATTTGAACTGAGTATTCTAAAGGTTTCTTTAGGGGTTTCTTTAGGGGTTCAACCCCGAATTGAAAAATTCGGCAAAAGATGAAGCAAAAATCAAATAGGGGTTCAACCCATATCATGATGAGTAGTAGTGTGAATCACAGACCGTTCGCGGAGCGCACCGAGAGTGATTTTTATCATTGAAAACCTTCAAAAAAGCATTATATTTAGAGTGTGTTTGCAAGGAAAACAATAGGCGGAGGATTATTTGTTTTAGAACAACTGATTGCTGTCGGTGGCGCAACATATACTGCAATTGATTCTGGAATTCTATTATTTGAAGATATAAACAATTGCTCAGGGACAAGAACAAAGTAATGATGGTGTTTCTACGCAAGCTACAGAAACGGTTGCATCATTAAATACATCAATAGAAGAACAGTACTCGGATATTTATAATGAGTTACTACTTACCAGCCTCATTGCTGGAGCAACATCATACGTAGGCATTCGGGTAGCAACTAGTGGTAGAGGAAATGAAAATTTCACCCCTTAATCCATAAGCATTTAAAATCCTCCAAAAACTCTTGTATAATAATTACATGGACGAGATTGAGAATTTACTAACGCGTGGGGTTGATACCATTTATCCCTCAAAACTCGAACTTGAAAAAGTACTTCGAAGTGGAAAAAAGATAAAGCTTTATCAAGGATTTGATCCTACTGGAACAGACCTTCATATAGGGCACATGATTGGTCTTCGCAAACTTGCGCAGTGGCAAAAGGCAGGTCACAAAGTAATATTTTTAATAGGAACAGGGACGGGACAAGCGGGGGATCCATCAGGAAAGCTTTCCTCAAGAGACAAGTTTTTTAGTGAGGAAGAGCTTAAACAAAACGCAAAAGATTACGTTATGCAGGCAAAAAAACTTCTAGATTTTGAGGGGGAGAATGCAGTTGAGATACTTTACAACGGTGACTGGTTGAATAAATTGGGTTTAAAAGACATTTTGGAAATTCTTGGCCATATTACTCATCAGCAATTAATAGAACGCGACATGTTTCAAGAACGTATAAAACAAAACGCTGATATTAACATGCGTGAATTTTTCTATCCTGTTCTTCAGGGTTATGATTCTGTTGAAATGGAAGTTGATCTAGAGCTTGGTGGTCGAGATCAAACCTTTAACATGCTTGTGGGAAGGAAACTTTTAAAAGCCATGAAGGGAAAAGAAAAGTTTGTAATGACAACTCCTTTACTCGAAGACTCTCAGGGAAGAAAAATCGGCAAATCTGAGGGAAATGTGATGGGCTTAACAGATGATCCCTCAGTACTTTATGGCAAAATCATGAGCCTTTCAGACGATGTTATTGTAAAAGCTCTGGAATATCTAACTGATGTTCCGATGGGAGAGATTAAAGAGATTGAGGAAAAAATCAAATCTGGTGAAAATCCGATTATATTTAAAAAACGCTTGGCATACGAGATAGTGAAACAATTAAATTCTGAAGAGGAAGCAATAAGCGCAGAGAGTAGTTTTAAGTCAGTTGTCCAAGACAAACAATTGCCTGATGACATTGCCGCGCTAGAATTTCCAAATGGTAAAACCGTTTCCTCGATACTTCTTGAAAAAGGTCTTATAAGTTCGGTTTCTGAATGGAAAAGACTGGTCGAGCAACACGGTGTATTTATGAATGATACAAAAATTGATAATCCGTTTATGAGAAATGACGAGCTTTTTGATGGTGGAATTCTTAAAATCGGAAAGCGAAATTATGTTAAAATTAAAAAATCATGAATCTAATTCGTAAGCATAAATGGGTTATGACAGTTCTTATGGTAATAGTTGTTGTTGCTATGATTGCAACAACGATCCTGCCGTACATGCTTCCTCAATAATGATTCTCAAAACACCAGTAGCTGATGCAGGTCTCACATTTCGACTTAAAAAGTCAGCGCTTTTAAGACTTAATATCGAAACAATTGAAGATCTTCTTTTTCATCTTCCTTTTAGGTACGAAGACTACTCAAACGTCCTTCCGATGAACAAAATAAAATTGGGTGAAACAGCTGTTGTTAAAGGCAAAGTTTTAGATATCAAAAATGAATACACTAAGAAAAGGTTTGTTCTTCAAAAAGCTCAAATAACGGACGGTACTGCAACAATCTCAGTAACCTGGTTCAACCAGTCGTATATTACTAGAATCATTCACCCCGGGGATGAAGTTGGTATCGTTGGAAAGCTTGAATTTTTTGGTAAAAAACCTTCATTTCAGGTTAAGGAATACGAAGTTTTGTCTCAATCTAATGGAATTCATACAACTGGTCTTGTACCTGTTTACAACGAAACGAGAGGCCTTTCTTCTAAATGGTTGAGAAATCGAATATTCGACATTTTGAATAATAACAAAGACCAAATTGCAGATTTCATGCCTTACGATTTAATAAAACAATTAAAATATACATCTCTTTTTGAGTCATTATATTCGTGTCATTTCCCAAAAAATCTTGAGGAAGTTGCGAGTGCTAGAAGAAGACTAGCCTTTGACGAACTATTTTTAGCCCAACTTGCAGCTATTAAAAGGAGAGACGAATGGAATAAAAAAAATAAAGGAATTCCGTTTGGAATTAAGAATAATGAATTAAGAATTAAGAAATTTGTCGATTCTTTGCCATTTACGCTCACAGACGGACAGAAAAAAGCACTTGATGAAATAAAAGAAGATCTACAAAAGGAAATTCCAATGAATAGACTTCTTGAGGGGGATGTGGGAAGCGGAAAAACAATAGTTGCCGCAATATCCATATATATTGCTCGTCTCAATGGATATCAGTCAGCTCTTATGGCCCCAACAGAGATTCTTGCCAATCAGCACTACAAAACGTTAAGGAAGTTATTTGAGCCACTAGGTATTGTTGTCGAACTCTTAACTAGTTCTTCAAAAGCCCAACCTCCCAACTCCGAACTCCCAACTCCCGATCTGGTAGTAGGCACGCATTCGCTTATCCAAAAGGGTAAAAAGTTTGATAATCTGGGTCTTGTTGTGATCGATGAACAACAGAGATTTGGTGTCGAACAAAGAGCAGTACTTCGAGATAAAGGAAAGAACCCGCATTTTCTGACAATGACAGCAACCCCGATACCAAGAACTATTCTTCTTTCAATTTATAAAGATTTGGATCTTTCACTTCTTCGGGAAGTACCATCTGGGCGCATAAAGATAAAAACTTGGCTTGTTCCACCCATAAAACGCGTAAACGCTTACAAATGGATAAAGGATCAAATAATAAAAAGTGGCTATATTGATCAGGCATTTATTGTTTGTCCTTTTATCGAAGAGTCTGAGAGCATGGATACTGTAAAGGCTGCAAAAGTAGAGTACGAAAGGCTTAAGAAGGAAGATCTAAAGGCACTTAAGGTGGGTCTTTTGCATGGAAAACTTAAGTCCAAAGAGAAGGACCAAGTCCTTCGCGACTTTAAGGATAAGAAATACCACGTCCTCGTTTCCACCCCAGTTGTTGAGGTTGGAATCGATATACCTGACGCAACAATTATGGTGATTGAAGCATCCGATCGATTTGGTCTAGCTCAACTGCATCAGCTTAGAGGAAGAGTGGGCCGAAGTAATAAACAGTCATATTGTTTGTTATTTAGTGAATCTGAGAATGAACAAGTTTTGAAAAGGCTAAAATTTATGGAAACATCGCATAGTGGATTTGAACTTGCAGAATTGGATTTAAAGCTTCGAGGAGGTGGAGATCTCTTCGGCACAGCTCAACATGGATTCAAAGGGTTTAGGGTTGCAAACTTTTCAGATAGCACTCTTGTTGAGGAGGCAAAAATGAATGCCGAGAGCATTTACCCACATCTTAAAGATAATAAAACACTGCTTGAGAGGGTTGATAACGTAACTCTTAAATTAATTCATCCAGACTAGTCTTGACCTTAGGCACAATTTTTACTATAATACCTAAGGTCAATTTTAAATTTTAAATTTAGAATTTTAAATTAAAAAGTATGCCGCAAGAACCAAAGAGAAGACATTCAAGACAGAGAAAAGGCAAGAGAAGAAGCTCTATTTCACTAGGAGTTGAGGCCTCTTCTGTGTGCAAAAACTGCGGAAGTGTAACAACACCACATACAATTTGTAAGGCTTGTGGATACTACAAGGGCAAGAAAGTTATATAATCTTGTAATGAAGACAGCCTCTGATCCCCGTCACAAAAAAAGGCAAGATATTGTCCAGCTTCTATTTTCATACAGCTTTCTAGACCAAAAAATTAATAACGAAAAAACGAAAGAGGTAATTTCAAAACTTGGGGAAATTGACGCTATAATTGCCGATATTGCTCCTGAATTCCCGATCGAAAAAATCAACAAGGTAGATTTGGCGATTTTGCGACTGGCAATTTATGAGTTACAATTTGAGAAGGAAACACCTCCAAAAGTTATCGTTGATGAGGCAATTGAGCTTGCTAAAGAATTTGGAGGGGATGCAAGCCCAGGCTTTATTAATGGAGCATTAGGTAAATTACTTAAAAAATAATGAATATTAAATTACCAGAATTTTCAAACCAAGACCTCTACACACTAGCTTTCACTCATAGATCATATCTTAATGAGAATAAAGACGTTAACGAGTCAAACGAAAGACTTGAATTTATGGGTGACAGCATACTTTCTTTTGTGGTCTCAAGCGCAATATACGAGCAATATCCAAATCTTAAAGAGGGTGAGCTAACAAGTCTTCGCTCAGTTCTCACAAATACCCAAACTCTATATCTAGTGTCTGATTCCCTTGGATTAGGCGCGTTGCTTAGAATGAGCAAGGGGGAGGAAGAAAGCGGTGGAAGGTCAAATAAAACGATTCTTGCAAATACTTATGAGGCTGTTGTGGGAGGACTTTTCCTGGATGGTGGAATCGAAAAAGCCAGGGAGTTTATTAAAGCGACCATTCTTGCAAATCAGAACGAATTCGTCGGAACGCAAGGACTTAAAGACGCAAAGAGTATGCTTCAGGAGTTTATGCAAGAAAAGTATAGGGTTTCACCTGATTATAGGATCTTGGAAGAGCAAGGGCCAGACCACGAAAAAGAATACACTTCAGGCGTATATCTGAACGATGATTTGGTCGCAAAAGGAACAGGACGTTCAAAGCAAGACGCCGAAAAAGATGCTGCTCAAAAAGCCCTGGAAGCATTGAACGTTCAGACGTAAAAAAAAGCTTGCCAAAAAGCCTCAAAAATAGTACAATAACACCCATGTTAGTAATTCGATTTACAAGAACCGGTAAAAAGGGCGAGCGAAAATTCAGACTCGTTGTTAAGGAAAAGCGTAGCAAAAGAGACGGTAAACCTGTTGAGTTATTGGGATATTACGAAAAAACCGTAAGTGCTATTACGAAAGATTTCAATAACGACAGGATTAAATACTGGATCTCCCAAGGAGCACAACTAACTCCTGCCGTGAAAGATGCAATTGAGGATATAAAGCGCGACAAGAAAGTTAAAAAAGAAAAAGCCAACTAATTCCATGCAAGAACTTCTTGAATACATCCTCAAATCAACAATCGATAACAAGGAAATTACGGTTACCGAAAGTGAAGAAGAGGGTAGTGTCATGCTCACTATTCATGCCCCACAAGAAGAAATCGGCAGAATCATTGGAAAAGGCGGCAAGGTCATTAATGCAATGAAACAATTAGTAAAGATTCAAGCAATCAAAGAAAATAAGAGAGTAGAGATAAACGTAGAAGAAAATTGAAAATCTCCATAATTACACTTTTTCCAAGTCTTTTTGAGTCTATTCTCAATCATTCAATTTTAAAAAGAGCACAAGAAAAAGGTCTAATTGAGTATAACCTTGTTGATCACCGAAATTTTGGCATTGGTCCCCACAAAATTGTTGATGACAAACCATACGGTGGGGGGACTGGTATGGTTTTTAGGGTTGATGTATTGGCAAGAGCGATTGAATCCACAAAAACTGGAATAGATGGTGAAAAAGTTGTTCTTCTTTGTCCACAAGGAAAAGTTTATTCACAAAAAATTGCTGAGGATTTTTCAAAGCTTTCCCATCTAATTCTTGTGTGCGGACACTATGAAGGTTTTGATGAAAGAATAAGGGCTCTGGTTGATCTTGAAATTTCAATCGGAGACTATGTTCTGACAGGCGGAGAAATACCTGCACTTTTAGTTATTGACAGCATAACTCGTCTTGTTCCGGGTGTGTTAAAAGACCCAGATGCGACCAGATACGAATCTCACTCAGAAATCGACGGCAAGAGGCAATTGGAGGGACCTCAATATACACGACCTGAAGATTTTAATGGCATAAAAGTACCTGAAGTTTTTCTATCAGGAGATCCTAAGAAAATTGCAGAGTTTAAAAATAAAGAAGCACTTCAAAAAACAAAAGATAGAAGACCAGATCTTATCTAAAAGGAACTATGTTACTTTTCCATTCAGAAAGCTCTTTAAGCTGTGCCTCCTCAGGCGCAGAAAGAGACTTCAATGCTGTTATCTGGGTACTTGTTGGACGTAAAGCAACGGGTTTATAAAAAAAGTTTACGCCAAAGCGGGCATCATTTTTTGCAACATCTATAGATTTTATTTCAACAAGAGGAATGCTTTTGTAGAGTTCTTCCGCAAAACGCCTTAGGTTCTCGTTCTGACCACTTACATTAACTAAAATATCTATGTATGGAATGCCGCTTATTGTTTTACTACCTGCCGTTTCTTTTTTTTCAGAACTATAAATATCACCAACTTTTACATTAAACCCTCCAAGAGCCACCCCGGCACGTGACGAGGCATCATTAAGTTCCGTAAAAATCAGAATAATATCCTTTTGCAGGGGGAGAGCAGTCGTTGCAAGAGCGTAATCGCTTTCAACCTTTTCGGTTGGCAAAGAATTAAGAAGCCTTATTGTCTCCTCCTTTGCCTTAACTGCGTTCTCTTTATCTGAAAGTAAGATTCTTACATCCGTAACATCCGTCCACTGTGGAAGGACTATCCTTACAAATACAAAAAAGGCCGCAAAACCAAAAAAAAGCGGTAACAGCTGCTGCTTTCTTTTCTTATAAATCTGCTTTAACTCTTCCATATTATTCAAACGTAATCCCTAAAGCAACCAGGTAAAGCGATGTCTTGGGATTTAACCCAAACGACCTTAATTCGACCTTTTTAATGCCCTTTTTTTGGTCTTGTGCAATCTCCGTGATCTTTTGCTCGATTAGCTCATTGAGAGAAGATAAATTTTCACTCTCAAGACTAATCTCCATTTCATCGTCAGCACCGCTTAAACCATTAACCGATGCGCCTATTGGCACAACCTCAGATATAGTCTGCATGCGAGTTGTAACAGGAGCTCTACTGCTAAGGACTTTCTTTATTTCAGTAATTCTGCTTTTCGTCTCTAGAAGCTTGTCCCGCTTGTCAGTCAGTGCAAGTAGCTGACTGTTTAACTCTTGTTCTTTTAGATCTAGTCCGTCAAAGGTTGTCTTAAGTATTAGCCTGTAGGCAATCAATACTATTGCTACAACAAAAACCAAACAAAAAACAGCAACTGATCCAACAAAAACTTTACGAAGTAATGTGTCGACGCGCTTGCGTCCGAGTGATAGATTAATTCCCTTTTTCATTGAGGTTAAAGAACATCCTTGAGAGCAAGACCGACTACAACATTAAAACTTAGAGAATCAGATTCAACTTGAGGTGGAACGTTTTTGATTCCATAAACTTGGAATGCATTACCCAAAACAACCTGGATATTTAACTGATTAGTAAGATAAATATCTATTCCCGGCAATTGAGCAGATCCTCCTGATAGAATAATTTGTGTTACCGGTTGGTTTGGATTCTTATCTTTATATAGAAGCAATGTCTTTTTAATATCTCCTAAAATCGATTCAAGAATTGGAAAAAGAGATTTACCTATTTTACCTTCAAAAGCATCTTTATTAAGTCCATATGCTTTTTTGTAAGACTCTGCCTGCGTAAGTTCAATCCCTAAATCAAGCGATATTGCGCGAGTAATTGCAATTCCACCCTTATCAACTGTAAATACCATGACGATTTCACCATTTTCAACGACAGCAATGTTAGTTGTAGCTGCTCCAAGATGGACAATCATGTTTGACGATGCAGTATTAACTAGAGGGTATAGTGATCTATGAACGGAAAGCATTTCCGTCTCGATTGTGGCTGGCACAATTCCCAATGTGTCCATAATTGATTCGTACTTTTTTATAAGACTTTGGGATGCGGCAACGAGTAAAACCCTCGTCGTTTTTCCCTTACCTGATGATCCGAGTATTTGCCAGTCTGTTTTTACTTGATCAAGCGGTAGTGGAATGTATTGCTCCATTTCGTATTTGAGCGCTGCTGCTAATTCCTTTTCGGATAGTGAGGGCATTTCAATTATTTTTGTATAAACCTGACTTTCTGGTAACGCAATGTTCACCTCTTTTTGTTTTATGTTAGCGCTTGCGATAACACCCTTGATAGCTTCAGAAAAGGCCTGCAAATCTTCGGGAGCTTCCGAGAGAATACCTTTCTGAGGTGCAGGACCAATACCTAAAGATTCAATAACATAGGAAGAACCCCCCTTCTTAAGGGAAAACGCTTTAATGGAGGTTGTACCTATATCAAGACCAAAAGTTGCACTCATTGGGACAGTAAAGAATATGGAAACACTTCAAGTGGCATTTGTGGGAAAGATTGGTAGTATACGACCTTTCTAACCGTATCTCCGGAAGAACCAGTTGACTCAACAATTGAACCCTGCGCAGGAAAGGTTGTGCCAGAACTAAATCCGACTATTGTCGAATTAAATATGGGAATAACTTTCATGATCAATCCATTTTGGATACTCGCACCTCCAAATCGCAAAGGTGCTTGGTTTCTAAATTGAAATCCGATCTTTGGTGTATTTGGAGCAACGGGGGTAGTGCCTTGAGTTACTGAATTTGTATCTGTAGTACCAAGTCTATTAGAAGCAAGACACCCGGCAGATTCATAAAGGCTCTTTTCAATTATTGGGTTACCACTAGAGTTTAATCTTAATAAAACTACTTCGACCGCAGGTGCTACAACGTCTCCCGTTGATGCGCAGGATGTTTGGTTGGTTGACCCCCAGTACATAGTTATAGCAACAGCGCTGCCACTACCCATCGGACTACCAAAGAGAAGAAGGGGGT
>CAYTCO010000006.1:31634-47677 GCA_964436385.1 uncultured Gammaproteobacteria bacterium
GTTATAGCAACAGCGCTGCCACTACCCATCGGACTACCAAAGAGAAGAAGGGGGTCAGGCGAGTAATTTGATAACCAGACATCGGCTCCAACTGCCTGATCAACATCTTGCCCATTATTCATAACAATTGCTGGTCCAGTATCAGGAGTGAATGTTGTTGAAAAGAATGAGTTATTATCAAGGGATTGTGGCAAGTTAAGTGTACCTACAGGACTTCCTCTCTCGAGTGTCTGCTGGATACCTGCTTCTGCCGCCTGAAAAGCACGTTGAGATTCTTCGTTCTGCTTAGAAAGCTTAAGCTCAGTGACAATCCTTGCAGCAATTGACAATCCGACAGTTAGTGCAACAATCATTGCAAGAACAACAACAAGAAGAATTTGACCACTTTGCGCGCTTCTTACCATACATTCATAATACGGTTCAAGTGAGACCTATGTCAAGCTCAACGGGGATTAAAGTTACGCATTGTAACAGAAGTATTGAAGGGGCTTGAAGCAATGTTCTCGAAAGTGGATCCTGATCTCTGAGAAACAGTAAATCCAATTTTAATTATTGGTAAAGAGTAGGGGTTGGCGTTATTTTGCGTGCATCTAAAAGAGCATGTAGCAGGGTCAACCTTGACTGCATTAACATCAATTAGATTATTTGTAAGTGAGCCAGACATTGAGGCTATACTTTCTGTTGAAGGATCACAAATAAATTTCACCAAATTACCTTGCTCTGTTTCAAATTCGATAGAACTCCCCTGCCTTGGAACGGTACAATCCGAAATTGGAGTACCACCAACCTCAGTCACTGCCTGAGCAAGTAGAGCAGTATTTGAAATTATCGACATTGCATAATTACCATTCTGAGATACATCATTTGTCACTCTAGTTTTGTTTCCTCCGCGAAGCGTAGAGTAAAGCACACCAACTATAAGACCCGAAACGATAACGATAATGGAGGAAACAGCAAGCAACTCAACGAGAGTGTAACCGGAGGAATTATTTAATATAGGATATTTACTATTTATTAATTTTCTAATAAATATTAAATGATAAATGTTAAATATTGATTTCATCATGGATTACTTGCTGGGTATATGTAAGGCATACAGGATACAAGCTCTGAGGAATGGCAAAACCTATCTGTAGCAGGACACTTTGAAGAAGACCAAGAAACCGTCACCTTAACTTTGGTTGCGTTAGTTGTGATATTAGGACTCTCGCATTCCGACACACCAGCAGAAAAAACAACGATTCGATTATAAACTGTTCCTAAATTTATAGTATCAGGTAAACAGTCTGTTGTGAGTAGATTATTTTCCTCATCAATACAATAATTTCCTGGGTTTGTTGCATACAGCCTAAAAGACTCAAGATCATTTTTTTGAATGTTTCTAACAAACTCCATTCCTTGTTGAGAAAACTTATTTGCTTCATTTTGATTTTTTATAAACGTTGAATTGTATAACCCATTAACAATAACAATAGCAATTGCAGTAATAATAAGAAGTATTGTAACTAGTGCGACAATTGCCTCTATCATAGACTGTCCTGATTGATTAAATTTAAAGTTTTTCATTATTGCACAGATGTATTTCCGATAGCATCAACACTTATAGTCTTTGATTGACTAAATCCACTCAATCTTATACTGCAAGGGGCACCTATTATATTTCCTGAAAGGGTACTGAATTGAATAAGTGAACAATTGGTTGATGGATTTGCACTAATTATTGAAAGTCCATTGGGAAGGGTTAAGGTCTTGATGGTTGATGATCCTGAACTTTCACAAACTTGACTAAGCCTAATTTCGTTACTTCCTGAAACCGTTATAGTATATCCTGTTAAAGCCTCGCCATCGCAAGAAGCAACAGATCCGTCTTCACTTCTTGTAGACTTCACAACTGATAATGAGTTAAATTTGGCCTCATTTATTAATAGCTTAAGGTTGTTTGCTGTTTGGCTTACTTGCTGAGAACGGCTATACGCAACAAATGAGGTAATTCCAATTCCAGCCAAAATTGCTATAACCGTAAAAACAACAAGAATCTCGATAATAGTGAACCCTTTATTCGAAGTTTGGAGCTTGGAGATGGGAGTTAGAATAGAAATCTTATTCTTTAATGCTTTTAAATTCATACATATTACTTTTCCCAAACTCCAAACTCCTAGCTACTATCTCCGGCTCTATGGATTTGTCAGTACAAATGGCACTGTTGGAGTAGTACAAACGGCAATATCATCAGGGTCAGTTGATTTTTCTGAATCCTCTTCATTCTCAAGACATGCAATGATTGTGTAGGTAGACCCATCAACCGCTGCTGTATAAGTAAAAGCATTTCCCGTAGTCGGGTCGCAAGGAATTTTTTGCATATAAACAGTTCCTCCAGCAGAAGCAAAAGAACCTCCACACGTAGCAAGACTTGCTGTTAGAGGATAGGTTCCATTGTCTGCTCTATATAGCTCCAAAGACTGCTGCAGGTTGAGCAGATTTGATTTTCTTTGAGTATCTCGCCCTCGCTGTCTCGCACCAACATAATTTGCTGTCAAAAGAGCCGTCAAAATAGCGATTATTGAAATTGAAACCAAAAGCTCAATTAGAGTAAAGCCAGTTTGGTTCTTCTTCAAAAAACTAAACCCTCTTTGTTTTTTCATATATTTATCATAACACTTTTGCCCCAACTCCAAACTCCCAGCTTCCAACTTCCTTAAGGTGATATGTTCGCACTCGAAACACCAAAGTTACAAACACCACCGCAGGTAATACTGTTATCAGATGCTCTTGTACAAGGCGTTTCGTCTTCATTACACGCTTGTGGATCGTCAGATCCACGGTCCAATGAGGCAAAGATAGCGTACGATTGTCCCGTGCTATCTGCCCAATAAGCATAGTTTTTTGCGGTTTTTTGCTCAATAGGCAAAACATCCATATATGGTCTGAAATCCGAACCCCATGCGATTACACCATCAGATGTACCAGCCCCAGTTTGAGGATCTCCGGTTGTTGTCATTTGATTCTGGTATGAATAGGGGTAGCGCCCGTTATCGCTATAGTAAACCTCAAGAGCTCTTTGAATTTGTGCAAGATCTGCTTTTCGTCTTGTATCAGCGCTTTTATTAAATTGTTCAAGAGGATTTACGGCTACCAGCACAGTCGCAGACAAAATGGCAAGAATTCCAATAGCAGTAATTAGCTCGATTATGGTGAAACCTCGACTGGGAGTTGGGAGCTGGGAGTTGGGAGCTAGAAGAAACGCACTAGGAATGCTTCTAAGATTTGCTGGCCGTAGAAAAGAGAAATTACGGTAGATAAAATTAAAAACGGCCCGAAGGGTATTGTCCCTCCAAAAAAGCGTGTTTTTCGGCATACAACCAGTATGATTGCAACAAAAGCACCTGTCAAGAAAGCCAAATAAAGGCTAACTATTATAAGTGGGGATCCTAATAAAAGTCCGAGAATAAATGATAACTTTACATCACCAAAACCCATTCCCCGGCCTTTTGTAATTGCGAATAAAAAGAGAAAAAAGGCAAAACATAAAAATGCTGAAAGAAAGTGATTGGACATATCCATTTTAGAAAAATTGATATAAAAAAGAGCGGTAACAAGACTTAGAACAACCATTAAATCGGGAATTATTCCGTAAATAAGATCCGCAACAAATATTCCAAAGAACAAATAAAGCAGTGTAAAGAGCATGACTCCAACAATTAAAGGAATAACTCCGACAATGATTGAGTAATAACAGAAAGATGCAAGAAGGGCAATTATAAGTTCGACCAAAAAAAGTCTAAATGGAATTCTCTTCTTACAAAATCTACATTTTCCTTTAAGAATAATGTATGAGACAAGAGGCAATAAATCGTATGACTTAAGAGTCTTCTTGCAGTTCTCGCAATAAGACCTGCCACGGACAAAAGTCCGACCCGTAGAAAGCCTATCAATCAAAACGTTTAAAAAGCTCCCCAATACAGCACCAATTGCAAACGCGGGGAGAAGCATAACAAACCACATAAAACGAGTATATCAGGAAACCCAATAGTTAAGAATGTGTAACGTGTAAAGGATAACCTGAATACTGATAAAGCTAACAAGAACGGTATATTGCAAAGCTTTCGACTTAGTTTCTTGGATCAATAGTGACATAACTATGTATATCGGAAAAATTGGCAAAATGTATCGCATGTAAGACGTGAAACTTCCAAGCAATGGAACTAGGCCTAATGCAAGTGAAAAGAAAAAATAATTTTTAGGCAATTTTTTATAGATTAAGAACGAAATCACAAGGAACAACACGAAAAAGATCCTATCTAGAATAGAATTCTGAAAACCATGCAGAACAAGGTTGGTACTTAATAAATTCCTAATTAATGACCCAGGATCAAGAACGTTTATAGCATTCCAAGTTGATACCGAATTTATGCCAATAATCCCGGTAAAGAAATTTCCGGTTACGATTTTATGAAACAAAAAATAACAAGCTATCCCGATTAATGGAGCAAAAGTCATAAAGTAAAGGTACGTAAATGGTATTTTAATTGGCATATTGAAAGTTGGTATAGAAATCACTTTTTTATTTCTCAATCCCTTACTTACGAAGACAAGAACTGGCAGCATTATTAATATACCGGTTGGTCTTGTGAAGGGAAGTAAAAAAGCCGTTAAGAACTGTAAAAGATTATTCTTCTTCTCATATGCGTAAAAATAGCATAAGCAAATAAACAAAAACAACGATTCAGAGTAGGGGAGGTGCAGAAAGAAGGCAGTCGGAAAAGATAGCAAAAGAAAAAGGGACAACCAATAGGTTTTACTTGTAAAAGAAAGTGTTCTTACTAGTTTGTAGAGAAGAATTGCACTGCCGATGGTAAGTGCAAGAGACAGAAGATGTGCTGTTAGTAACTTGCTTTGGAATACAAACGAAAATATCTTAATAAGAATCGGGTATAGAGGAAAGAATCTATTGCTTTCACGCCCTTTTTTATATCCTTCTTCCGCCAAAAAAATGTAGTGCTGAGCATCCCAGGTTTTAAGATGAGTAATCATTTTGTTTTCGTGATCGGGGTAATGAAAATTAATCTTGTAATTATTGTCGGAGTAGGGGAGTGTTAAAACAGCAATAAAACCAATCGCAAGAAATACTATCTTAAAAACTAATACCACTCCGATGATTTTAAGATAAACCTTACTTAACCTCATTTTGTAACGTTTTTGGAGATGTATTAAATTTTTCACTAAAGACATCCTCTACCTCTTTTACTTTGACAGGATTTTTAAAGCATTCCTTGGCCAGCCTATACCACAACGTGTAGTTGGCTAAATTTGCTGGATCAAGCTCTATCGACTTTAACACGTTTACCTCAGAAGACTCGCATTCACCCTCTGTCATATAAGAATTTGCCAGCCCTACATACCCACCAGGAAATGTAGGGTCTATCAACTTAGCGAATTCATAGTACCTTTTTGCTGATTTCAAATCCGTATAGTGATCGTAATAAGTATTTCCGATTTCATTCGCCATCGAAGCATAGTTAGGCAAAATACTGCGCAGAATTAATGACTGTTCAGCAAGCGATAGGTTATTTCTGTAAGGAATCTTTATACCCTTAAGAGAACTGCTTGTCTTGACATTAAACTCTTCCCAGGAAGGTAATTCATCTTTTCTAAAAAGTCTGAAATTAATCCCCTCCGGGATCCACTTGTACTCATCCTTCGGGACATCAAATTTTCTCACTGTATAGATGGGTTTTCTAGTTTGCAATGATAAAACTGCGTTTAAGAACTTTTCGTAATCATTTAAATCTTTTGTTTTTATGCTATTTCTTTCTTTATCGAAGATATCGCTTCTTATTGCAAAATCCCCAAGCTGAACAAGCTCAACATCGTTGCGGTATTTGAGAATAAAATAAACATACCAAATATTAAATGACCTAGTATCCCCGCTTAGAAAGAGAATTGAATCTTTAGGTAGATTCTTTAGATGGTTTCTTGCCAGATCAGTTCCAAGTCGAGTTTTTGAGAAATCAGTTTTTTGATTATTAACTATAAATAAAAGAACAGGTACTAATAAAAATATTGCAACAAGAATCTTGGCATACAAGATTTTTGAAAAAACAGTTTTAAAAAAAGTGTAGATACCGAGAAGACCAAATGGGAAAAACAGCATCAAGATAACAAATGAAAATAGATAGAATCTTTCAACAAGCCCAATTACGAAATAGTCAGTGAGCGGAAAACCAGCATAAGCTATAAAAAGCGGACCTGAAATAAGAAAAACAACAAAAAGCGCTACAGTGTAAAATCTCTGCAGTCTAAGCCCATGAATAACTCCAAGAATTGAAATTCCAACAACTGGTAGAGTCATCATTTGAAAAAGAGAATCGAAGTATTGCTTAACAATTACTATTTTTGCCTCACTTATTGGTCTTTGAAAATAACCGGCCGAAAAAGTACCATAATCAATTCGCAGGAAGTGATCAAAAAGATCATCGAAGGTTTTTATCTCATTCCAATTTACTGATGGGTTATTTGAAGACAAATATAGCAAATAAAGGTATGGAGTAAGCCCAAGCAATATAAGGCCAGGAACATATAATAATTTTGCTTTTTGTTTTCTTAATAAATTTTTTTGTTTCAAAATCACAGCAAGACATAATGGCAGTGTAAATATGGCCGTGTGATGATTTGAAAGACTAAGTCCAAATATTAATGATCCGATCAAAAGTAAACTAAAATTACCCTCCCTATAAAATCTCAGCGCAAAATAAATTACGCAAAGGAACAACAACGCATTTAACATAAATACCTCGGGAATTTCAGCATAAAGCCAAAATAGATAACTAAAGGCTAAAGTTAATACGGTTACTGCTTGGATGTAAAAGTTTTTAATATAGATAGCAACTATTTGCCTTACTAAAAGAAGCGCACCAATTGCAGATATTATAGAAATTAATCCAACCTTGCTTACGGGTTCCAGGGAAAAAGGTATAGATCCTAAGATTCTGCCAAAAAATAGAAATAATGGGTATCCTGGTGGATGTGCGACACCCCCAACTAGGGCGCTTGTTACCAAATCTCCTACATCACCTCCGAATATGTCTCCCGTTAAATTACGAACGTAAAAAAAAGCAGTGAGTAAGAAGAGTACTATCCACGGAAAAAGCTTCATTGCCATGTAAAAGTTATATCAGAAAGTGGTATTTATGTGAAGGACAATTTATAGAGTACACCAGAAGCAAGTAGAGGCAGGATCGACTGGGTTTGATGCGCCCCCGGTACATGTTGCGTGATCAGTTCCGTCTGCGTCAAATTTAGTATTTGCATCCCTTTTCTGAGACTTTGAAAGAGGCTTATAACACAAAGTCATGTTTCCGCCTGTCTCGTTCAGAGTCAAACCTGTCAATATACCACTTGCCGTAGTAAATGATGATTTAAGCTCTCCCTCTGAGACTAGTACTTGCAAACACGGCAGAATTCCTCCAGCTGGATTTAGAGAATAGCTAGCAGGATCTACAGTTGAACCAAGACAAGCTGCGCCTGCACTATCCCAAGGCATATGTCCATGTGTCGTGTAATAACGAATGTTAGCATTTAAAAACTCTGTAGCTGTATTTTTAGAATTTGAATCTTGAGCTTTATTTAGTTGTTCAAAAGGATCAATTGTTGCGACAAGTGCTGCAGCAAGAATACCAAGGATACCAATAACAACGAGGAGTTCGATTAGGGTAAAACCTCTCTGAAACGCTCGGGCAGCGGACAATTTCATATTAAGTAAATCATAACCATAACGAAAATTGCTTGTCAAGCCCCAATATCTACCTCAGGATACGAGGAATGCGGATTCCAAAATTGCATTCTTCGAAACATTGTTTTCATGGACAAATGAAATCAAGGTTAAAAGACCCTTGCAATATTTATAGGAATTGAGACGAAGTGTTTTTACCTTGCTGTTATCTAGCATAAGATTTCTTAAAGAAGATATAACTTCATATAAATCATTTTTGCAAAGAACTAAAAGCTGATCAATGTCAGAGTAGGATGGGGACTCAAGCTGACAAATTTTTTCAAGAAAAAAATCGATCTCATTTTCTTTGGCAGGAGTAACAACTAGTCTTTTTATTATACTTCTTGAACTAATTGTCGGAAGCAACTCATCAATCTTTTTGCAGAAAAAAATAAAATGGATATTGTCCTTTGACTCTTCAAGAGTCTTAAGTAGAGAGTTTTGAGATTCTGTTGTCAAACTATTTTTAAAAACAAAAAGCTTATTTCCATTAATGCTAAAAGAGAGGGCTTTTTTAACTGATCTTGCTTGTGAGATCGATAGCTCTTCGCTAAATTCCTCTATCTCGTATGGGAGAATATTGTTTGAACCAATGTATTCATCAAGTTTAAGGCTCTGAGATAATAGATCTCCCACAAAGATACTGGATGGCATAACATTTAATTTATACCACTAAATCCTTGACAGCAAAAGACATATTCAACTACGATGAGTATGCCGTTTCTTTTAAGAGGCGGGGTTTGTATTGAGAAAAAATATGTCTGCCCAAGATTTGAATACTCTACAGAATGACGTTCAATTATCTATTGGGAGTATCCTGGTCCAAGAAAAGTTAATTTCCCCAGAGCAACTTCAGAATCTTAAATTAGAAGCTGCAAAGCAAAACACAGAAGTCGACAAGTTGATTCACACACTCCAAATCGTACCTGAAGAGAGATATTATGAGGCTTTAGCTAAAATGCTAAATGTCCCTTTTACGAGTGTTGCGACTCTCCCTTTCTCGCCTGAAGCCTTAGGATTTATACCAAAATCTGTTGCTGAACGGTTCAACTTGATACCTTTTGCATTCGACAAGGAAGCAAAGATTCTCTCAATTGTAATGGCTAATGTAAATGATGTGGAGGCGATGGAATTTGTTAAGCAAAAGACCGGAGCATCAATTAAGGCATTTCAGGGAATACCAACCGAAGTAACTCAAGCGGTTCAATCGCAGTATAGTTTTGGCCTTGTCGGGGAGGTTAAAGCAGCGCTTAAGGAGAGTGAAAAAATTAATAAAGTAAAAACTTTTGATATCCAAAGCATCTCAGAAGTTATTAAAGAAGCCCCGATTGCAAAAATTGTGTCCACTATTCTAGAGTACGCGGTTAAGAGTAGGGCCTCAGACATTCACTTAGAACCTCAGGAAGACAGGGTTAGAATTCGTTACAGAATTGACGGAATATTGTATGAGCGCCTTTCGTTGCCTCTTGGTGTAAGCGAGGCTGTAATTTCCAGGGTCAAAATTCTTTCGGGTCTTAAGATCGACGAGCACAGAACTCCTCAAGACGGTAGATTTAATTTCAAGGTTGCCGAGGAAGAAGTTGACCTTCGTGTAAGCTCGCTTCCGACGGCATATGGCGAAAAAATTGTAATGAGGCTTCTTCGAAAGTCGGGAGGCGTGCCAACCCTTACCGATCTGGGTATAAATGGTCCATCTTTAAGGGCACTTGAGACAGCAATGCTAAGACCACATGGAATAATTTTAGTTTGTGGACCTACAGGAAGCGGAAAAACTACAACTCTCTACGCAGTTCTTTCAAAACTTAATACCACTAGGGTTAACATTCTAACTCTTGAAGATCCGGTTGAATACCAAATTCCCGGAGCCAATCAGGTTCAGATAAACGACGATGTAGGGCTTACATTTGCGACAGGGCTTCGAGCATTTCTTAGACAAGATCCAAATATCATCTTGGTCGGAGAAATCCGTGATAAAGAAACAACTGAGCTTGCAATACAGGCTTCACTTACGGGTCATTTGGTTTTCTCAACCTTACACACTGATAGCGCGGCAGGAGCTCTTCCACGTCTTATTGATATGGGAGCAGAGACATTTCTTCTTGCCTCAACTATCAATGCGACAATGGGACAACGCATAGCAAGAAAGATATGCACACATTGCAAAGTCGACTATACACCCCCAGCAGAAATCCTTGAAGAAATAAGAAAAGTGTTAGGCAATCTTATGCCCAAAGCCACTACTTCAATTAAACTCTATAAAGGTGCCGGTTGTGAAGTTTGTGGACAATCAGGGTTTTTGGGACGTGTTGGAATTTATGAAGTAATGTCTATTACTGATGGAATAGCAAAGTTAATTCTTGAAAGAAGCGACAGCTCAACCATCGAAAATCAAGCGAGAAAAGAAGGTATGATTACCATGAAACAAGATGGATATCTAAAGGTGCTTTCTGGAGTTACAACAATTGATGAGATACTAAGAGTTGCACAGGAGTAAATTGCTGTATGAAGAATGCAGAATGGAAACTTATACCTTGCTGCTAGCTACATGCTATGCGATGCTTAATTATGGATTTTAATCAACTGCTCGAAAAGGCAATACAAACAAGCGCGTCCGACCTGCATCTTCTTGTGGGTGTGCCGCCGGTTTATAGGATAAATGGAACCCTTCAACAACTATCAACTGTCCCACCATTAACAGAACAGCTTCTCGAGCAAATGATATTTCCAATTCTGACCGCTGCACAAAAAGAAGTGCTTGTAACTAACCGAGCGCTTGATTTCTCCTACGGATACGGTGGAGGATCCTTTGGAGACAAAGGAAGATTTAGAGTCAACCTTTATTTTCAAAGAAACTCACTTGCAGGGGCTTTTAGACTTCTTCCTCCAAAAGTAAAAACAATCGAAGAGCTATTACTTCCACAGATATGCCATAAACTGGCGACTCTAAAACAGGGGTTCGTTCTTATAACCGGCCCTACAGGACATGGAAAGACGACAACTATTTCATCGATCGTGAATGAGATTAATATGACTAAGGCGTGTAACATTTTAACCATTGAGGATCCAATCGAATACATATATCCAAAAGGTAAAAGCATCATCTCTCAACGAGAACTTGGACATGATACTTTGTCTTGGGGAGAAGGGCTAAAGAGTGCTTTGCGTGAAGACCCTGATGTTGTTGTAGTTGGCGAAATGAGGGACCCAGAAAGCATTGCAAGCGCCATTACCATTGCAGAAACAGGCCATCTAGTATTCTCAACCCTCCATACAAACTCGGCCTCTCAAACCGTTGATAGAATTATAGATTCATTTCCTGAAGCACAACAAAATCAAGTCAGAATACAGCTTGCCTCAACCCTTGAAGCAGTAATTTCGCAAAGGCTCATTCCAACGATTGATTCGGGAAGAATTGTTGCAACAGAAGTTCTTCTTGCAACAACTGCTATCAAAGCGAACATTCGTGAAGGCAAAACTCATCTTATAGATTCGGCAATCGAAACATCGTCTGAGGATGGAATGATAACGCTTGAATCTACTCTGGCAACTTTAGTCAAGAACGGTAAAATATCCCTGGATGTAGCTCAAGCATACGCCTTAAGGCCAGATACTCTTGCAAGACTAATGGGATAGCTAAAAATTCATATGGAATATTCGTTTCAAGCGATAGACAAAGAGGGTCAAAGACAAAAAGGACGACTTGAAGCCAATGACCAAAAAGAGGTTATCGAATATCTAAGACAGAAAGGCCTAACCCCCTTGAATGTTAAAAGCCTCGAGAAAAAACAAGGAAGCATCCTCTCATATTTTTCGAGAGTTAAAGAAGGTGACATAGTGCTTTTTACAAGACAACTTGCTTCCATGATTACAACCGGCCTGACGGTAATTGAAAGTCTTAACATTCTCAAACACCAAGACAACAAGCCTCAGATGCAAAAGGTTGTCGACGAGTTGATAGCAAGTCTTTCTGAAGGAAATGCTTTATCTGATTCACTAAAGAATTACCCAACCATCTTCTCAACAACCTACATAGCACTTATTAAATCGGCAGAAGAGGGTGGAATACTCGATAAAGTACTTGAGCGCTTAGCCGATAACCTCGAAAAGTCTCAAGAGGTTAAAAAAAGAGTAAAATCTGCACTTTTTTATCCTGGAATCATCATGTCTGGTGTTATCATCGTGATCGTTATGATGAACGTTTTTGTTATTCCTCAAATGGGCTCACTTTATGAAAGTCTTGACTTGGAGCTTCCACTCATGACAAGAATTGTTCTTGCTGGATCAAAGCTTACAACAACCATTCTTCCGTTCTCAGTATTTATAATAATAGGATTAGCTATTGGATTCAAAAGATTTGCTGTAACTCCAACCGGAATAAGAATAGTAGACAAAGCAAAATTAAAAGCACCGGTTTTTGGCGACATAACCCGCCTCTCAGTACTAAGTGAAGTTTCAAGAACCATATCCCTTTTGGTTAGCTCAGGCGCTTCTTTAATTCATGCCTTAAATATTGCAGCTGATGTGTCGGGGAATTATTATTACAAAACCGCGCTGGACAGCACAAGCTCACTTGTTGAAAAAGGGGCTGGACTTTCCGTAGGTCTTCAAAATCAAACAGTATTTCCACCTCTTATGATCCAGATGGTGAAAGTAGGTGAGTCTACGGGAAAAATTGATGAGAGCCTTCTTAAAGTAAGCGAATACTTTGAACGCGATTTGGATATTAAAGTAAAAACATTAACAACGGCAATTGAACCTATCCTTATTATTATTCTTGGAGTCTCAGTTGCATTTCTTATTATCTCGGTTATAACTCCAATCTACTCACTGGTATCCCAAATTCAATAGCTTTCTTCAACCCAACTGAAAGCAGATATATAACCCAGCACCGGCTTCGCATAAGAGTTCACATAGGGGTTCAACCCATAAAGATATGCCGTCAAAATATGTAATCCGTGAATACACAGAAGGAGGCGTATATCATATATATAATCGTGGGGTCGAGAAAAGAATAATATTTGCAAGTGCTATTGACTATTCTATCTTTGCTTACTATTTACGTGTCTATTCATGGCCTAAAGAGGCATTAATAAATTTATATCCAAACCTTTCAATGCGTCTACTTAGAAACAATCTTTCAAAGGAAATAGATTTACTAGCATATTGTTTAATGCCTAACCATTTTCATCTTCTAGTCCAACAAGCAAGCATTAACGGTGTTTCAAAATTAATGAAACAACTAAGCAACGCCTACACGGAATATTTTAACAAGAAATACAAGCGTAATGGCTGCCTCATGCAAGGGCGTTATAAAGCAGCTAAGATATCAACAGATGAAATATTGAGGCACGTATCTAGATATATTCACATAAATCCAGTAGTTGGTGGTTTGAGCAAATCAGCAAACGACTACAAATGGTCTTCGGCACGCGAGTACACACAGGGGTTTGAAAACTTATGCAATAAACAAATAATTTTAAGTCAGTTTAAAAATACTAAAAGTTACGAACAATTCCTTAACGATCATGTTGGGTATGCACAAAGCCTTGAGGACGTAAAGCACTCAATAATAGAATAGGGGTTCAACCCCTAAGTAGGGTTATTTAAATAAATTCAGTAATAATTTTTTGCTAAAATAGGCAAATTAGTGTATACTTTTTTGAATTCAGAATTTATTTAAATGAGTCTAAACTATCTCCCAACTTGCATCGGATTAGGTTTATCTATACAATAGTTTTTTGTTGAAAAATGGCAAATCAGAACGAATATACAGCACAAAATATCCAAGTCCTTGAAGGGCTAGAGCCTGTTAGAAAACGCCCCGCGATGTACATCGGCTCAACTGACGTAATTGGCCTTCATGAATCATTAAGAGAAATTATTGACAATGCGGTTGACGAATCGCTTGCCGGCCAAGCCAAGAATGTTTGGGTCCTTTTAAATAAGGATGGGTCAGCAACTGTTGTTGATGACGGTCGTGGAATTCCAGTTGATGAAGTTCCTGGATACAAAAAGTCTGGACTTGAAATGGTCATGACTAAGCTTCATGCCGGAGGTAAATTCGGAGGAGGAGCATACAAAGTCAGCGGTGGTCTTCATGGCGTAGGTTCATCGGTTGTCAACGCTTTATCAACAGACATGTGGGTCGAGGTAAGACGGAACGGCAAGCTTTACAGACAAGAATACAAAGTCGGAATCCCAACCACAAAACTACTTGAACTAGATCTAAAAGATTCAAAACTCAACGAAGTTTTTAACAATAAAAGATTATCAAGTCTTAAAAACGGAACGACTGTAACTTTCTTTCCCGATGGTTCAATTTTTCAAACAGTCGAATTTGAAAGATCAACTGTTATGAAACTTATTCGGGAAAGGGCATTTCTTGTTAGTAAAATTTATTTCCACCTATATGACTTTAGAGATGAAAAAGTAAAGGAAACTCACCTTTATTACGAGGGTGGAATAGCCGCTCTTGTTAAAAAACTTAACGAGAACAAGATCGCTATCCATCAGCCCTTTTACTTTTCCAAAGAAGTAAAAGATGTCCTTGTTGAGGTTGCACTCCAATATAACGACGGGATCTCAGAAAATGTTGAGAGCTTTGTGAACGTTATAAATACGGTCAATGGTGGAACCCATGTCACTGGATTTAGAACAGCACTTACCCGTGCGCTAAATGACTATGGCAAAAAAAGTGGAGCAATTAAAGAAAATGACGAAGCAATTACAGGAGAAGATACGTCAGAGGGATTAACAGCTGTTGTTGCAATCCGAATGGAGCAAAACAACATACAATTTCAGGGTCAGACAAAAGGGAAGCTAGGCAATACTGAGATCCAACCCCTCGTATATTCAGTAGTTAAAGAAGGACTTGATACTTTCTTTGAAGAGAATCCCTCAGACGGAAAACAAATGGTAGCAAAGGGTCAGCTTGCCGTAAGAGCAAGACTTGCCGCAAGAGCTGCAAAGGACGCAATTCTAAGAAAAGGTGCTTTTGAGGGAGGTTCACTTCCCGGAAAACTTGCTGATTGTCAGGAAAAAAATCCAGCCCTGTCAGAGCTTTACATAGTTGAGGGAGATTCAGCAGGAGGATCGGCAAAGCAAGGTAGAGATCGCAAATTTCAGGCTATTTTGCCGTTAGGCGGAAAGATTCTTAATACTGAGCGTGCAAGGCTTGATAAGATAGTTGAATTTGAAAGTCTTAAAGATATGATAATTGCCCTTGGTATGGGAATAGGGGATACGACAAACATGGATAAACTCAGGTATCACAGAATAATTATCATGACTGATGCTGACGTTGATGGAGAACATATTGAAACTCTTCTTTTGACATTCTTTTACAGACACATGAAGACAATTATCGATAATGGTTATTTATACGTTGCAAAACCGCCGCTTTACAAGCTTTCTCATGGAAAGGAAGAGCATTATGTATACTCTGACGATGAGAAAGACGTTGTTACAAAAGCCGGTGGAGGAAAAAACTATTCAATTCAGCGCTATAAAGGTCTTGGAGAAATGAATCCTGAGCAGTTATGGGAGACAACAATGAATCCTGCGAATCGAATACTTAAAAAAGTAAATGTTGCAGACGCTGAAGATTCTGATATGGTATTTACAATGCTTATGGGAGAGGAAGTACCGCCGAGAAAACACTTCATACAAGAAAATGCAAAACTTGCCAATCTAGATATATAACATTTAATATTTACTATTTAACATTTAGTATCAAAAACTAATAAATAATAAATACTAGATACTAAATGATTCCTGAAAGGGAGGTGAAATTAATTTTATGAAATTAACATACGGAGACAAAGCACCACAAATTGTAAATGTACTAATTGAGGTACCTTTAGACAGTAAAGTCAAATACGAATTCGACAAAGAGACTGAAATGGTAACAGTTGACCGTTTTCTTTTCTTTGATCGCGGTTATCCAGCCAATTACGGCTTTATCCCAGATACATTATCTGGAGATGGAGACCCAGTTGATGTTCTTGTTCTTGCACCTTTTGCCCTAGCACCAGGGGTCGTAATAGCAGTAAAGCCAATAGGCATGCTTGAAACTGAAGATGAAAAAGGACAGGATGCAAAATTAGTTGCTGTGCCAAGCGAAAAAGCAAATCCAGAATTTGGAAAATATAACGACATAAGCGAACTACCTGAAGAAATAAGAGAAAAAATCAAATATTTCTTTGAAAATTACAAGAAAAACGAGCCTGGCAAATGGGTAAAAGTTGCCGGCTGGAAAGGCCGAGAAGAAGCAATT
>CAYTCO010000007.1:0-20575 GCA_964436385.1 uncultured Gammaproteobacteria bacterium
GACTACAATTAGCCACTCATAACCATCTGAATTTTACTTATTCTCATGCTTTCTTAAAACTTATTGCCATTCCTGCTTCTACTGTTACAAACATACCTTTAATGCCCATCTATAATAAATAATTTGTGGCTTAGTATTCAAGATAAACAGCGGCATTAAATCTATTGCTAGTCGGTGTCGTGGCCCATGATGGGTTAACCATTTTTATACAAAAATAATCACCAGCCGTAATTGTAATAGAAAGACTTGTATTACTCCATGACCTTACAGCAGATGTCGAAGCAACACTCCCTATCAAATAATCTGTAGTCGCATTAACACGAATATACATACTCCACGACTCACCTGATCCTGCTGTACCGAATGCCTCTGCATAAACATACGCCACATTAATAGTTCCATCAAAATGACAATATTGTCTAGTTCCGAAAAAAGAGTCGGTAGTGCTAGTAGTTCCAATCGCTTGCGCTCCCCAATAAACGGTTTGCCCACTTACAAGGGATACAAAGCTATTACCAGTTCTTTGCTCATACATTATTTTTCTAAACTGATCCGCTCTAATTTTACTTAGTGCTCCCGTCGTAGGATTACCTACAAAAAACACATCTGTTTGGGCAGCCGATGTTGCCGCAGATAATTGATCTATTCTTTTGTTTGCCATTTTTTATACAAATTTAAACATAAATAATGTTATCGCTATTACTATCTATTATTGGAGAACTGTCACTGTCTATTACAAAATATGTTTCCACTACAGAAACAGATGGAGTAAGTGTAATACTCGGAGTTATACTTATACTACTACTAACTGTAATTGTTCTACTTACCGATATTGTTGGCGTAACACTACTACTGACGGTAATTGTTCTGCTCGTCGTAATAGTAGGTGTGATGCTAGAACTAACCGTGATACTACTACTTACGGTAATTGAAGAGCTAACGGTAATTGTCGGAGTAATACTTGAACTGACGGTAATACTAGGACTTACCGTGATACTTGAAGAAACAGTGATCGTAGGAGTGATACTTGAGCTGACCGTGATGCTCGGGCTCTCCGTAATACTAGAAGTGATAGAAATACTTGGGGTAAGCGTAGGCGTAATACTGCTACTTACAGTTATCGTTGGGGTAACAGAAATACTGCTGCTTACAGTGATCGTAGGAGTGATACTTGAAGAAACAGTGATGCTACTACTTACCGTTTCACTAACCGTTATACTTGGGCTCACTGTAATACTACTACTTACAGTGATCGTCGGTGTAATTGATATACTTGGTGTTATACTGCTGCTTACCGTTATGCTCGAAGAAACAGTGATCGTCGGTGTAATGCTCGAAGAAACCGTGATACTGCTACTCACTGTAATTGTCGGAGTAATACTAGAAGAAACTGTGATACTTGGGCTTTCCGTGATACTACTACTTACTGTTATCGTAGGTGTAATACTTGATGAAACTGTTATGCTAGGGCTCTCCGTGATACTAGAAGTTACCGAAATACTACTACTTACAGTGATCGTCGGAGTAATGCTCGGAGTTGCAGTTATACTGCTGCTTACAGTTATAGTAGGAGTTATACTTGATGAAACCGTGATACTACTGCTGATTGATATAGTCTTTGAAGGACTTATCCCTTCACTAGGACTCACTGTAATACTAACTGTTTCACTCGGAGTAATACTACTACTTACCGTGATCGTCGGTGTAATGCTTGGTGTGGCTGTGATACTAGAAGTAACCGTCGGAGTAATAGTAGCAGAAACGGTGATGCTACTACTTACCGTAATACTGCTACTTACAGTGATCGTTGGGGTTATCGAAGATGAAACGGTTATGCTCGGACTAACCGTTATGCTTGGAGTAATGCTTGATGAAACCGTAATACTTGGGCTTTCCGTGATACTCGGAGTAATGGAAATACTTGGAGTCAGCGTTGGGGTTATCGAAGAAGAAACGGTGATACTCGGACTTACCGTGATACTACTACTTATCGTAATCGTTGGTGTGATGCTTGAACTGACCGTTATGCTACTACTTACTGTTATCGTAGGAGTAATACTTAAGCTTGAAGTAATACTAGGCGAAACAGTTATACTTGAAGAAACCGTAATCGTAGGTGTGATACTAGAAGAAACCGTAATACTCGCGCTCTCCGTTATACTCGGAGTTACTGTGATACTAGAACTTACTGTTTCACTAGGAGTGATACTTGAACTAACCGTGATACTTGGACTCTCCGTGATACTAGGAGTAACCGAAATACTACTACTTACCGTGATCGTCGGTGTAATACTTGATGAAACCGTAATACTTGGGCTCTCTGTAATAGAAGCTGTAATACTAGGACTCTCCGTAATACTACTACTAACTGTGATCGTAGGAGTTATACTTGGCGTAATACTCGAAGAAGTAGTGATCGTAGGCGTTATACTAGAACTAACAGTTATAGATACACTTATACTGCTACTTGCTGTAATAGAAACTGATGGAGTCACCGTAGGAGTGACCGACCCTGTTATACTTGGGGAAACCGATATACTTACCGTAATAGAGGGTGTGACAGTCTTGGTGACGCTCCTGCTTCCTGTAATACTAATGCTCCCCGTAATACTTATACTTAGCGTATTACTTGGAGTGACTGTCTTGGTAGCACTCCTTGTGGGCGTAAGTGAAGGAGTTATGCTTGGAGTAGAAGAAGGGCTACATACATCTTCAACGTAAATATTGTAGCTTACACTTGCCGTAGGAGTACTGCTTGGCCTATGGGACCTTGTAACAGAGATAGAAACTAACGGCTTATTATTTATTACCCCCTCTACCCTATCCCTTAGCTTCTCATACCCGTCCTTTATGTCAAGAAATGCCCGGGTATAATCATCTTCCTGGATAGTAGGTATCTCGGAAAAAATAACGGACTCAAACTGTTTTATGTAAAAATCTAGCGACCGAAGCTTGTCCGCTATCTCTGTGCTCTTATCTCCCTGAAGGACATATAATTCTCTCTGTCTATACGCGGTGAGCAGATAGTCAAATATTACTGTGGCATTACGACCTTTTAGATCCCCCTCAGTTATCCATATTGAATCTAACCTCACTCCATATTAAGTCCCTATCCTTCCCTCCGCTCCTTCTGCTCATAATGCTCTGACCTTCCGTGAGTAATGGTCGAAGCCAACAACACTGCCGCCTTTATGTCCCCACTGACTTGCTGCTCAAACACACAACCCATCTGTGCCCTCTCATCAGGCCGCTCCGGTTGCTGCTCCAAAAATACTCTCTTATTACCTCTTTTACTCATAAGAATGGGCCAATTGCAATAATAAGGCTGCCCCACAGCATATAATAACCCATCAAAGCTGTCTATTTTGTCGTATCTCGTCCTTGGACAGTCAGGATCAAACTGATGAACAGGCAACTTATGGTTCTTAGGCCAATATTCCCTTCTTTTCTCATCACTGACATTGTACCAACTGACCTGGTAGTTATTATCCAAGAACACTTCCGTAAAAGTGAGCTTTAAAAAGTCCAGGTCTTCCCGTACCATGATCCCATGAGCTTTATCCCATAAGTTCCTGATCTTCGTAGGAAGGTTGTTCCGGCAGTAGTCTCCAATAGGCTCATCTACTCCATTTAAGTGCATGTCATCCTCAAAAAAGACATAAAAATCACAATCATCTAAGCTGTCAAAATGCTCTGCAGCTTTCTTTCGCCCCCAGAATATGCCCGTATTCTTCCCTTGAGGCAAATGAATAAATCCATGCGCACTGCAAACCGCAGCCATCTCACTTATGATGCCTTCATCTACACTATTGTCTATAACGTACTTATGCCTACCCGTAAGCCACTCTGGATTCCACCTTTCCATATGTGTCAGCGTCTCTTCTAGTTGCTTGGGCTTGTTGAAGGTAAGGACATAAACTGCTGTTCGCTCCTTTATGCCATCATATTCCTTATTGTAAAGGTTGTCCCCCGTTATCTTAGCAACACCATCATCTATCACATCCTGATAGAAATCTACAATCATGCTGCCAGGTAATTCATACCTCCTGAAATAGTTAGGACGCAGATAAGACATAATGCAAAAAATAGATTCCTCCGTGCCCATCACTCCCTGATCAAGGCTATTGCTTAAAAGACCGTAATAGGTGCCATGAGCGAAGTCAAGACTTTTCTTTGTGCCCCCAAAAAGCCCTCCGCGACATACGTTCCACTCTGTCCTATCTTGCTCCCCACTGAGCGCCCTCATGTTCTCTACCTTTAAACCATGAATCTCTTTTGTCCCATCTACCGTTTCATACTTGAAACTCAGGAACAGAAAGGGGTCAATGTGCTTTACTATGTTATTGTAAAACTCGGGATGGATGAGTGTAGAATGATCTACTGTGTTGGCAAGCCCCGCATCTATCCATAAGAAATACTTTGTGTTAAAAGGATTCCATATAGTTACATCATGCATCATGAACATCTTGCTCTGCACAATAGGATTATACCACTCATTGCTTGCCTGGGGAGAGCCTGGAAGCCAGGGAGCTAATTCAAGCCACTCAGGATTGACCCGTATCTCTTGTGTCTTATCCCAGAAAGGAGCATAAAGGCTTTTTACATCCTCTAGCTCATATATTTTAACAAAAGTATTTTCCTTTGTCCGCTTATCGTTCTCCCACACCAGATGTTCATAGTCTTTCTGTATGTAAACAAACATTCGACAAGGGATATCTAGGAACTTTTTAAAGTTCTCTATGTAATGATCAAATGGCCTCCCTTCCCTATTTATATTCCACAATCCTGTAACTATAGTAAGGTTTTGCACAGCGTTTTCCATTATCTTGTTATATGTTATTTTAATTCCTTCCCACAACCCATAGCGAGGAATGATAAAACTATTCCGATCCACCGCTACATAATCTTCATCATAACTGTCAATAGTATAGATGCAGCCCGGGATAGCTTTAGCTATATCTCCAAGCCATACAGGTGATTCATAGACACAATTATATTCCTTTGGGGCAGTGAGATCAGCAAAAATATAGTGATCTACGATATCAAGGAAGTCCTGCATATACATGTAATCCATCCGCCGGTCATGAATATTTACCTTCTTTGTTTTAATGCAAGTCTTTATGAGCCTCGTATTCCCTTCATTCTCGTCAAATAGCCCCCATACCCTTAAATTATAGAAGTTGTCATAACACAACACTGAGTCCGCTATAACTTTCTTGCTGAGACCATATGGTGTGTCTGTACGGCTTTCCTCCGCACCGCTACCTATGTTTATAAACCTATCAAAGTGATCTTTGTTCTCTAAGAGGTTGTAGTACATTTTTAAATTGGCGACTAAGATATTATCATTCTCCTCAACTACTCGCCCACCTATCTTAGCCGCACAATGAATTACAACATGAAAATATTTGCCTTTAAAATATTCTCTTACTGCCTTCTTATCTTCTAAGTCACATACGCTCCGTGTGAGTGCTGTGACATCATAATCCTTTAGCCTCGCTACTACAGCCTTCCCTACATATCCTCCCGCTCCCGTTACAAGTACTCTCATTCCTCTACTATTATTACATTTATTTTTACGCTCCAACTTTTATCTATCCCTGTCCAATTCCACCATCCTAATGTCATGGTTGAGAAGTAGTCAGTGATAACAAAAGATAAGGTGTATTCCCACTCACTCATGCCCATAGCCGCAATTGCTTTTTGTGATTACTATACCGATTCTCTTGCTTCTCCCAATATTCTTTATCTATTTCAAAGCCAGTAAAGTTGCATCCCGCTAAGTCTGCCTCTATCCTTATAGAACCTCCTCCTAGATGCGTATCAAGCAACCTCATCCCATGAAACCCATAATCCATAATTAACTTCTTATATAGAAGCCGAGGCTTATGGCAGGGATGTATTCTCCTTTCATTTAGCTTCTTATTCCCTTGTTGGGTCATCGGTTCTGACAAACCCTTTGCTTGCTGCATTCCAGCCCAAAGTAGATTTAACTCAATCTCATCGTCAATTAATGAACAATAAGCTTTTTCATATTTTTTAAAACTCATTCCCTCTGCCACCCCTTTATTCCATTTTATTCTGCCAGAGCCTAATCCAACCCAATCAACATATTCCACACCAAAGATTATTTGTTCTTTACTGACCCTCCTAAGCTCGTCAAAATACTTTTGCGAGGGTGGCATTATATCCCAAATTTTCTGAGTATATACCTTCTTTTGTTTATTACCGTTTATCCTTGTACCGTTTTTTTGCTTTACAGTTGTTGCTATCTCTTTAAGATATGCCATTTGGCCCACCCCGATACCGTATGGGACATCACAGATTGCAAGATCAAAGTAGCCATCAGGAAATTTCTTCATCCCAATTTCACAGTCTTCATTAAAAACAATAGATGCGGCAATCTCACTCATACCAATATTCTTTTGACGGAAACTCCCCTGCTTTCACCTCTTTAACATACTGCTTTACTGCTTTTATAGCTATATCAGTGAATCCTGTGCCTGTTACGCTCTCCACATAGTTCTTGGCAAATTTGGGCTTAAACTTGTGATAGAAGCCTAAAAGATCATGGATTATAATAAGTTGCCCATCCATATGTATGCCGCTACCTATACCCATACATTTGATCTTATACAATTCTTCAACAACCTTTTCTTTTATTGTTCTTCCAAGATCGTTTGTCAGTGCTTCAAAAAGAATCATTTTAACCCCTATATTCCCTAAAACACGCACATCACGCATTAATAAAAAATCCTCTCTCTGTACTCCCACATTCATACTTTGAGGAGTAAATCCTAAGTGTCCTATGACATCTATTCCTGCTGCAAGGATTCCTCCTAACTGAATACCTACTCTTGCTCCTCCTTCCAACTTCACAGCATCACAACCCCCTTCCTTAATGAATCTTATAGCGTTAGTTATGGCTTGCTCCCTACTTACCTCATAGCTCCCCATAGGCATATCCCCCACAATAAAAGTATTGGGAGCACCCCTTCGTACTGCCCTACACATAGTTATCATCTCATCCATTGTAACAGGGACAGTATTATCATAGCCCAACTGAACCATGCCCCCACTGTCTCCCACCAATATCATATCTATTCCTGCTTGCTCACAACAGTAAGCTAAAGGATAGTCATATGCTGTAATCCATGTTACAGGATCTTCCATTGATAGAAGTTGTTTATATGTTTTCTTTTTCATTGTTTCATATTATGAAGACAAGCATCAATAATCAATTTTGTGTGCAACCTTTCCACTTCAGTAAATCTACAAGAACGAAGATCGCTATCCATAAACACACACCCCTTAAATGAGTTTTTATTCCACCCGTTATTTGAAATGTTGTCTACAAACACTTCTTGTCCATCACTTGTCTTTAGCAAGCCCTTATAGTTATGTATATCTATGGAACCTTTCTTTTTCAAGTTTCAGAAGTTTTTGAAAGTTTATTCGACTGTAGGTGTAGGAATCATTCTTATAATATTATCAAGAGACACCCAATTTCCTTCTGCATCCGGGAACTCAAACAGTTCTCCATTACCCTCTACCTGATGGGCAGGAATATCGTAATACTCATCCATGCCATTAAATTGACCTTTGAGCATCTTATAGACCCCATCTTTCTTTGTAAAAACTGATTTAACAGGAATTGTTATGTCCTCATATACTATTCCGCTCTTTGTCCTCGCTTGCTGTCCATCACCATACTGAAACACCGTATTCTTTAGTGTACGTACCGTTGTATCACCTCCAAACCACCCTCTTTGCTCTAGGTCGGACATAAAGTATTCAGCTATCTTTCTTGGAACAGTTATACCTGGCATATTCTCCCTGATATACACTTCCAAAACATCACACGCCATCTTTTTTTCTCCCGTTAACTCCATATTTTCTTATATTTCAGAACTTTCAGTATTTTCTGAAAGTTTAATAATTCATGTCATCTAATCCTTTTCCAAAAGCAGCACAAGGTAATATTTCCTGATCTGGCTGACAAATAACCTCAATGATTATTGGCATATCAGTTCCAAGAAAATAGTACAAAGCCTTAAAATCCTCCTCTTTCTCTATCAGGTGATAACCAAGATCATAAGCTTCCGCTAACTGTGCTAAATCAGGGAAAAACAATCCATTATTCACATCAGTCCCTTTTATATGCCCTCCAAAGAACTTATTAGCAGTATTTCTTATACTTAAATACCCCCCATTATTCAGTACAATAAGTTTTATAGGTAGATTTAGTGCTGACAAAGTAGCTAACTCCTGAATATTCGTCTGCAAAGAGCCATCTCCCGTTAAAGCAATAACCCCCTTGCCACTACTTAAAGCAGCCCCAATAGCTGCAGGGAGAGAGAATCCCATATCTGCTTGCCCTCCGCTTGTAACATACCTCTGTGTCCCCTTTATCTTATATGCCTGGGAAGTAGCGTAGTAGGCACTCCCCGCATCACTAACTATTACAGCATCGTCAGGACTATGTTCGTGTATCTTCTCTAAGAGGTAATAAATATTTATCCCTTTGCTTACATCCCTATACTCTTCTTTAAATACAGGCCATTGCTGTTTCCATACATTACATTGATACTGCCATTCTTTAGGGGCTTTATAGTCCTCTAAGCAAGAAGTTATCCGTCTAAAAAAGTAAGACAGATTAAGTCCTTCATCAATATTTATATTTAAGACCTTAGCCCCATTACCGAAGTCATCTCCATATCCCACCACAGGGACAGTGAGGCTGCTTCCCAGAACAATGATCACATCCGCTCTCCTCACTGCATAGTTGCCGGCTCTATCACCCTTAGTTCCAAGCCTGCCTATATTCCAGAAGTTATCACTTGGAAGGAGATCTATTGTTAAGTAGGTACAGGTAAAAGGAATTTCTGTGACCTCTATAAACTCCTTAAACTCCTCTCTAAATTGCGCAAGTCCATTCCCTGCTACTACTATTGGCCTTTCAGCATTTCTTATAGATTCAAAAATATCATCAAACTTATTTAGAGTATCTACTTCACTCCTCTGTATATCCAGGGGGACATCAATCCAACAGGGAGCTAACTCATTTCGGCAGGTCAAAATAATGCTATCTAATTCCCGCAAAATAGTTATTGGCTTATCAATTGAGATAGCCCTCTTCGTAATAGGAGTAACTAACTCTATAATATTTGCCCCCTGTACTCCATGCTTTCTTTTCTTCCCTATACCTACTTTCTCTGTGTCAGCCACATTTACATTGCCTGAAATAAACAATACAGGGCATCCATCCTGCCACGCATCCAAGAGCCCCGTTATAGCATTGGTGCTTCCACAACCAGTGCTTGTAACCACCACTGCTAATCCATTTCTATACTTGGAATACCCTACAGCAGCCATAGCACACGCTTGTTCATGATGACAATATATAGGAGTTATTTTTTCTGAGCGGGAGAATGCGTCATTTAAGTACATAGCGCCGCCACCATTAACCATGAAGACATGCTTAACCCCTGTTCCTTCTATTCTTTTTACTATGTACTCTGCTACTGTCATTATTTTCTAAGTATAATCCACCTAAATCCACACTTATATTTTAGGTGGTTTTTAAATGTTGGCATTATTATAGCATTATTCCCATTATATACCATTACTGCTTCCATCAATGAATAAAAGATTTTAGTGTTTCTTCAATATAATCTATCATCTCCTTTGTTACCATAGGGGACACTCCCAAAAAGAAAGTGTCTTTCATAACTTTATTTGCCACAGGGAACTTCATAGCATCCTCATTACTCATCTTGCCTCTATATGCAGGCTGTAACATTAAGTTACCCCCAAAGTATGGTCTTGTCTGTATCTTATGGGCTTCAAAATATTGACACAATTCATGTCTCTTGAATTTTATTCCATCCCTTAACGTAACAGGAAATGCGAACCACGATACAAAAGCATTTTTCTGTGCCTTATGTAACATGAATATGTCCTGATACGGCTCAAAGACCTTATAAAGCCTCTCGTAATTCTCATTCCTTCTCTTTATTATTTCCGGTAACTTAGATAACTGCACCCTCCCTATCGCTGCTTGCAACTCTAAAGGGACCATATTATACCCTATTTCGCCATAGATATACTTGTGGTCAAATATTTCTTCAGGCATCTCTGGTATCCAATTATTGAAGCGACAACCACATGTTCCATCTGCTAGAAGGGTGGCTTTACCGGAACAGTAGCAAGACCGGCCCCAGGAAGCCAGCGACCTCAATACCTTCTCAATCTTCTCATCCTTGCACGTAACCATACCTCCCGTTCCCGTGCTTATATGATGTGCCGGAGCAAAACTACATGAAGCCATTTCTCCATAACTTCCAAGCTGATGTCCATTATAAGAGCTTCCCAAGGCATCACAGCAGTCCTCCATGAAGATCAGATCGTATTGCTTTACTATCTCCATCACCTTACCCATGTCAGGACAGTTACCTAATGCATAAGCGAAAATAATTGCTCTTATATCCACATCCCTATCTACTAAATCATGGGCTTGCTCTGTATTTATGTTTAGTGTTTCTAGTTCTATGTCTACAAAGACAGGAGTAAACCCTACCTGATATATTGGATTAATGGTAGTAGGGAACCCCGCTATGGGACATATTATTTTTGTTCCCGCCCGAAAGTTATATCCGTTCTTTGAAGCTAAGGCAGACATCATAAGGAGGTTAGCACTGCTTCCACTATTTGTAAATATGCCATGCCCTTTATTAAAGCACTTTGAAAATTCGTACTCAAAGCGAAGAACTGACTGCCCCGCTCCGAACCATCCTTTCATAAGAGAGGATATCACTGCCTCATATTCTTTGTTGTCGTACCAAGTGCCTGAATATTGCACCCAGTCCTTACCTGCCTCCCATGTCCTTATAGGCATATGGGTTTGTACAAAGGATTCTATGTCTTGTTTGATATCAGACATTTAAAAACATTTAGTATATGGCACACACTCTCCATTAATGCAAGTATAGCAATATCCACACTCCTCTGAAGCATAATAAGCCGTACCAGTCATTTCTGTATGGTCATTAGTTGATGAAACAAAAGACTCCTTTGGGTTTTCAATGTTGCCAATAGCCACCTTAGCAAATGGCAAACCGATTAATGTTTTTAAAAATGATGATCTTTTCATGTTAACTTTTTTGTGAACAAAAATAACTTCCATCCTCCTGCTCCACACACATCCCCGTCAACTCTCTATCCTCTATCACTACTCTATTTATTTTGCCGCCCAAAACCCTTAGTTCTTTATCATTAGGCAAGAGAGGATTCCCTTCTGCATTACATACAATAAGATTTTCTCGCCTGACACAGCCTGCGATAGCTGGACTTTGGGTGACAATAGTTATATCCGTAAACCCGGCGTTAAAAGCCCGTCCTAATAGCTGATATTGTTGTGTCCAATTCAAAAACCTCTCTGGATAATACCATGTCACCGACCCACTATCTTTATACCCTTCTTTTAAGAATAAGTCCTTTAAAGCAGATACCCCTACAAGATTGTATACATTTTCAGCTATTTCAAACAAGTTAGGGTGTACAGAATGATATACCTTTAAACTCATTCCATCTGGCACGATTCCGTATTTATATAATTCTCCCATTATTTTAAATATCCAAGGTCTCTAAAATCACCATATGCTTTCTCTACTTCCCCCTGCATTGTTTCCCTATATAGGTTACAGCCTTCTCTACCTTCATGTGCTGTATGTCTTAGGACAGGGAAAGTAAGTACTCCGCCCAATTCATCCCACTGTTCCTTTGTTTCTATTTTGGGCTCCCCATCATATGTTCTGACAATTCTTTTTATCCCTTGCTTTCCCATATATGCCGCTACTAAGATATCATCATTCCAGCATTTTCCCACGAAATCAGTGAAGAAATCTTCTTCAAACCATGATCTTTTATAGCTTATTGTTTTGTAGTGTTGAAGGTGATTTACCTCCATGTCAAAAGGAACAGAGACAACATAATAATCTCTGGGATCACCAAACTGAGGATGATCCGCACGTACCCCATCATAGCCACATGCAGTCATTTTATATAATTCCTGATTATACACTTGTTCTTTTACCATATCTGCATGATACACCAGATCATCATCACAGACTATAATTATATCATCTTCATCACCCCCCCTTTCTAAGGTAGGGACAAGTTTTGTTATAGGTCCATAGTCTAGGCACCTGAATATCTTCAGTATAGGATAATCCAAGCACATTTGCTCTAGCCACTCAGGGATAATAAAAGGCTCCCCCGTATGCTTGTATATCTCAGGGACATTAAAATGTATCTCATAGTCCTCATAGCTCTGTGTTACTAGAGATAACAGACATGACTTTATGCCGTGATCATATTCCTGCACTATCCTTGTCGGAAGTGTTGTTAGCGTTACTATTACTTTCATGCTGTAAAAATTATGTCGTGATTATGAATAAAATTCATCAGTTCATCATCAGTCCATCCATACCCATCACCATGCTTCTTTCTGAACTCATTGAACCCGCTATCTTCTACGGGCAGATTTTCTATGATAGGGAAGGAAAAACATGGCTTCCCATTATCATTTACGGGTCTTCCATCATCCTCCTGATTGTAAGGAATGCACTTTATTGTTATACCCTTCTTTTTCATGTAGTACCCTACAAGCATGTCATCATTGTTGCCTTTGTCCAATAACTCCATGAAATCCTCTCCAAACATGCCTCTTTTATACATGACACTATGCCAATGCCCGGGTATTAGCAACTCTCTCTCTTGAAGGACAGGGAAATAAAGGTGGGTGGGTTTCCGCATATACTTCGTTACTTCTCCTTCCTGCCACGCTCTTCTCTCTGTGGGCATATCTCCACGAAAGCACTGCACTACATTTTCTTCACCCAATATGCCTGTGGTATCATACAAATGTTTTTTTCTCCACTCATTATAAGACACATGATACCAAGCCATCTTTTCGTGATACACATGATCATCATCCACCGCTATAATAATGTCATCTGGTTCAGTGGCATATCTAAAAGCACCTACCACCTTAAGTATAGGACCATAATCTATGTCGTCCCTGTTTATTATTAACTTCTTATGATATTCTTCTTGTAGTCCATATAGCTCCTCTGGGACAAGAAATTCCTCTCCCGTTGCCTTGTATACCATTGGGATATTTAGTACTACCTTTTGCTCTTGCTTTGTCTTACCCAGGTCAAGCACTCTCTGAGTAAGCAAGGAACGTAGATTCCTCTCAGCAATATGCCAGTTATTTAATCTCTTGGGGACGGTTGTAAGGCTTATATATATCATAGTTTTTTTTAATAAATCCACTCTTGACCCCTATTTGTATAAAAAGTCCTTAAATCATCATAGTTTAATCTTATAAACTCATCCCTTGTGTCTGTCATCTTAAATCCTATCCCACTATGCCAAAATCTGTCCTCTGGATATGAATCTATCCTAAAGCAAGACTGTGGATGTATGCCCGTACCGGCAGTCATAGGATAACCCACAGCTCCCATAAGATTGAAGGCTATAGCCAAGATATGCTCTGAGTGCATGTTCCATATGATCCCTATACCTAACAAAGAGTACTCCCCTCTAATGATGTCCATTATTATGTTGTTGACAAGCTCAAAAAATGGTATTATTTGTGCTTTATTGCCAAACCTTAGTGTCCTGAAATTGCCATCCGTAAGCATGAAGCTAGGATTAACGACATCCCTTATCTTATACTTGTCATTAATCCTGTTAGCATACTCCAAAAGAAAACCATGATGAGTTACATCATACCCATCCTCTATACCAGGAATTACACATATACTGTCACTTATATTCCCTCCATATTCAGGGTGAGTAGTAGCGTGACAAAAGTAGTTTTCAATAACCGGATAAGTAGCCTCATCGGCTATCGGAATAGCGTCAGCATCCATAAAAATATACCCGCAATATTCTTCTATGCCTGGAAGCAAGAAAACAAACCTTCTTATAAGAGTAGGTATCTTTACAGCAGACATAACAAATTCCCGAGCATATAATGATTCACTTCTCTTTTCCTGTGGGAACTTCTCATTTTGGATGCTCCAGGGAGAGGAAGCACGTAAAGTATCTATGTCTACAAAAAACACGTTGTCATAGCTAGTATCTGCAAAATATTCCACATCGTCCGTCAAGATTACTACATCAAAAAACTTATAGGACTCCCTATATTTGTTGAGATTGTATTTGATCCTGTCCTTATAGGTAGGCCCAACGATGAATTGTGTTATGAGTATTTTATTCTTACCCATTAGACAATAAATTTAAGTCATTATTAACCATTCTACACACCCAATCCTGAATATCTGTCTTTGGCTCCCACCCTAGCACTTCCTTTGCCTTAGTAGCATCACCACAAAGATAATCCACTTCTGCCGGCCTCATGTACTTAGGGTCTGTCTTTACATAACTAGACCAGTTATCTATTCCAAAGCACTTAAAAGCCATAGCAATAAAATCTCTTATACTGTATACTGCCCCCGTTGCTACTACATAGTCATCCGGTGTTTCGTGCTGCATCATAAGCCACATTGCCTCCACATAATCTGGGGCATAGCCCCAATCTCTTTTAGCATCCAGATTGCCAAGAGTGATGTGATCTGCTAACCCTAGCTTGATTCGTGCCACACCATCAGTAATTTTCCTCGTTACAAACTCTATACCCCTTTTTTCGGACTCATGGTTGAACAGTATTCCATTGCAGCAAAACATACCATAAGACTCCCGATAATTCTTTGTCATCCAGTGAGCATACATCTTAGCTATACCATAAGGACTTCTAGGATAAAAAGGAGTATTTTCATAAGCATGAGGCGTTACTTGCTTTCCAAACATCTCACTACTCCCCGCCTGATAATATTTGATGCTTTTATCTACTGTTCTTATAGCCTCTAATACTCGCAAAGCACCCATGCCTGTAACGTTGGATGTATGCTCAGGAGTACTCCAACTTTCACCAACAAATGATTGTGCCCCCAAATTATATACCTCTTGTGGCTTTATGCTGTCCACTACTCTTGTAATACTGCTTTGATCTGTTAGATCACCTTTGACAAAAGTAACTAACCCCTCCAAATGTTTTGTATTAGGGTGGCTTGAGTTAGATGTCCTTCGCTCCATGCCATAGACTTCATAGCCCTTAGACAATAGAAGATCTGCAAGATAAGAACCGTCCTGACCATGTATTCCTGTTATAAGCGCTTTTTTAGCCAAATTGGATGTTTTTATTATGTGATAACTCTGCTCCCGCCACTTCTATTCCTTGTTTTAAGGCTTCCCCTACTATTGTTTTAGACACTGTTTTTACTACCTTTTTATACTTGTCTGGAACAGCATCTTCGTCAGTAATTACAACAGAAGTAGAAGACAAAAACTTTATCTTCATAAATCCTACCTCTATCTTTTCTATTCCATAAAGCTGCATAGCCTGTGATACAGTGTCTTTAAGCCGTGCCATAAGCTTCTCCCTGGATGACTTTAACTCTGAAAGCCTATCCATCTCCTTCTTTATGTTATCTAAGTCATTCTTCAAGTCTTTTATGACATAACCATATTGAACCGCCTTTACTTCTAGGCTTTCTCTGTTTATTGCTAAAGCTGTTTCTTGCTCCGGTGTTAGCTCTCCCCCACTGTCTATAATGGTCTCAGCTAATTCTACATACTCCTGCTCTATGTTAAATATTGATTTTTTCATACGTGCTTTAAGAATAAAAGAGGACAATCAGGTTGATCTGCTCTATTAGGGAAGTCTAGTAAGGGACTAGGATATATATCACTACAATCAGTCCTTAACTCACAAATCCTTTTATTTACAAAACTTAACTCCATTACATTAGGGACAGAAAACCCTTCCAAACCAAATTCTCCTCCCCAGTTATTTCCGTGAATATGGGTGAGATAGAAATATTCATCCAAATCATTAAGAATCCTCTTCATTATTAACTGTCTCATGGGTTCGTTCAGGTGATGTATTTCTAGGATTATTCCTGTGCAGAATAGACCTAACAATTGTATGTTTTCATCCATAAAGTACTCGTACTCTGCTCCCTCTGTATCTATTTTAAGCAAAACATCAAACTTCCCCCCCATTTCATCGTCAAGGTGCTTCGTAAACCTATTTTCTCCCGTTCCTAACCCAACCTTATGAAAAGTCATACCTTCCGGCACATTAGGCATATCATGGGTAGGATCATACAGCATAACAGGGTTTCCTGTCATAGCTCTATAAGCCTGCTCATATCCCGTATCTCCTCCTACTCCATATGTATATAAAATAGAACTGTTTTTGATAGCCACTTCATTAATGACATATCCTCCATCTTGGTTTTGTCCAAGGCGTACCTTCTCACTGTTAATGCAGACAGGTTTTAATAATTTTAATAGACTCATATTGTTTTGTTTAAGTTTGTTTTTTTACCATCCATGCCCTTCAACTTCACGGGGCAATGGTGGGATAGGTAAGTGCTGGTCAATTTTTTTTCTTAGGTATTCCCAGATAACCTTTTCGTAATCAAACTCATCGAGCGGCTTGCTTAACAAGCCCCGACCGTATAAATCCTTCACGAAGTCCATTAGTTCTTTTTCTTTGTCCATACTATTTAATTTCATGTTCAAACCTTTCCATCCAAGAACCATCCTTTATCCCCCAATAAACCACCCTCGCCACAGGTGTCTCACTGATGAAATAGTCCGCATAGTGATGCCGGCCATACTGATCCCATACAGGAGTAATATATTCAGACCGCACTCCTATACCGTTCTGATCATCATAAGCCACTAAAATCTGATCAACACCTCCGGGCCATGACCCTTTATTTAGTGTCACCTCCCAATAGTAAGACCTTACGCAGCTTGCTTCAAAATCACCCATAGGGAGAGGATTGGGCGGATACTTGTTATCTACAGTATAAGGTTGCACCGACTTGTTTTTAAAACATAGCCCCGCAAATTTTTCGTAGTCTCTTATTGTCCTTTCTGTCCCCAGCCCGTACTCTGGCAGAATAACAATATCTGGATTATCCTCTATCCCTATAAGTGTCCTTATCATTCTTCTGTTCTCGTCCTGCTTTGTCCACCACTGAATGCCCTTCTTGTTGTCATCATCCCACTTGCATATACCATCTCTTTCTTCACGCATGGTAGCATGCCACATGACAATCCGGTGAGGATGATAAAAGTCATACCCCTTTGTGAAAGAGCGGACAGTAAGATTAATCTCTTCTCCCGCAAAAAGTATAGAGGGATCATGCCTCACATCCCTCGCCCACTGTGACCGTGCGAAGTCAAAGTGCCCACATAAGAATCGTGCCGGCACAGGCTTCGTCATCTCCTCCCACCCAAAAAGAAGTATGGGAGCAATAAAGATAGTGTGCCCAGGATAAAAGCACCTGAACTGCGACATCCAAGGCTCCATAGTCCTCTCTCCCGTCTTAGGGGAATATTGCGGACTATAACCAGTAATAATAGGCTTCTCTACACCATCTTTCTCTAACCCATTATGCAGCGCTATGAGAATAGAGTCCCAATTGACACAAAAGCGGTGATGGGAATCCAACTGAAGGACATAATCTTCATCAGTGAGCAGATTGTCGTTCACTTGCGCCCGAGCCCAGGGAAGTCCCTTGGCATCCTCATAATGAATATCCATGATCTTGAATCTCGGGTCATTCCTATATTCATCAAGGTTGTCAAACCCGTCCTCTGGATTATATTGCCTGCAAATGCCAAAATGTACCCGCAATGGGTTCATAGCGTTATTTAAAGCATCTTTTATTGTAGGGATTAATTCTGGCTCCCTATAAGCAGGGATATGTATTAATATGGTCTCATGTAATGTGTCCGCAACGATATCAGGATCGACATCCGTTATGGACATGACAGGACTTCCAGGCACTAAATGAGGTGCCATCCACTCTTGCCCTGCCTTCATCTCGGGTAAAGATAGGCTTATCACCGGAGGTTGGGCTACCACCATTGACTCTGTTTTCCCCACATCATGTATAAGGTTTCCCTCTATCTTATCTGCAAATCCTTTTGTCTTAGTATGAGGCCATACACGCCACTTCACCGGCTTTATAGGGTTCCCCTCAGAATCATTAGGGATGATAAAGTCCCTCCATATCTTGCAATAACCATCGGCATCATGGAAAAATCCTTCTATCTCTGCTTTGTCTGCATCCTTGCGGCTTCCAGGTACATCCTGTCCATCTGCAGATATAAAAGCTACTACCCAAAAGTCATAATCATCCCTGTCTGGAACCTGATCATAGCGCACATCTATACAATGTCTATAAAAGGGAAGAAGGCTCTTTTCATATTCATAATCAATGGCGTACAAAGGATTGGGGGGGTAATGACAATCCAATGTATACTTCTGTGCCTTCAAGTCCCTGAACCGTATTCCGGAATATCTCTCGTATTGCTCCAATGTTCTCGTTGTCCCAAGCCCATACTTGCCAAAGTCGTTCACTCCCTGATCCCAGACATTAAGCAAAGCTCTAAACCGTTTGTATGACTTATCTATTAATTTCCCGACATCAGTATCATCCCAATGCCTCCTGAACCCATCTTTTATTGGCCTTCCATAATAGTGCCACATGACAAGCCTATGTGGGTGAAACAGATCATACCCATGAGTGAAAGCACGTATCCCTATGCTTGGCTCTTCTCCATGAAAATATATCTCGGGATCATGGGGTACCTCTAAAACAAAGTCTCCTATACTAAAAGCATAGTGAGCGCTATATATCCTAGCAGGTACCGGCTTGCTCCTGCGCTGCCAATCATCCATGCCGTGAGGCTTTAAATGCATGATACCTTCAGGACTAAACCTGTCAAAGACAAGGTGCAAAGGAGTCATGTTGCGAGCCCCGGGATCATTGCTTGGATTGTATTCTGGCGCATAGCTTGTGAGAAGAGGCTTCTTATGGCCCCGCGCCTGCAGGTCTTTGACCATTCCCACCAATATACTGTCCCACTCGACTTCAAAGCGGCTATGTGAATCTATCTGGAAGGTATATTCTTCCCCATCATAGTTCTGTTGCAACAAGTTACGCGCATAACAAGGACCCCGTGCTTGCGTGTAATCTAAGTCTATAATCTTAAATCTAGGATCATCTTTGTACTCTTCAAGGGTGTCCCATGTATCCCATAGTTCCCCGTTTTCCTGAAGATGACCATTTTTGTTGTGCTGCCAGCAAATAGAAAAGACCAAGTTCTCTGGGAACTTAGCCTTCTCAATACAGTCCTTTATGGTAGCTCTTAATTCTGGATCTCTGTATGCCGCTATTTGAACAAATATTCTGCCGTATCCCTCCATATATACAGCAAATGTAGATATTTATTTCTTATTAAAGCATACTTTGCCAATATTTTTTTTACGTTATATAACAATTGTTTGTAACTGAGCCACTAGCAATATATCCAGGACATATACCTAATTTAACCCCATATGACAGTCCATTAATACCGCATGGGGGGCAGTTTCCTAAAAACCTTGTGGACATAGATAATATCATATTACTCCCTGAATGACTAAGTGAAAGCCCTGACAAGTAAGTCCATGTCATAAAAGGAACTCCATCACACAATATATCTACCTCAAAATTGCCAGCTTCTAATCCTGTCGTCGGACAAGTTGTATTTAATGACCTTATACTAATATTGCCATATGCAGAACAACTACTTCCTGAACAAACAGTTGTAATGGACGCTCCGTTGCCTGCATAAAGACCGCAGGTATTGTCACAAGGAATAGTCGTCGTTCCACCTGTGCAAGCAATAGGATTATAAGTACCTGGTGTATAGCATCCACAACCCGATCCAGGATGACATTTACACTCCCCGGGGCATGTCGTTCCTCCTGAAACACATCCCAAACAATTTGCTCCGCTTGTGCATGATCTAGGAAATACACCACCATAGCCCGTGCTGGAACCTGCATCCACTACGCAGTCTGAACAATAAGGATCATAGCATTGCGCATGATAAGCATCAGATGTGCAACACGATGACTCCGTGCTAGATGCAAAACATGCTATTTTATAGTTTGTTGTTGGCATTTTCTATATCGGTGGTGAATATATATGATAAACTAATTGTTCAAAACATTCTGTTGACTGACCATCTTCTTTGGCTGAAAGCGTTATATAATAATTATCATTCACACTACCAAGAACCACATCTCCTGTCCACGTACCTGATGTGTTATAGGTATAATAAGCAAGATTTTCAATCAGATCATTTTTTATCAATCCAACATGCGCTTGTACACCGGCATTACAGGTAGCCTTTACATAGCTCCAGCTAATCTGCGTCCAATGAATCTCGCTGCCCAAAATATAATAAGAACCTGTAGCCTGCAAGTTCGTAGCTCTCGCCACCAAGTTTCCCCCACTACAACAATAACACGCAGTAGCCACGCAACTCGTCGTTCCACCTGTGCAAGCAATAGGATTATAAGTACCTGGTGTATAACATCCACAACCCGATCCAGGATGACATTTACACTCCCCGGGGCATGTCGTTCCTC
>CAYTCO010000007.1:20675-47525 GCA_964436385.1 uncultured Gammaproteobacteria bacterium
CATCCACAACCCGATCCAGGATGACATTTACACTCCCCGGGGCATGTCGTTCCTCCTGAAACACATCCCAAACAATTTGCTCCGCTTGTGCATGATCTAGGAAATACACCACCATAGCCCGTGCTGGAACCTGCATCCACTACGCAGTCTGAACAATAAGGATCATAGCATTGCGCATGATAAGCATCAGATGTGCAACACGATGACTCCGTGCTAGATGCAAAACATGCTATTTTATAGTTTAATACTGGCACTTTCTAATTTTTTACTTTCATTATACCAATATTGGTCCCCCAGATGTATAAGTACAACAGATATCGCCTGGGCCAGTTACAACTCCATTGCAACAAGTGTTTCCAGAAGTCAGTAATATTCCGTTACAACAACTGAAAGCACCTCCACATATTGCTCCGGTATATCCACCTGGGCAAGTTCCATTACAAGGACTTGGGCTTGCTGTTTTACTAGGAGAAGGTATAGGCGATGTAGATCGGCTAACACTAGCTCCTTGACTTGGGCTCACCGTAATACTTGGTGTAACACTTGGGCTTGGATCAGGAGCGCCTAAACTTCTACTTGCCGAAACTGAAACTGTTATTGATTTAGTTACGCTAGGAGTAGAGTCGGGACTTGCATTTATACTTCTGCTAATAGTCAAGCTTCTAGTAACCGTCGGGGTTATTGAAGGTGTCCTGGTGACACTAACACTCTCTATAAAGAATCCTCCCAAATCCATACTTCTACTTCTTGTTGGAGTGATACTTCTTGTTGGAGTAACACTATATAAAGGTGTTGATCTACTTACACTTCTAGTAACACTAGGCGTAACACTTGGGCTTGGCACAAAAGTACAATCGTAAGTAACGCTATTCTCCGCAGACCGGCAACCATTCAATGTAGCCTTAAACACGATTTCTGTGTTGTTGGGGATGTCAATAATGCTATATCCGCTTATTGCTCCTACACCACTTACTATATGTAGTATTGGAGAATCATTGAATATAAGGTCATAAGTCACAGGTGAGTTAGTGCAATCTACTGTCCATGTAGGGACATATTCACTTCTGCTCACACTCTTTCCAAGGCTCTTACATCCACTATCTATTTGTGCATAAACAACTATATCATCTCCCGTTCCTGCCATGTCTTCTGTTAACAGTATAACATGATCATTTACTTCCCCATGTGAATCTGTTACCGCCTCATCGATATAAACACCGTCTGAGTTATACAAGCTTACTGTCTTCCCTGCATAACAGGTAGCTACAGACCATTTCATTGTAAGCGCAGAACTACCATCACTATAATATGTCCCTAATACGCACTCTGTACTAGCAGTCACCACTCTTGGCTTTAAGCAGGAATCTATAAATTCCTCTCCCGTACATGCGCACTTAGCTTCTACTACATAAGCTTTTCCGTATTCTATGCCATCAGGATTTACAGGTAAGGTGCCATCAAGATATCCAAAGTCCCCTCCTCCATTGACATATTCTGTCTTTATAACGATGTTGTTCTCTTTGTAGTTAAGTTGGATCTTGCGCTTTGCACCCTCTACAGGATGGAGACTATTAGACATATCGTTGTCAATAGCTTCGCCTACGCATACTCGTATTACGCGAGAAAAACCACCCTCATATACACAACCATCATTTAACTCTAAAGAAGATACCTGTATATTAATATCATTACAACCACTACATAGGGCTTCATCATCACCATAAGTACTACTAACCTCATCCCCTGTTGGATTAAGGATGCCAAACACATTTGTTACAGTAAACCCTCCATTATCCAATATAAGTTTTATGGATAGGTTTGCTCCCCCTGTGAGGTTCATTCCTGCAAATTCCCAACACAAACTACCCAGATAGGTGCCTGCAACTGTCTGTGAATTGGTATTGTTCTGTATGGAAGCACCCGTTACACTAATGACCTGACTAGGCCAGTTAACACATACTTTAAGTGTAGCACTAGCATCTGTTCCCGTTGTACGGACAACAGATAAGCTATAACTAAAAGGATCTGAAGTAGTTGTGTCACAAGGGATGTTCACAGAACCCGATAACCTATCGATGTTTGATATAGTCTCTATCTGCTTAAAATTACCACTTATAATCGCCAACTGTCCCGTCTTCACTAACGGAAGAGCACCTGAACCCGTCTCTTTATCGAATAGATAAAAATCTCCTTCAAAATCTACTTTCAGTTCTCCCGCTATGGCAGTTACCCCTGTGATGGTAGGCACAAAGACCCCACTTTTACAAGGACATTCTAACTCAGGGACAGTTACTATATATTTACAGTTACTTTGCGTAACTGTTATGTTGTCATCTTGCAGATCACAAGGAAATGCGGAACTCGTACCGTCATAAGACCTTACTTCCAATATCTGTGTCTCCACACAACTCTTTTTCTTAAGAGTTACTTTAGTGCTACCATAAGGTATAACTACAGAATCTCCTAGCGTATATGGGACAAGAGCCCCGGTACCTATGCCTAGTAAGTATGTCGCGTCTGCTTCTTGTGGATATACGCTCGCAGGATCAACCAGCATCAAAGCCGTATCCCCTGTTTGCTCTGGATTGAAAGCAAATTTACAGCAGTCACCTCCCGCAGGAATTGGTAAGTCCTCAGATTTACATCCCTCACCCTTCCAGGTAAGTGTAGTTGGATCGGTAATTTTTATCAGAGAACCGTCAGTAGCCGTAAAAGAGACATCCCCTTTTAAGTTAGCAAGACCCTTTAAAGATGAAGCACTTATGCCAAAAGAATTTAGCTGATACTGAACCTTAGTGTCTTGCACATTGTCTACCGTAACTACCCCGTTCTCGCAGTCTATAGAGAACTCAGGTTTTAACCCACTACAACAATTTTTTTTTATATCAGGATTTGTATAAGACCCACAAGGGAATTGTACCGTATATGTATAGGAAACATCCGCATCACCTATGAAGTAAATCACTGTCTTTCCTGCCACCACTTCTACTTGTGATGTAAGGACAAGCCCATTATCCTTTCTCTTCATCGTTACTCCGGTGAAGTCAGGATCTTGATTGCCTTTTACAAAGCTAAACTTCACCTTACCTGCATCCTGATCATAGCAAGTGCTAGCAGGAATAATGACAGGAGGTGTTGGAGGCGTAAAAGTTTTAGTATTTACACACTCATAACCACCATTGCACTTCATACGCAGAGTGACACTGGTAATACCGGCATCATCATGGAATGGCTTATTATTTATAGGGCTACTTGGATAGAGCTTAAAGGTTTCTTTTACCGCTCCATTTACAAGCAACTCATATTCTTTGTTTTTGTTAGCATGACATGTAGCCCCAATAGATACTAACACATCTTTCCCGCAAGTATCCGGTTTTGCAACCGCACTAAAATCAGTTGGTTTGCAGAAAACAATTTTCTTTGACTTTAAAGTGTCGCAGCTACAATCTGAATCCAGACCATATACAAAGCAGCTTTCCTCGTACTTGATGCCATTGACCTCATCATTAGGCAGTGCATCTACATACTTGCCACTAGCAGCCAGAGGGACATATACAGTTCTTATCCAGGAAGAAGCATCAAACTGCCCTCCTACTGACTTATACCAAATGAATTTTGGCAATCTTGTCTGTGTAGTAGTAACAAGTCCATTGACTTTTGTTGCTCCAAAGCCCTGATTATTTAATACAGTAAAAGCTCCTATCTGCTTGTTTGGGTACTTACAGGTGTTCTGAAATTCCCAACCCTCAGCTCGCAGTCTAAATTCGACAGAACTAACTATTCTATTTTCGTTCAGCTCGCCACTGCTTATTGGATAACCATTCATCTGATAGATGGTGATGGAACCCATATCTACCTCGCCTTTTGAGGCAATTCCTGCTTTTAAGCTTTGTGTGATTGCTGGTGGCGTAAAGCCATTTATAGGCTGAAAGCTCGTAACGACATCAAGAATCAATGACCCTGCATTGGCTGTTTCGTTAACACTGATCTCAGGGTTAGTTGTGTTGCTTATAAGTTTTGCTGCCTCCGTAGTATTGCCTAAAAATAGGCTAGCCATTAAGCTAAACGTATGAGTACCACTTGTCTTATTAGGTGCCGTCCCAACAGGACCAGTACTGCTAACAGAGCCAATAACCTTAAGGGTAGTTGTAATAATAGGACAAGCACATCCTCTCTGGGTTGTAAGCCTTCCTTCGATATCACAGGTCTCATCTATCTGTACTATCTCTAATACATCCTTACAAGTATAGTCTGGATCTCCTTCACATTTATTTCCGTTACAGCGGCATCCTTCATGCTTAGAGCAGTCTCCATTGGCGCAATCAAAGAACTCGCAAGGGACACATTTTCCTTTGTCGCAAGTACAATCAGTGCCGCAATCAGCTTTTGTATCACAATTGCCAACACACCTATTTCCTGTACTTACACAATCTCCGAGAGCAGTACATTCACAACCAAGGGCTGTTGCACATTCTCCTGTAGCACATTTCAGTTGAGCACAATCCACACACTTACCTCCTGTACAACCGCAACCGTTGGCGCAGCCTGAAGGATCGGTGCAGGAACCGTGACATTTATCTACGACGCAATTGTTGCCAGAACAATGACAACCTCCAATACATCCGGCAGCACATGATGTTCCACATGAAACGCACACACACTGACCATCTATATTTTTACATATCTTACCTTGATTGGTACAGGAAGCAGGATTGTTACAATCACACTTCTCTACACAGTCTCCATTAACGCATACTTGCCCATCAGGACATTGGCGCGGAACGCACTTGCCCTGCACACAGTCACCACAAGGACCGCAATCATTGCCGGTACACTCGGGCGCAGGAACGCACTGTCCTGTGTTCGGATTTAAGACATACCCTGGACAACAGACGCATTTTTTGCTTCCATTGCAACAGAAGTTGTCCCCTTTGCTACTACAATCACCTTTTGTGATACATTCCTCACAATCGCCAGTAGCAGGATCGCAGACACCACCGCCACAATCTCCTTTATATACACAAGTGCCATCGACGCACTTATAACATTTACCATATTTTGACTCGCAATCGCCCTGACCTACGCACTCTACGCACCTATTATTTCCTACATCATAGGGCTTGGATGAAGAACACTGACATCCTCCTGCTACGCAACTTTTGTTGCCCGGGCATGGATGGGTAGGATCGCAATCTACACAGGTGCCATTTGCTTCATCACATATTCCTGTACACCTTGAGATACATACGCCATTAGGTCCGCAATCTTCACAAGGACCACAACCGCCTTCATCACCACAGAAACATACCTGTCTCTCTATAATTTGATTTGTACCACAGCTATTGCAAGTGATAAAAAGAGTAATACATCTTTTTTGAGAAAAATCTTCAGGGTAAGAAACAGTTACACAAGACCCCTTACATGATATAAGTACGCCTGGCTGCTCTACCCAGGTTATAACAGGACTGACACAACAACTAGGTATCCCTGTTACGCAATATTCAAACTGTTTAATCGCGTCCATATATCGGATTCGTTAACTACATTAAAGTCAGAAAAATAATATTCTACCCCCCGCGCAGACACTAAAACAGGACAAGCCTTAGTTTTATCGTATCTCAACTTCATGCCGCAACTATATACTTGTTGTATAAATTCCGGCTTCACCCCACAGTTCATGACATTTACGTACTCATGGAACCCGACATCGCATAATGTACTCTTTACAAGAGCTTTATATGCCACCTTACACTCTTTTTTACTCACTACACCTTGATACTTTATATCACAGGTTTTTGAATCAGTAAATATATCGTATTTTATCGTGCAGTCCTTATATTTTTTAACTATTTCTACAAATATTTCACAGGGAATACTTTTTGTCACCACAGCATAGCTTAGATCACATGCTGCCTTCTTGTCCATTCGCACTACATCGATACCTATTAACTCACAAATCTCATACATTGAAGACTCCCAATGCTCAAAAGGGACACAAAATGGATTCTTTATACTCCACCCTGCCTTCCCTGAAACATCTACTTCCAGCCCTAACTTACTGTTCTTGGAACAATCCATTCCTAGTTCAGAACGTACCGCCTCCACTATACTATTTACTTGTATGCAGCTTAAACATAAAGCGCCCTGTTTTACCAGAGCGGCCCTTATGCTACTTAAAACGCTATGTAAAACTTGCAATTTTTTATACCTTGTCCATACCTCACCCAGTCGCGTACCATACCACAAGTCCCTCAATACTAAAGAACCAATAAAACCCATCTCTGCCTTAAGGCTATAAAACACCTCCGTTACCGAATCGTAAGTCGGGTTTTCGCAACATAATATATGTGGTGAACACGATCTCATTATGGCGGCGTTAAGCTTATACTTGGACTTATAGTTATGCTAACTGTAATACTTTCACTGATCGACACACTTATACTTGGAGTAATAGAACTTGTGAAAGTAATGCTCGGAGTAATAGATATGCTTGGAGTCTCACTAACTGTAACACTCAAACTCGCATCCCGCGTAGGTGTAACACTGATGCTTGCGCTGACAGTGATAGACCTTGTTATACTTGGAGTAATTGTAATAGTAGGCGTAATGCTCGCTGTCCTTGTCACCGTCCTGGTAGGACTGATGCTTGGAAGAATCTGAGGTATATTTACCCTGATCCATATGCTTATACCTGATGTGTCCGCATCAACATAATCGTCAGCGACAACATCAAATACCGTAAGTCTTACAGTACTATTATCTACTCTACTCAAATCTGCTTTCTTGCCCCTGCTTAGTGCAGGCATGGTGACATAACAATTTGTAGCGCTATCTACAAAAGAATTTGCTGCAGTACCCAAATAAGAGCCAGTACTTTCCCGGGTCCATACCACAGTAGCTCCAAGAGTATTGAAACTTACTGATGCCACCGGATTGTTCACATCTGACTGACTTGCTACTGCTTCATACTCCCGTACTCTGCCTACAAATAGCTTATTTATTTTTACAGTAGCATTAGTAACACTTGAATGCGCTCCATCGGGGCATCCGTCACATACTACTACATAATCAAAGAAAGAATCTGCCTGGGGATTTGTGCGGACAATATTAGCCCACCCATCCTGAGTGATGCTATCGACTGTAATGTTTACTAGGGTGCCATCAACTACTTCATACCTCATATTGCAGCAAGGACAGCTTACTACATCATTTTGCCCTATATATGCGCGTTCAAATAAGTTGTCATCACTTGTTTGTATAACAGGAGTGACGAAATTTGCCGGATCACAGGGACTTGCGCCTTGCTTTAACAGATATACCCTACGATTATTATTCGTAAGGTCTACATCAGTCTCCGTAAGACTCAATGTCATATAAATGGACATATTCAAATATGATATGTCATCTATACTATATTTTATTTTTATTGATTTTTGCTGCTTAGACTGAACTGTTCCTACTGTCCATTTAGCCTGACTTGGGCTATATATCCCGTTATTTGAAGCCACCGTATGACTGACATAAGACAGCCCATTGGTAGGAAGTTCAAAATCTCCAACTACGTTTGTAGCGGCCTTACTTCCTGTGTTTTTCGCTGTCCATTCGATCTCTATCTGCTGGCCATTGGTAGTTATTGTATATACATTAAGCATCCCTGCATTTGTTTAAGCCTCTATGTCTACCGGAGCATCCACACACGTTTCACTGCATTCGTCACATACTTGGTTGCCATTGCAGTTAAGCGTAGCACACACATCCTTCACTAATACTAAGATCTCGCCATAGTCACCCAATCCTTGCGATGGGCACCTTGCAAAAAATCTTATTTTATAACTCTTGCCAAGCTCTGCTGTGGTCTTAAAAACATAATTGAGTGATGTCCCATCTCTGGTGACATACTCAAAACCAGTCTCATCCCACGCATCAAGGCCATATACTATTGAATTGCCATTGCACTGTGTCACATTACGATTGTTGGTGCTTAATGCGGACATATCAATAATACCCACTTCACCACACCGACCTACGCTGTCAGCAGGATATACAATGTGAACCCCTGCAACTATGCATCCTGTCTTACAGGCTGGGACACTAACGGCTCTTGTTACACAATTACAACTCATTTACATTTGCAATTACAATTCAATTCTTCAATCTCTTCCTTTGCTGCAGTAAGCAACCCTTGTGCTTCTTCTGCGTTCTTTATCTCTGCACTCCGCTTTGCCATGTCTAACACACTCTGTATGCGCCAGATAGTAGCATATTCATTGTTTGGAGCCCTTCTTTTTACCAGGTCATAGATATAATCCTGAATACAACATTCAACCCCACAAGCCACAACCCTATATCTTACATAGGCTTCAGTACACATGGTCTCCGTCTTTATACAGTATACACTGTCCTGCAACTTAGCCATGCCTAAAGACTCTACCGGAATTAAGGTCACTCCTTCTGTTTTCACAGACACCCTTTTGCCTCCACTGCCGATACCTATAAAAATATCATAACTGTCTGGCTTATAATACTTGTCACCCTCCTGCCAATCACTCATATCTTCATATGAGAGAGTGCTACAATCAATAGCCGTCAGGATAAAATCATATTTACCACTTCGTATGCAATAGCATTGTGTCATTAAACAAACCCATTAGCCTTATCTGCTTCAAATGCGGCTTTTGTCGCCGAAGTCCACGTTCCGTTCTTAAAGTAACCAACCATAGTGCCTGTGCCTCCATGATTAGGCAATTCAACGTACCCATCGCAGCAGTTAACACCGCAACAGCGCTCTTTAGCTGTCTCGTCTATTGCAGTTCCAAAGTCGGTGATACCTACTCCTGTACGAAGGTTTGTAACTATCCCTGAAATTATTCCAATCATTCCCATTGTCTATAAATTTAGGGGGTGAGTTGCCCCACCCCTATTTTTTATTATGAGCTTACACTAATGCTTCTCGTTACACTCACTGTAATGCTTCTCGTTGCAGTCACACTAGGAGTAATGCTTGAGCTTCTCGTAGGCGTAATAGATGTTGTTATACTTCTACTCACACTGATTGTAGCATAGCGGCTTGGACTAACACTTGGACTTGGTGGTCCTGGTTCTGCGTCTTCAGCACAAGTGAAATCAATTACTCCATTGCAGTTGTTCACATTTTTGATAGCATTCAAATCCGCTAGCAAAGCTGAATTATCTGTTCCTATAGGTAACGCTAATACTGTGCGTACATATGCTTTTCCTGGAATACCTATCGCATAAGGCTGATATCCATAAGGAGCAGTAGTGAAAGAGATAATACAATATCCATCAGGACACTTTATATCTACACCCTTCACTCTTGAAATTCCTAAATGTCCATTGAACTCGCCTCCGGTGCGCAGGATCGTATTGTGATATCCTGGCTTTGGCTCAGCTCTATACATTTGCTCCCACAACTGTACACCCCAGTTAAGAGGAAGTACTGCTTCGGTAACAATAGAAGGAGTGAAATCAATAAAGCCATCTATTGCAGTAAGTGTGACATGAGTAGGATAGTAAGTGACAGCATTGTCGCTCTTTCCTTCACAATCACAGTTCTCTTCTGCTAGTTCACCATACCATCCAATTGCACATGCCTGCGCTCCATTGTCTATGGTGTCGCAAGGATTTATCAGGGTTCCATCGTGCTTGATGAGGTTAACACCCAGGTCGGTATTAATCACAAGGCTTGTGGTAACACAGCTACCATCAATAGTGCCCTGCCCTAACCAAGCCTTTCCTGTATGTGCTTCAAAAGCACAATCTATATTCTTAATAAGTTCTCCAAGCTGTGACTGATGGCTTGTAGTGCTTGTGTTCAGCGTAGTGCCGAATACATGCGATACACCACCGATCTCTACCCCTTTTATGCCGGTAAAGGAGTCACATCCATTGCAAGATGACTCTACGCCATCAAGACAAAAAACTGAACTGAACTGATGCCACAAGAAAAATTTCACAGGTATCGGCTCCCTCACGTATGTAGGGAAATCTCCTGTGTCCTTATTTCCATTTAAGTCATCAATGATACCTTTCATCACATCAAGACATGCTGTGGTATCATCACAGTCATCACAGGAAGGGTTGACGCTTGAGTCATACTGTCCTATGATTTCCAACTTTTTGTTTCGGGCAAGTTCCTGCCTGGTTCTGTTGGATTCAATACTCGCTTTAACGCTGTAGAGCTTGTTCTTTCTCACACAGCTTGCGGTAGCCCGACCTACTTCACCGCGTCCTACAATAGGAGCGGAACTGGCACCACTTATAATCTGATCACAGGTGATTTTCTCCCCCGCAATTTTCATAATCTCCGTGATGACAGCATTCCCATGTCTGGAATAATACTGCCCCATGATTAGATTATTTGTATTAGGTGTAGCACTTGGGTCTACACTTGTCCTTGTAGGATCGTCGGCACTATAAAATACCCACATACCTACAACGGCCTCTACGGGGAATGATAGGCCCTTTTTACAGTTGCCCCCTGGACAGCTAAATACCTGTATCCCCGCAGGTAATACGCCAACATCATTTTTGCCGACGAGCCATCTTTCGATTGTCACTCCTCCACTCATTGTGATCTATTTATTTTTTATACATATTAAATATTTTCTCGTATTGTGTTTTGGATTCATTTATCATCCCATTATCACGACACGCAAAATATACACCAACATCTACTACCTCATCCATCTGGAACTCATCAAGCTCAAAAGGCTTGTTTGAACTCCCTAACACTGATCTTTGCCCCACATAGCAGTCCCCTAATTCAGGACTATAAATACTTGTGGGTTTTTTATAATAATCTATCCAGGCCGCTTCCACTGTGAAGCCTACCGCTCCTATGCGCAACCCTCCCTCACTCTCGTCAGCTAATGTCCGACGCCAAAGAAATGAAGGGCGCTGCTTGGGATCAAGAAAAGTGCTCTCCCAGTCATTCCCTTGCAGTATTCCTACTGTAAGAAATGCCGGTGTCTTACACTCTACCGTTACCGCCCTTACCGAAGCTCTATGTATATCATAATATTCCTCTGGTAAGACGCCTATAACCCAGTTTCGACCTTTTGTTCCTATGTCAATTTTCCTGTCTACGACAAAAAGCTTTCTTAAGTCGTACCTTACTTTATTGTTTGTCTTGGCAACACTAACCCTGTCTTTGTACCACGCCCTGTATGCTTCATTAAAGTAAGCATCCCATTCCTCGGTACTAAGCTTTTTTCCATAGTTTGATGTTACCCGAGCAAACCTTCTTTTAAGTTCACTGTGGATCTGAAGATTTGTTACCATCTCCGCCTCCTTTTATTTCTGGCTTAACAAGTGCTTCCTCTAAAGGAGCATCCATCGCTAAGTGTTCATGCTTTAATGCTGTAGGTGACTTTAGCTTAATAGCGTTAACCAACTGACTAAGCATCTTATCATTAGCCTGCTCCATCAAAAAATCAACACTCTCCTCTTCGTCCCTACCTAGTTCTACCCCTGAAAATACAAATAGGTCTTCGTCATTTCTGGTGATAAGCCGCGCCTTCCGGCCATTCAAAAAGTGGTTAAACGTTTTAAGCTTAGCCTTACTAAACTTGGCAAATCGTAAGAAAAATTGTCCCCTAGACTTCACCCGTTTGTTGTTCGGGTCTCTAAGGATCAAGTCAAACAACTCACCCTGTATAGTGTCGTCACTGATTTTGTTGCTAGGGTTTTTATCCCATATCTTAGACAAAGTAACCAGGCTCTCACGCTCCATAGTTTTAAGGATAGCGGCGACATCAATATTTATTTTGCTGTCTTCGATCCTTGCTTTCTCTACTTGCTCGGCAAAGCCTATGCTGTATATTTCGTCCGCGTAGTTAGGCATACGATCTCCATCCACCCGCACAAAACGGGAGTCAACAAGAAACATAGCAGCTACCAACCTATGTACCGGATTGCTGTCATCAAGGACAGTTTTGCCGCCAATAAGGACAACTCTAAACTTCTCATCTGTGAAAAAATCATCATCTACATTATAGACATTGATATCATCGGGCGTAATAACCTTGCTGTTAGGACCAAGGACGGCACACTTTCTTACTATCTGCTCAAACTCTTTTACAGGCAAATAATCCTCGTTCCACATCCACCTGCCATGTTCCCCACTGAAGTGAGGCACTTCGGTACGTACTCCAATTACCTTCCCTAGGAAAGGCTCTGTTTGGAGCTTCTGCGTGTTTAAATTAGGGTCATCCATATCGGCTCCCCTAAATATCGTCCCTCCCCGTAAAAAGGGGGCATCTCTAAGTAATTCTATAAGTATCTGCGACATAAAGCGTTTTATTTACGAAATAGTAGGTGTGAACCACAACATGCCTTCAGGGTTTCTCATATTGAATCCTATTGTCTGCTGCCACAGCAAATCATAGGAAGCAGCTTTGCCGGCGCCAAATACGTGATTTGACCTGAACATACCTGAATTTTTTGAGTTCACAGGACCCAGTGGTCCCCATGATTGGATCAAGTAATGGAATATCTCTGAATTTCTTTTCTCAATAAGCTCTATGTTCATGTTCTTAGAGTTCTTCAACCCCAGGTTGAAAATAAATCCCCACCATGAACTGATAGGCCACCCATCAAGGTTAAGGTCAGGACCAAAGAAATGCGGACTATCCAAGTCAGCCCAATGCCCTACCGTCAGAGATCCCATAGGATCGAAGTTCATTTTCACAAATTGCTTTGTATTGAATGCTACCCCTTCCCTATTTTTTGTATCTATCGCTTTCGCTCCTTCGGTCATGTCTTTGAAGCTATTCAAGAAACCACTTAAGCCATAAGTTTGCTTGTTGGAATCAAGTAAAGCCTCTGTAAACTTATAACCACCTACTGCTAAGAAGTTATAATCCATAGGACGAATCTTGCCATTTACTTTTGATACAGCAGTATTAAAGACATATCTGCTTGTAAGTTTCTTTCTATGATAAGGCTCGGTTGTGCTATATGCAGCATACCCGAAGAAACCTGTACCGGACTGAATGCTATAAGAGCTACTTTCGTCAATTGTATTGCTGTTTGTCAGTGGCTTAGACAATGGACGACCCCACATATAGTAGTATTGCTTCTCTTGCTCTACCTGCATAACAAACTCAGCTTCCTGCAGGTCCATGATCTTTGTTCCAAGATCTTCCATGCCAAATTGCTGCTTATCATAGCAGTTATAAAATACGAGATAGGTCGCTTGCGCCTTATCTGTTACCGTAGTCTCCTTGCTGAGAGTAGCTAGGTTGCCGGCTTTCTGAATCCATCCTTTGTTAAAGGAAGACATCATACTACCTCTCTCGCTTGTGCCCTCACCTACCAAATGGTACGCTTTCTCCCACTTAGTATTGGATTTCAGATACTTACTATCGAAGTATTGCTGATCATCGGGAGTTTTGTACTCGAAATAATATAACCAACCAACACCATATCGTTCTGGACGCTGGCTCACATTTCTGATAACTTTGCCCTTGGCATTGACGGGGCCGATAAAATCACCCCGCTTAAGACGACTATCGTTAAGGACAAGAGGAAATTTCTCTCCCCCCAATCCTACACATTCGGTGTCTTCGTTCAGGTCTTGCAGCACGACCATGTAGTCAATACCGTCAAAACGCTGCTTATAGTCAAAGAACTCAAAGTCGGTAAACCGCTTTGTACTATGTTCTTCAATAATTTTTTTGAAAGGATGTCTATATCCTGTATTGTCTTCAAGGGCTGTCCATATCTTAGGCCAAGGCATCTCAGAGATATCATCTACTGTGCGTATGCCAGGCAAGGAGCCGATCAGAAGGTTCTGATCTACCATTGAACTCAAAAATTCCCGTCTGTTTACGACGACTTTTTGAACATCGAATTGCGATTCATTAAAATTCATAACCTATGCTTTTTCAATATGTTTGTTGTTCACTAACCTCTATAATGCCCTTTAGGGGCGTTCTTCCTCCACCAGCACCAACACCTTGATTTGCAGAACCAGGAAAGTCTCTTGACCCTCTTAATTTCTGCTCTAACTCCGTTGCATAGGCATCCCTGCCCATATTTTTTGCCGCATCCAGCGTAAGCCCCTCTGCCACTAAAAGCATGAGCTTAGCCCCTAATGCAGGGTTTTTAGCTATTTCTCTAATAGTCTTATTATACTTTGATATCTTCTCCGTCTTACCATCTACCTCTATGGTCTCAGTAAGATCGTTTATGTTTTTTAAAGCCAGATCTATCTCTGCCTTACTTAATTTTGTACCTCCAATGTCTCCGCTTTTTATGATGGCCATTACTTGATCATCATATGATTTTGCGGCATTTTTTGTTGCCTCAATACGGTCTAACCCTTCTTTTTTGAATAAATCTCTCTTCTCTATAAAATGCTTTTTAGCTATTTCGTCAAGATCAGCAAGTTCGTCGCTGTACTCATCTATCTCTTCAAGTCCCGCAATAGCCTTATCAAGGAACTTACCGGAAAGTTTTTCACTATAATATTCTGAGATTACCGCTTTAGTGTCTTTTACCATTGCCTCCCGCTCTTCATAAGACATATCTTCTGTGGGATCATACTTGTGGTTGGCAAGAAGGTTTAGCCTGGCATATTCACTCCTGTCTTCAAGAGACATGCCTGAATTAAGCAACTTTGCTGACTCTATTGTGTCCTCCCCATAAAGGCTTTTTGCTCTCGCATCTGTATTTCCATCAATATAAGAGGCAATTTTATCTACAAACACCGAAAGATCGTCACCCTCTTTTATGTCTTCAAGAGCGATCCCCTTATCTTTTAAGGCATTAGCCAAAATATACCCTGTGCCTTCATTTTTTGGCTCTCTCTTTGCAGCAGGCTCTTCTCTGCGAGCAGATTGCTCTACAGGATTTTGCTCTACTACTTTTGCTATTTCTTCTGTTTTCGGTAACACATCTAATACAGAATCGAAAGGAGTGGACATTGATCCATCCTCACTTATTACAGAAATAACCCCTGGCAATTTTTCCATTGTGTCAAAAATATTTAGTTAAAGAATAGTATTTATTTTATTTTGATACTTAAATTATCTTTTTTGTGCGACCGATGCCTTTTTTTTGAGAAGTTCTGCTTTTCGCATTTCTATTTCTCGCTTTAAACGCCTGTCTTTTTCATTTTCTTCTCGATCAAACCCTCTTTGCTTGTCTGCATTTTGGTTAAGATCATTCTGTCCATCCTGGTCTACATCAGCCTGATTAAGCCACTGCTCTGCCATCATTGCCGAAGTATCAATCTTGGTCTGTCGATCTTTATCTTTCTCGGATGACTCATGTGCCCATGTTGCCTCCAACTCCTGCTGCCTTTGCGCCATTGCTTGCTTCGCCTGCTCTTGCTGAGCCTGCATCATCTGCTGCTGTTGATTATCTGACTTGCGAGCCATCGCTTCGGCAGCATTAAGTATTTCTGCCATATTACGCCCCATCTTAAATCTGACATAATCCGGAATAATGCTATAAGCACCATTCTGTATAAAGTGTACAGCATCCATCTTCGTTTCCCTTAACAACATCTGATCCTGTATATCATTCCTTATAAATACACCTGGCTTCCCATGTTGAAGAAAGTCTTCTGTCAGCAGCAGTTGGTAACTCATGTCATTCATTACCCCCTCAAGGACTCTCGGGTTCTTCTTGTAAGCATAATGACATAAATCAATATACATTTGAAGTGTGTTATTCATGTACTTAATGTGCGTCGTAAATAAGTCAAGAGTAGAGTTAGTAGCATTCTCCTGTCCTACTCGCGCCACATTATCCGTGCTGTAAGGGTTTACATCCATCTCATCTACACCCATAGCCCTCTTCATGCTCCTGAAGTGAGCCTCTATTTGCTCCATAGAATCTTTTACCGCAACATTATTACTCATATCTACAGAGTTAAAGATCCTTCCGCTAGCTGCAAGGGCAGAAGCAAAAGTCCCTGTAAGCTGAGAACCATCCAGGTCAATAAGCCGAGATCCCTTCATGGTATCGAAGAACATCTCCGGTGTCACATCCGGACCCCTCGCCTCCTGTAACATGACAAACACCTTACCTATATTAAATCCTTTCTCTTCCTCACACCGCGCATTTTCGATGTTTATATTAACTTGATGTACAATGCCTTTATCAAAAAGACCCCTGCGCCTCCTTGTACCATTTTGCTCTACAACCAATGTGCCATGATACCCTCCACTATAAGGATGCCTCTTTTTTGTTGGATCAGAGATGTCTGCCCAATCAAAATCTAATGGACCCGCTTTCACGAAGACCTCACCCATTGGATCTCCTATGCACCTTGCTTGCCACACCTTTACACTCTTGAAAGTTTTTACATCTATGTCTACATCTGGGTTTTTTTCATAATCACTATCCCTCCAACTGTATTCTATTCGCCCATTTGTAATTCTCTTTACGGACTTCATATCTATAGGAGTCTTGAAAGTTACATGACCATCGCTGATCATACTTCCCGTCCTATTCCTGTTAAAAAACATAGACTTAAAAGCCATCATCTTCTCCTGCCCTTCGGGTGTGCGCTGATCTATGTTATGATACCTTTCTGGATCTCTCTCATAGTTATCTGCATAATGACTTAAAGCAAGCGTTTCCTGCACTCCATTAAGGACATTAATATTCCCATTAAATCCAATATGAAAGAACCCTGGCTTAATCTTTTCTATGTCGCTTAACTTAATATCCTCCCCATAAAGATTCAAGATATCCATTGGGGCTCTATAGGTTTGATGAAAGCACCGCTCTGAATATTCTATTTCCTTGCAGTCATCACTTTCTATGTTAGTGAATGTACGGCTATCTATAAGAGTGATCCTTGGAAGCCCATGTGAAGTATACATATACGATACCTCAAGATTGTCTTTATAGCCCTCTGCAAAGCGCATCTCAAAGTGGTTCTTAAGGTTTTTTGTGTTTGACTCGTAGTCAAGCATCATCTGTGATTGCTCACTAAAGGGACTATAATATTCTTTATCGAAATATTCATTTATACGTTCCGGAGTCATCTCCTTAACCCTGTTACCAATCTCTTCCTGCATGTCCTGCTGCTCCTCATGACTGAACTGAGAGACATCAGTAACGCCATACCTCATTAAGTATTCCCGGGTGATCTTTTCTTTAAAGAGATCATAGTCATACTTTAGAGATTCCTGCAACCTTTGTAGTTGCTCCTGACTTTTTATGTTCTTAGCAAACAAACTTATGTCTACAGCCATAGGCTCAAAGTTCATTCTCTGCCTTATGCCCTTCATTTTCTCATACAGCGTATCTATAAGGGGAAAATGAGGGACAAGGTTAAAATCTCTCTTTGCTGCATGACCATACATCTTTATGCCCATCCTTTTGAGATCCATATCATTAAGGTTGGGCATCTCTCCGGCAGCAAGGTTCTGTTTGAGATATGAACGCTGCCACTCCTCAAAGGAAGGACTCATGCTTCTATAATATACTTTATAGGCCTCTTTAGCCCACTTAAAGTCTTCTGCTTTCTTTTTGGCGTATGAAAGAAAGTGATCTATGCCATCTATGTTAAATTTTTCACCCAACATAACTCGTTGTTTTATACCCTAAATTTTTCCTCGCAAACTCATACAGCTCTCTTTGTTTATTTGGCCTATCACTTTTCCCCTCTTTTATCTCAAACTTCTGCTCTACAATGCTACGGTCCCATATCATATGTATAAGCATAGCTGAAGTATTATCAAAGTTGCCTGTGCTATTAAAATTAGCTATTTCGTCAAGTATAAGCTCATCATCAAGCTCATCTATGTTCATAAACATCCTATCGATCTCCTCGTCATATGCATTCAAAGGAAATGTAAGCCATTCATTATACAACTCTAATCCATGCATTTTGAAGTCAGGATGAGAATTTACTTTTATGCCTGCATTATATATTGCGTTGCCGCTAATTTTTAAAGTAGAAGTGCTGTTAGGCGTAGGGGCTAACCACTGCGTTTTCTTTTTGTTCCTGCAGTAAGCAACAAAATCTCCCGTATCTTCCTCATGTAATATTAAGGCACCATAATATTCGGCTGCCATAATAGCCATATCGTGATTCTTGTCTTTGGTGTCAAGCCTGCCGGTCCATCGGGCAACGATATTATTTTGCTTCCCCTTCTTAGATAAGTCATACCCCTTTTTTACGATAATAGACACAAGAGATGCATCATCTGTTTTTCCAAGACCATCCGCAGATATAGTATCATACGTGATCCTGTAAAGCCCCTGGGGAGCGCCCCTGATAGGATGCTCATATATGGACCACCCATTATCTTTTGGAAGCCTTGTAGTCTTTGGATTATACCTGTCTATAACAGTCTTTCTTGGATTTTTCTCGAAAGAAACTTTGCCATTCTCACTCCTGATTAGCTCACCTATCTCCCTCCATACTCCGTCCTGCTGTATTCTTGCAAGCCTGATCTTTGCCAGGTCTGCCGGAAGGATGGTGTTAGTAATATCCGTAAACATCTGTGAAGGCCAGTTGGGATTGTTCTGCTCATATTCCATGATGTCCTTACCGCTAGACCCATTATCTATCATGTCCTTTACCTTCTGGACAGAAGCGTTGTAAGCGTCCTCAATCTTAGTATTTCCCTGGGGATCTTTATACTTGCTGTTGACATAGTAATCAGGCATAAAAAGAATAAAATCTTTATCCGGTGCCTCCCAATAGTTAGGAATTGGGTAGATGTCATATACTTTTGGCTTATAGCATATCTCTTTTACCCCCGCAATATGTTTTACGAACCCAGATGTTCCCTGCCTTACGCCAATACCTATTTTCATGTCCTTGTGCTTATCTCTAAGCGTTTCCATCTCTGCATTAATTATTGTGGCAGGATCTTCCTCTAACCCTATCTCATCATATAATATTAATGCCCTACGACCTCCGACAAAAAGCTTTTTATTGTTCTTATAGCACCCGAAGTCAATGGTGGAGCCAGAACCTACACGCTCCTTGGTCTCCATGTCCGTATATTCGTGCTTCATGCTGTCAGGGCTGCTCCAGGAACCAATAAGCCTTCTATATAAGGGTGGAGGGATTTTTATCCCGTCTTTATCATACTTCCCCGGAAAGTTTTTATAGAACTCAGACAGTGTTTTTCCTACGGCATCTACTTTGTCGGAGTCATACGCCCCTATACCGAACCTATTCTCTCCCATCCACTCACCTATGTCTGCAATTCTTCTAATGCCTCCCGTAAAAAACTTATGAGAAACATTAGCGGCTGCGAAGGTTGTTTTAAAAGAGTTTCTTGCCCCCATGATGAAGGCATCCTTCATGTCATTATCATATAATGGCCGTCCAAGAGATTTCCCTTGGGGCTCTTTCACCAAATAATGATCTCTTAAATATTCCCATGCATTGACATACTTCTTCAGTTTGCCATGCTTGTCATAGATCCATTTGTTGTTGTCAAGGATTTGCTGTGAAGCATAATCTACACGCCCTTTTTCTGCGTCATCTACAACCCTATGACATGTAAAAAACTCATCATCCTCATAGCCGCTAAACCCATAGCAGCAAGAGTAGTAATTGGTAAAAATAAATTCTTTATCTGTAAGGTCTATGGGGCGTGTCACCCTATTACCCCTGTCTGTGGTGATAGAAGTAACAAATATGTTTGTTATCCAGTCAAGTTCAGGCAACATGCATATCCATGTTCCTTCGTCATTTATCCACCACCCCTCTACCGTCTTCCTTAAACGATCATCCCAATATTCGTCCCTATATAATAAAGAGACACTATCATGATCTCGATCATAAAATAGGTTTCTATTTTTTATTTGATATGGAAATAAGTTAGCGACTTGCACTGCCCATGCGACCGGATTCCGCCCTCGACGGAGTGTAACCTGCTAATCCCTTCCCATCACCACTTAACCTGCTCTCCTGCAGCTCTTTTCTTTTTGCTTTCAACACATCTAAAAGCTTACTTGCTTTCATAAGCCCATCAACCTTAGCTGTAGCCTCTTTAATCTTTGCGCCATCTGTCTTTGCATCTCTAGGTTTTATATCCCTGAAAAGCTCAACCATCTCCATTGTCTGCTTCAGCAAATCAAAATAGGCTGTCTCTGGCTCAGGAATATATTTCTTATAAAGCTCTGCTTGCGTCTCTGTGTAAGCATCACTAGGATCAAAATCGGGATAAAACTTTTTCCTTATGTACTCAAGCTTAATATCTTCGTTGGTCTCCATAGCAAGCACCGACCTTGGGTCATAGTACATATATATAGACCACATGATCTTGCTTGAGTCAGACATAAAAACAAACTCATCGTCATATACTACTGTATATTCGGGATTGGTTTTCCAAAAATCGCTATAGATGTCCATTAAGGTTTAGGCAGTATGCTGCCATAAATATACAGGTAAGTCTTCGCCTTCATATCGTTGTTCACCATCTGACCCATATCATTTACTTTCTTTGCCGGCAGACCATCATCCCACAATATAGACAATGAAGTCTCATAGGGCTGTCTTCCGGTGGGTTTGGGCACTTTGCTTGCGTCAAAAGTAACTTCTATAAAACCGTCTCTGATATATACCTCATCTTTGGTACATACGCAGTTCCCTTCGACCTCATAAAAGGCCTTACTAAATTCATGGGTAGGGATGTCACAATAACTATGTGGGTCTTTCACCTCAAACATGAGTTTCACCTTATCGCCCCACTGCAATTCACCATAGAACTTGCTTGTCTCTATCCTTGACCTCAGATCATTGACATTAAATACTTTCTGCTCCATCTTCTTTCTTTTTAAATAAAAAATTTAATTTTATACCGTACTCTCTTTGCACCTCTTTCCACTTACTTTTATTGTAAATTGGACCCCACTTGTCAGCACTGCACTTAGATGTCGGGTCAAGCATCTTGGCATAGGCATCACACGCACAGTCAACACACTTGCCTTTTTCTATACACTCTGCACATAAATACATTCTTAAAGCATACTGTGTTAGTACATGCTGCCGAAGGAACAAATTAATAAATAAGCCCTTAACAAAGCTCCACCACTTTACCGGATTAACTATATCTATGACACGTACCCCATAAAGCATAAGGTGCTTCCTTCCCTTACCATCTACCTTTATCTTAAGGCTGGTGGCTATACTTATAGTCATCGTAATGACAAAGGAAGCTATAAATATGGGAACGTTCAATCTCATACCATCAATGCCGGATCTTGCTTGACCTCCAAATAATGAACAGGTATAACAACCTTTGCGTTATCTATTAATTCACTGTCGTCAAAAGGATTAAACCTAAAGCCATACCTTTTTTGCGTTTCCACGATACCCCCTTCGTACAATTCACCTGGATCAACATAATCATCAGGATACATGTTATTATGAGCTACAATAGCATCATATTCTTGTTTTCTGCTTACAGGTCTTTTTGTTGATTCATACGAAAGCTTTACAATGTCTCCGGCTTTAAACTTGTCTCCAACAAACTTCAATACTTTTGCTATTGGCATATAACCAACCTTCCCTTTTCCATTTCCACCTAAAGCTTCTGTTGTTTCGTCTATAATAAGACCGGATTCACGCCACATGAAAATCTCCACCAGAATCATCCCTTGCAAGGGTTCTATATTCTCTGCTTTCTTAATATTCGTGTCGCTCTCCAACCACCTCTTAAATCTCGCTGCTGACATATCTACCCCTCATTAAAAATTCCAAGAATCAATTTTTCCAACTCCCTCAAGAACGGTTTGTGCTCTAAAGCATCACGCACCGTATTGGCCGCCCCCCCATGATCCTCTGGCTCGTCGTTCCTGTTCTTTCCTCTCTGCACGGGCTTTATTGACCCGTTCGTAGCGGCCTTGTATATCTTGTAAAGATATTTTAGCCTCTTCTCGTTCTGCCTCACTTCTCCCATTTGAAATAATCTTTTTTAAGTAGTAGCTCCTTGGAGCATCCCCCGCATCTATCATCTTTCTTCTAAGGGACAACAAAAAGTATAACCTCTCCTTTTTCCCTATCCCTACTTCTATCTTCCTGATCTCTTTCTTTATAGCCATCTGCACACTTCTATATCCTGGTGAAAAAATGCCAAAATACGACACGTGTATAGTAAAACCATATTCCGAAGTGATCAGGTACTTCAACATAACCCAAAAAGCATCCAAGGCGCGTCCAAAGTCACCGGGACTAAGACCTCTCTTTTGCTCTATCTCCTCTATTAGATCAACATCTATATTTTTTTTACCCGCCATTCACTTTTGCATGGAAGTTAATACTATCTCCTTTGTATATAGCTTCGGCTATTAATACAGAATCGGGAGGGAAATGAAATACATTGCCCTCCTTCTTCATCCATCCAGCCTTTTTAATTCTTTTTATATACTCATACTTGTACCCTCCCGAGATCTTTGCGATATCGCCTCTATTGATCCCTCCGGAGACATGAGTTAAAAGTAGTTCAGAGAAAGTCTTTCTTTCTGAGTCCGAAAGATGCTGACTCCTCTCTTTGAATAATATACTGTATATATAGATAGCGGCACTTATCTTGTCGCTTATCTCTACTGCATGTATATCTTTGCTAATCTCCATATACGCAGCAAATATAATATTTTATAGTTACTGCGCAAATATTTTTTTATGGCTTCACCAATCGAGATAAAAAAGCCACTGCAAGAGCTACTATTCCATACCATTTTGTGTTCTCCACATCACAGGTGATAGAATAATTTGTGCATAGCGTATTAAAAAGGGGACCGCTAGCGACATCCCATAACTGAAAGAGTATGAAGCCAATAAGTGCAAGGCCTGTTACTTTCTTTGTCTCCTGCGCTAACACTACTGCGTTCTCTTTCGCCTTAACCATGAAATCTGACATATCTTAAATTGTTTTAGTTACAAACTCTTACTGTTGTGTCCTTATACGCGGTGTATGGATAATTATGTATCACACTATCATGGCATGGAACCACTGGTGGAGGAACGGAGGCTTTACCGCTATACACGCTTATTTCCGCCAGATGCAAATAATTTGCCGGAGTATTGTTAGCCATAAATGTCACATACCGTCCGTTCTTAGATACAGGCACCACAAATTTCTGCCCATCTTTAACCTCTGCATTATATTCGTATACCACATCACCTGAGTTCCAAGTCTTATCGGGGCTGTTTGACACAAAAACTCTAAAAGACTTTAGCCTTCCCACGCACTGAGAGCAGTTAACCCTATTATAAATTTCAATTTTAGAGACATCATAAGATGATTGTAGGTCAATGCTTATCCAGGGATTTGCTTCCCTTAAGCTATGAGCAAAATTTGTTATAATGCCATCATTCACATATTGCGCTCCATAAAAGCTACTTGTGCTTAACGCCGATGGCTTGCCCTTGCTTATTAATTTCTCATCAGTTGGAGGCTCTACGGGAGGCACTACGGGAGGATCTGGTGGCTGTGGAGGTGTTATGGTACCACATACGGCACAAGACCCACTATTTACCCTAGACCTAAGCCTGTTACCCGGGATTGGTCCGAAACCATTTCTAAACTGTATTCCTACTGCTGAATTTAGGTGACAGTAGCTCATTATCGTTCCGCAGCCGGCACATGGCAGAGAGGCAGGACATCCACCCTCAGTTGTATAACAATTGTCTATGGCGCCAAAAACACCTGGGCTAAGCTCCCAATTGCAGTTATGGGTATGAGGACAAGCGATATTATGCCCATCTTCATGTGTTATCACTTCTACGCTCCATGAATAGGAAGGATAGGCAGCATAAGTCCACATAGGCTCCGCATAACTAAATCGGTATTCTCTGTTACACAAAATATCTACATAAGCTATCCCTGAAAGGGCGCCTCCATCTCTACCTCTTATGAGCTGTGCTATATTCCCTTTAAAGGCGGGGTCATTTCTTCTCTTATCTCCAAACTGCTGCAATGCTGTAGCAGCATTAGAGTTATACCCATCAGGAGTAGTCCATACATAAACAAGCCCCAGGACAAGTTCTACGCCATCATTCTTATAAATAGCTTTCTCTGCAGCAAATAGGTTTACAATCCAATTGGTAGCTCCTTCTACGCTTCCATACTTTTTAAAAACCTCATAAGTTAACTCAAAGTCTTTTGTGACGCAATGAGGTACATCAGCTTGTACAGCCACCTCATTTTTTTTTAACTTCTGAAGTTTCTTTAAATTTGGTGGTTCTAGGTCAGCACAGATAAATACTAGCGTGTCGGTAGTATTTTCATATACTATATATGAGGCAGTACTTAGTTCTGAAGTTTTTCCTATTGTCAGTTCTCCGTACTTAACGCTACTTATAAATCCTGTTATGTCACCGGACACAATATTTATCGCTACAAGGCTATTTTCTTCGTCCTCTACCTTCCCACTATAAAAGACATCGTTTGTCTCATATTCTTCTGTTGTAGAGTCGGACATAACAGTAAATCCATCTCCAAAAATGTTGTTTTTAGAGACTTTAACCCATATAGTCCCATCCTTTGCGGGAATACTTAGTCGTATAGAGTCAGGCTGCTCTGCCAATAATCTTGATACAGAAGAACTATCTATCTCTACTGAAATAGAGTTACCCACTCCTTTTAGTGCTGTATCAGATGCCTTAAATAATGGAATTCCCTCTTTTTTCACACAAGAAAATAAAAGCGGAATTAATATAATTAGTAGTTTTTTCATTTTTTCTGTTTTACGGGTTCTTTTACTTCTTTCTCCTTCTCTTGAAAGCCCTCAACCCTTTTTTGAATCTCCTTTGCTATGGCATTTAGGCTTCCTTCAATTTGCTTGTAGTCCCTCATTAAATTACTTTGTATTGAAAGTAATTCTATGTCGCTGATCTTTGTAATATCCATTTTTATTGTTTATACTGATGTTATAACCTCCCATGCACTTCCAGTATATACACACTTTTTATGCAGGGTAGTATCATAAAATTCCAGTCCTTCTGCTGGTGAACTAATAGCGTTTTTTTGTGTTGTTGTTCCCCGTGGTAATAGAACTCCTTTGGTAGTAGACGAAATGTCTACTAAAGCACTTGCATCTGGAGTACCAGTACCAAAGCCAGTATTACCATTAGTAGCTAAAATAAATCTTTGCGTACCGTTGGCCCAAAATGTAGAATAGAATCCCCCTGAACTTTGCCAAAACTTCCACTCTCCAGATCCTCCATCACTGCTGATATAGGCGTAATTGGCTGAGTTAGTTTGGTTATATGCAAAGTTTAGTTTAGACACTGATCCAGTAGATCGCATGATATTAAGATCAGCATATACATTTAGATATGATCCTTCATTATTAATATTCTGAATGCCATCTATCGTACCGATTTGTTGCAATATAGCATCATCAAATCTTACATACTCATATCCTTGAAATTGATAGGTGCCAGATGTAGTATTATTGACAGGACTATTATAAATAATATTATTAGTCCCATTCGTTGAGAAAGTTATGCCATTGCCAACTCCGTCAGTTAGCCCAAACTGTACCGCGTGGCTTGTATTATTATAAGACGAAAATAAATAGTCAACTGGAGTGCTATGAGCCGAACGTAATGTAAACGAATTGATGGTATGGTAAAAATCAATAGTCGTATCGTTTGTTATGGTGTAAGAGGATAGTCTTATCAGATCTCCGTCAGTTTGTCTAAATATCTCATGTTTCTCTACCCATCTGTCACTTTCAGCATCGGGAAAATATCCAGTCTCCCACGATTCAAAAATTCCAGGTTGTCCTGAAACTGTTCCCTCTATATTAAAACCAAATGCTAAACCCTCGTTGTTTATTGTAGCTCCACCGTTTTGATTGTCTGTCCAGCGCATAAATTGGAGTGGCAACTGATCCGGGTCATCCTGTATAGGATTAACCAGGATAAAAACTTTATTGAACGCTGGGTCAGGCACGGAAGAGCCTAAAGTATAGTCAAAAACTATACCAGCGTCGGTGGTATTGCCCGTAGTCAATACCTGATCCAATGTCTGCGATCCGCCTCCCCCACCAGAAGTAACCTGTTCTATAGTTCCTTCATTATTTCCCCAAAGCTCTAAATCCCCTGAAGAACCATTCCTAAAAAGACTATATGTGCCTACTGGTAGCTCCGCTAACGTTGGATCTCCCGCCAACTTCTTGTACTGATTTACAAAATCATACGATATTACGTTGCTCATCTTAGATATATAATTATTTGGGTCGATGAAGTTATACCAGTAAAATATAGCGTATAGGGGGATGTATCAAAAGCACTCACCAAAAAACTATCCCACCCTGTAGTTGTAGCTATTGAGGTAAGGACTTCTGACCCTCCCTCTGTTGTTCCTATTTCTAGTGCAGCTAGTATAGATTCTGATTTTACTTTTATCATGTCCACAGCCTTTCCCGCAGGAATTTTCTGTGACCCATTAGCAGTAAGTGTTTTCTTTAATTTCCCGCAGCATTTTGAGGCGAAAAAATCACTTAGCCTGTCATCGAGTTCTTCTGTGCTCATTTCTTCCTATAAACTGAAGGTTCTATTGGATTAGGCAGTGCCCACAACCCCAACTTCTGTGCCTTCGCTGACTCCATCAACTTCGTTCCTTCCTTATACCCTTTCCCTTTATGATATCCGGTATACTGCCAGCCCCAACCTTTTGACAAGATAATATTGTCTAGCCTTTCTCCTTCTATGTACACAAAAGCAATTACTCTGCCATAAAAGTCTTTGCCATAATAAGTCACCTCTACAGTCTTATGCTCAATAAAAGACCTCACGCTATCCGTCGCTTCCTGCCCAAATTCCTGTGCCGGTCTCCTCTTTGGGATGAAAGCCAGTTCAGGACAATCTACATTAACTATCCTTACAGTTAT
>CAYTCO010000008.1:0-3199 GCA_964436385.1 uncultured Gammaproteobacteria bacterium
CTGGTATCGAATTTCCTATATAATCTTGACAATAATTTGATGTTTTATCAGACGGCGACAAAATAAAGGATCCATAGCAATAAAGCTTTTCACCCTCTAGACATATATTACCTAGTGACGTGCCTAGTCTGGATACCTTTGTAACTAAATGATGGTAAGTATCAACTGCATACGCATAAGCGGGATCCGATGACGATATTATGTCCTTGGGGGTTGGAGTAGGCGTAGGTATTTTTGTGGGAGTCGGCGTTGGGATATTTGGGTCTGGTGTTGGAGTTATAGTCGGGGTTGGAGTTGGTGTAGGATTAGGAAAAACTGTTGGTGTAACCCCTCCTTGTGGTAACAAATTGGGAGTTCCCAGTCCTGTTGGGCCATCATAGCCTTCACCTGCTCTGCATATACTGGTTCCTCCACAGCCTCCATTTGAACCGACAAGAATATCTCTATATTTATCTTTTTGAGTGTAAGGAAATGCTGCTCCATCTGATCCGGCAGGTATGCCTCCCTGAAGGGCAATCACACCTGCATAAATGGGAGACGACAGGCTAGTTCCTCCAAAAATCATCCACCTGCCACCTACATATATTGCTGCTCCTGTCTGGGGGGCAGCTACTGCAGATACATCTGAAATTGCTTTTTTAGTTCCACATCCAACTGCCGACCAATTTGGGAGTGAAGTTTGATGAGGACCTGCGTTTTGATTTAGAGCACAACCGCTTCCAGCTCCGCCCCATACTCTCTCTGACGCATATGTGTTGTCTGGAAAAAGATAAAGCTCAGTACCGCCAATTCCTACAACATTCTTATGTGCTGCAGGGTATAAGCTCCCATGTCCCCAATCTCCAGATGAAGCAGTTAATGCTACACCGGGGTGATTTTCATAGAAATGATCAAACTGACTGTGGAAATTATTTACCTCAGTGTTGCCATAGCTATTGGATACAACAGTCGCACCCATGTTCGCTGCAGTTTGTGTTCCGGTACCCATATTAACCCATGAATTGCTATCGGTCTCAACTAAAAGAATCTTGCATGTTTGGCATGTGGCGTGTGCGCTTTGAACGTCTAAAGAGGCTTCATATTCCCAACCGGAACTTCTCCCTGTAGGTAGCGGACTGGTCTGACCATTTTGATTCACTATGGTTAGACACCCATTTGCCTGGGTACAAGGTGGAATGCCATAAGTATTACTATATACAGCAAGATCGGATTCGATTGAGGGGTTATGAAATGCCCCAATTATTGCAATAGTCTCAGGCCCAAAAGTTGTTGGCGTTTCGCACTGCCAATCAACCGGCCCACCCGGTTTACAAGGTAGATTGTATGCTTTGTGTATTTTTTCTGGAGAAAGTCCGTTTGGCAAGGCTAAAGTTGTAAGTTGATTGCCAGCAGAATCTGTTACAACATCTGACATGCAAGCAGTTTCAGTAATATCTGGATCGCCACACACCTTAACAGATGGACGCTCAACCACAGGCATGGGTTCGTTTTGATTATTGGAGGAAGCTGCAGCAATTAGGTCAGTATTTGGGCTCATTATTTCAAAACATTCGGCAGCTTCATTTGTTGAAAAGTCACATATGTAGCAGTTTTCATCATCTGGACAATTGGAATTTAGTGCGCCGTTCCTTTGGTACTTAGCGTTTGAATTGTTTTTATAAAGAGAAGATTTTGGTTTGTAACAAAGTGCAACAGAATTACTGCACTCGGTCATAAAAATGTCTTTTGCCTCCTCTGAATTTATAGCTTGTGTTTGAAGATTTCCTCCTTTGGTTAATTCCTGCACGCAAGAAGGCATTTGAGAGATTGTGTTTTGGGTTGCAAGTTCCTCTCGACAGGTAGAATTTTTTACCCATGGGGTAGTTTTTTCATCGGTGTAAAAGTACTTTGTGGCAGATGCAAAATCCTTTACTGTCACCTGAGTTGCTACATCGCGGGTTTTATTTATTGACTCAAGAGGATTTATTGCTATTAAGGTAATTGCAATTAGAACTGCAAGGATACCAAGAACCACCAAAAGTTCAATTAGAGTAAAACCCTTTGCGATTTTATTTTTAACCTTAATTCGAATAACTTCTATAACTTAGAGCATACTCTAATCTCCTATCCTTGACAATCATTTTCTGACCTGCGTATAAGTATCTATGGACCAGGAAATGTTAGCGTCACCAACTCTAACTTCGGATGCTTCAATGTTTGTGGCTATTTTCTCAACATCTTTTCTAATAGGTATTTTGATAGGGTTTATAGCTATGGGAGTTGCCTTTTGGAAGATATTTGCTAAAGCTGGTCAACCTGGGTGGGCAGCTATAATTCCCATTTATAATATTTTTGTACTTTTGAAAATCGTTAGAAAGCCTTGGTGGTGGTTTTTTCTCTTTTTCGTACCCGGAATTTATCTCATTCCAATGATATTAATACCATTGGAGCTTGGAAAGGCATTCGGTAAGAGTACTTCTTTTACGGTGTTGTGGCTTCTTTTAATCCCGATTGGGATGTATGTAATTGCATTTGATGAAAGTAAATACTTATATGGAGTAACAAATCCAAAACCGGAAACCCCATTGGATACACCTCCAGTTCAACCTGGCATAACCAATCCTCTATCGCCAGAAAAAACTGTTTCTTAAGATTGTCTTTTTAGCATCTCACGCCCATACCCAAATACGATAACAAATCCGCCTATTAAAATACCTGCCCCGACTGATTGGATTTTTAATTCATCAATAAGTTCCACTTTGTAGGTAGCAGAATATAGAAGGCAAACATCCTCTTCATCCCTCATGCAGTCTTTCTTTACTATGTATCCGTTTTGAGATTGACCATTAATCAGGATAAATAGAATGACTGTGGCAATTAGCCATAGAGTAAGCCATAGAAAAGGTAAAAATAGTGTATGTCTCATGGTAATAAGTCCTCACAAGCTCGTCCATCATGATCATTATCAAGGCTACCAGCATTTTTAATAGTGTTTTTATAACGGTCGTAGAATTGCTGAGCCTCATTTTGGGTTATAAAAAGCTTACACGTAGGTGTTTCACCAGCTACAAGATTAGGTGTTTGGAAAAGAGTATTATTGTAATTGGGTACAAGAACCGTGAAGTAATAGACAACAAGTACTACTTCAAGCGAAATGGTAAAGATTATAGTACACTTTTCAAAACGTTTCACAGAACCATCAAATCACATAAAAATGAAC
>CAYTCO010000008.1:3299-45582 GCA_964436385.1 uncultured Gammaproteobacteria bacterium
TATAGTACACTTTTCAAAACGTTTCACAGAACCATCAAATCACATAAAAATGAACAAATTATTAACTTTTCGAATTGGGGTTGCTATTGTTGCATTTTATTCATTTGTATTTCTGTTTTCTCAGGTTTTTCAGGTGTCTCTTGATGATGTGAAAGTTGTTGTTGAGTCCTTTGGTATTTTTGCTCCCATCGTATACTCACTAGTTCTACTGCTGGGTCTGACTATTCCCTTCAATCCTGTTTCTGACTTTTTGATCGTAAATGTTGCGGCATTACTTTTTACCCCTTTCGTATCCATTGTTTTTACATTTATAGCACATGCTATTGCACTAACTATTAATTACAATCTAGGAAAAAAATATGGTAGTAGGGTAATTGATAAGATTGGTACTGAAAAGCAAACTGCTCTTGAAAAATATATAAAAAAACTATCGGTGCGTAACCTTTTCCTGCTGCGCTTTTTTCTCCCAACTTCAAATGTTGTTGGTGTTGAAATTCTGAGTTATATATCAGGATATAGAGGTATGCCTTTCAAAAAGTTTTTCATTGTGAGCATTATTCCTTGGTCTATTCTGAATGTAATATACTTTACAGCAACCTCATTTGTACGTGACAAATCACTCTCGCTTTATTTTATTCCAGCAATTATAATAATAGGATTGCCGCTCGTTTTATACTTTGTTTTTAAGAATTTATCTCCAAAGTGATTGACAATTAGCAATTAATTTGCTAAACTGCTAACGATTGTATGCCTAACGATTACGATAATTACACCGACAAAATGATTCCAATTATCCCGATTCGTGACGGAATAGTTTTTCCTCATACTGAGTCAATCCTTACTTTTGGAAGACCACGAAGTCTTGCCGCCCTAGAAACAGCATTTTCAGGCGAGAGAGTTGTATGTTTTGTTCTCCAAAAGAACCCTAGACAAGAAGATCCTGATGTCTCCGATCTATACCAAATGGGTACTATCGCCCACATAGAGCGGATGATTAGATCTGATGGTGAAGTAAACGCGCTTGTTAAAGGGCTTTCTAGAGCTCAAATCGTAAGCTATTCAGAGTCAACTCAGTATCTTCAGGCAGTTGTTCACGAGATTGATGATTTCGAGCCTGAAAATCCAGAACTTAAGGCTCTCATGAATCATTTGACATCTGCTTTCAAAAAAGCTTTAAGTCTTGGAAAGCAAGCTGATTTTCTAGTATTTATGAATATCATGTCTGATATTTCTGCCTCAGAACTAGCTGACCAAATAGCCTCAACCCTAGACATAAAAGGTAGTGAAAGGCAGGAAATTCTTGAGACTATAAATGTTAAGAAGAGATTAGGGAAAGTAAGTGAATATTTGGACAAAGAAGTAAAAGTTCTTGAGTTGGAGCGAAAAATTGCATCAAAAACACAAGAACAGCTTGAAAAATCAACGAAAGACGCAATTTTACGTGAAAGACTAAAGACAATCGAGAAAGAGCTTGGAGAGACTGATGACGGAGGCGAGATAAAAGAGCTTTCAGACAAAATTAAAAAAGCAGGAATGCCAAAAGACATTGAGGATAAGATGATGAAAGAGCTTAAAAAACTTCAGCAATTAACCCCCTATAACCCAGAATCAGGATATTTAAGAAATTATTTAGAATGGATGGTTGCAATTCCTTGGAGCAAAAAGACAGAAAGCAAAATTGATCTAAAGGGAGCTGAAAAAATACTTGACGAGGGTCATTACGGACTTTCAAAAGTAAAAGAAAGGGTAATTGAGTACTTGGCTGTTCATAAGCTTTCAGGAAAGATGAAGGGACCGATTTTGTGTTTTGCAGGACCTCCTGGGGTCGGTAAAACATCTATTGGAAAAAGCATCGCGAAAGCTTTGGGTCGTGAATTTGTCAAAGTTTCATTGGGTGGAATAAGGGACGAAGCAGAAATAAGAGGTCATAGAAGGACTTATGTAGGAGCACTTCCAGGAAGAATAATACAGGGAATAAAAGATGCGGGAACAAGAAATCCGGTCTTTATGTTGGATGAAATTGACAAAGTTGGAGCAGACTTCAGGGGAGATCCTTCATCAGCGCTTTTGGAAGCTTTGGATCCAGAGCAAAACGGAGGATTTTCAGATCACTATTTGGAAGTTCCTTTTGATTTATCAGACGTTATGTTTATTACAACAGCAAATAGACTAGATACTATCCCACCAGCTCTTCGTGACAGACTTGAAATAATCAACTTTGCTGGATATACGATGGATGAAAAATTTCATATCGCAAAAGACTTTTTGGTTAAGAAACAGCTATTAGCTCATGGGCTTAAGATTTCAAATGTAAAAATTTCCGATAATGCGTTGGCGCATGTGATTAATAGATACACAAGGGAAGCAGGAGTTAGAAATCTAGAAAGACAAATTGCAACAATTGACCGCAAGATTGCAAGAAAGGTAGCTGAAGGTCACAAAGATAAGATAATTGTTACAGATAAGAGTGTAACTAAATTCTTAGGGCCCGAGAAATATTCATCAACTATTGCGGAGAGAAAAAATGAAGTTGGTATAGCAACGGGTCTTGCATGGACCGAGGTAGGTGGAGATATATTGTTTATTGAAGTTGCTCTTATGCCGGGCAAAGGACAACTTATTATTACCGGTCAGTTGGGTGATGTTATGAAAGAATCATGTCAAGCAGCCATGACCTACGTTAGGGCACGAGCTAGAAAATTCGGTCTTTCCGAAGATTTCTACAAAACTTTAGATATCCATATACACGTTCCTGAAGGAGCAGTTCCAAAAGATGGTCCATCAGCTGGGGATACGATAACAACAGCATTAGTATCTGCACTAACCAAAATCCCGACAAATCATTTAGTTGGTATGACAGGGGAAGTGACAATTCGAGGCAAAATTCTTGAAATCGGAGGAGTTAAAGAAAAAGTAATAGCAGCTCATCGTGCTGGGCTTAGAACCATCATTATGCCAAAAGAGAATAGAAAAGATTTAGAAGAGATTCCAAAGGAGGTCGCAAAAGACATAAGATTTGTGTTTGTCTCTCACATGGACGAAGTACTAAAAGTAGCTCTTACAAAACCACTGATAGGATTTAAGGAAATAAAAGGAGAGAAAGAAAAGAAGCACAACCTCACTGCACCTACTCCTACTCTTGCAGATTAGCGCAGAGTTGATAGCTTAGGCCATCATTTTTTCAATCGTTTCATAAGCTCTCTCTTTTTGTTCACCAATTAGATACTTCTTGCACAAGTAGTCAACGTCTATTTTTCCACTCTGCGCGATGTCTTGATATAGTCTTGCGCTATGGCGAAGCTTACGCTCCCCTGTAATTGGGTTATTGTCTATAAGACCAAATGCTTTTGTGTAGCCAAGTATCCACTCTAGATTGTCAACTGTGGACCAATGAAGATACTGTTCAATTTTCGCACCTTCTTGGATCGCTTTCCATACAGCAACCAAATGAGTAAGTATATAAAAAGCTCTTTTCTTATCATTTTTATCAGCCAATCCATTCTCAGTAATAATTATCGGTAGGTCATAAGTTTTGTTAAGATACCTCAGAACCTCAAGAAAGAATTCTGGAACGACCGGCCACCCGTAGTCAGATTTATAAGAAGCAGGCTTTCTTGTTTCTCCAAAAAGAAGTGTTTTTGCAGTAGATTTGTCGGTGTGTCTTGCGGTAAATCTAACTTTTCGGATGTCAAGATTTAGATAATACCCTGTGTAATAGTTGCAACCTATAAAATCCAAATGCTTTTTGGTAGCTTCAACATAACTACCAACGCTTACATGGTTAACCAGATTTGAGTACCAGCGATCTAGGAAACTATTATTATGTTCAGGTAGATTCCATCTAAATGCGTATGCCATGCCAACTTTTGAAGACGGACTTATTGATTTAATTCTCCTATAGCACTTCCTGTGTGCTTCAAGCATGTTAAATCTTGCAACTGATGCAGCAAAAATGCTATTTTTTGCAGGCGGAAAATATTTTGTAAAGTACCCCAGAATAACAAGAATATTTGGCTCATTTAATGTAAGCCAGTATTTTACTTCTGGAAATTCGAGAATAATAAATTTAACAAAATGCTCAAATAGACCTATGGTTTTTCTATTTTCCCAACTTCCCTCACGCGCAACCCATTGGGGTAATACATAATGATTAAGAGTAACCATGGGTATCATACCGCTATCTATTATTTTTCTAATAATTTCTTTGTAGCGCGTTACAGCCTCAAGGTTAATATTGCCTTTTTGAGGTTCTATCCTCCCCCAGGAAATCCCAATTCTTTGCACCTTCATCCCTATGTTTGCCATCGACTGAATATCCTGTTCAGCTTTGTTTTTTATCCACCATTCAGGACCTTTTTCATGAAGATTAATGATCTCTGGATACTGTTTCATAAAAACATCCCAGTCTGTGCTTCTTTCGCCTTCGTTCCCCTCAACCTGATGTGGGGCTGTAGCGCTTCCAAATAGAAACTCTTTAGGAAACTCAAGAATTTTATTATCCATGCATCTATTGTGAGCATAAAACTGTTAGATTGGCAAGGAGGTTTTAATCAAAGACGAGTTGAAATTCGAGTTACTACTTTCCTCTGCTAAGTAATGATTAAATGGGTATGGCTTCAGCCATGTTTGTAGCTACTTAAATTCCTTGATAAGGGATACAACATTCTCCTTTATGTCTTCGGTGACAACAACTGTTACAGCGCCTTTGTCTTTTAAGCCGTAAATAACATACGAATCTAATGGTGCAAAAAGAATTGCAGGAAGTGCAAGTAAGTCTTCTTCGCCTTTTACTTTTAATGAAACATTTTTATTTGTTTTAAGGTTTTCTTTTATAAGACTTTCAAGAGCTAAAGCTGACCCCGAGTTAATAGTTCCGGGTTTGTTTTGGTAATTTTTATAGTCTTTTGGCAAGAATTCCAAAACGCTTTTATCAGAAATGATGCTTCGGTTTGAAATTCCGTCAAAAATACTAACATTAGGGGTTAAGCCCATTTTTATCAAGCTTGAAACAACAATGTCCCCAACGGCAATAATAAAATTTTCAGAGCTTATAGCTTCAAGCTTCAAGCTTTTAGAAACAATTCCGAATGGGTTTTTGAGTTTTGATCTTGAGGAATCCGGAAGTTTTAGAGTCCTCTTTTCAAACAAGCTCTTATATGTATTTCCGTCACGATCGATTTCACCATTTCTTATTCGGGTTGATGAAATGGTTTTTCCATCAGGTCCTGGGATTGTTGGAACAACTGTAATTATTAATTCCTTCAAATTCTTTTTTTTACGCCCCATATTCACTAGTTCTCCATTCTTTTGTGTTTCAGGTATGACAAAAAGAGAATCAAAAGTGTTTTTTTCAAGAGTAGTTCCAAAAATATCTTTTATCTCTATTATTTCAGAGCGATTTAGTAACCTCTCTTCTTTGAGAAAATTTAAAACCTGCTGTTTTCTGTCATTAAAACTTTCTATAGAATTTGCTTGCTTCTTGTGTATCACAATTTCATCATTTGTAATTCCAATCGTGACTTTTAATGAATTTTTGAACGCTTCACTTAAAAAGTGTTTGTGGCCCTTGTGGAAGTGGTCAAATGTGCCACCAAGAACAGTATGGGAAAAGCTGTATTTCACTGAGTCATTATATCAAAACTACACCTTGTGCCGACGGTTATCTACTAGAAGATTTATAAATAAGAAAACAAAAACGCCAAGGGTTAGAAGTGAAATTGCAAATACTGATGTTTGTGATTTGAGAGCATCTTCAAATGGGCCAAATAAAAACAGACTTGGATTCCAAACTACGTAAAGATTTAGGAAATGCAGAATTGAAAGAATTATTGCAAACATCCAATATTTGTTTTTTAAAGCAACCCAAGTAATAAGTAGTGGGATAGTAGGATAAAGATAACGCTCATGCATTTTTGGCATGAATAAAAATATTGCAAATACGGCAAGTGTGAAAATAAGATAAACATCTACGGTTTTTATTCCTGCTTTTATATTTCTAAAAGTTTTGTAAAGGATGGGTATATAAAAAGCAGAAAACAATAAATTAGCCCAGGCGCCAAGTCCCAATCCATAAAAGACAGTTTTTATTTGAGGTGCTTCGATAACCAGAGGTGGATTAAAAATAATATGCCAGAAATTAAAAGCATTAACTGTTATTGCTTGGGCGCGTCCTTGAGATGCAATTTGAGCAAAGCTAAAAATCACAAATGGATTTATAAAGAATGGAATACAAAGAACTAGAAAAACAGTTGCTGTTATCAGGGATGAGATGACAACATGTTTTAATCTAAATCCTGAACCAAAAAATAGAAGAAGTGCATAGAGCGGTAATAGTGGAAGTAAGGAAAACTTGATAAAAATACTCAGACCAAAGAAGAACACAGTTAGAGATATTTTTTTATTTACTAGAAAAAAAAGTGAGATGAATAAAAATAAATTATTTATTGAATCCATTTGTCCCCAAATAGAACTGTTATAAATGACAGAGGGATTAAAAAGAAAGAAGGAGCTTGCAATAAGTCCTATCTTTAAACCTTTTTTTGATTTAACAAGTAGGTATATAAAAAAGCCAAGTGTTAGATCCGCAATTATTGAAGGAAATCTAAAAAAGAAGACAAGAAGTTGATCATTGACCCAAAGTTGGGCATTTGGATCGACTCCAAAGAAACGATTCAAAGCTTTTGCAGTTATTAGAAAAACTTCGTATGAGATTCTTAATGTGTAAATTGTTCCAGGTGGTTGATCTACCTGATAAACGTTCGTTTTGGGATCAAGAACATATACCTTTTTAAGTCCTAAAGAATAAGAATTATATATCCACATTTTATAGTCAAAGTAGTCATGGTAGGGTGTCGAGTGCATTACCTGCGTAAACAGAAATACACGAAGAAAAAGAGCTAGAAAAAGCAAAAGAATAATCCATCGGAATCTATAAATTAACTTCATAAACGTCACTAAAAGAGTAGCACAGAGGAATTTCTATATCAATAAAAATTTGAAAAGGAGGTATAATCAAGATATGACAGATCCTCTTATCGAACTTCAAAAAGATTCTTTCAAAGCTGCAATTTTTGACATGGATGGAACGATGATTGACAACCGTGACTACCATTTAAAAGCTTGGCAAATTTTTCTTAGAAAACATATGATGGAGATGACAGACGAAGAGTTCGGGAGAAGGCTTTCTGGAAAGCGAAACAAACAAATTCTTGAAGATCTTTTTGACGGAAAGCTAAACGATTTAGAGATTGCCGAATACGCTCGCGAAAAAGAAGGAATTTATCGTGAAATATATTGGGAGCACGTTGAAGAGGTCCCTGGACTGAGAAAGTTGATTGAAAATCTTAGACTTAACAATATAAAGATTGCAGTTGCGACAAATTCTCCAAAAGAGAATGTCGAATTCATATTTGAGGTATTGAATCTGGAGGATGTTGTTGACACGGCTGTTTGGGAAGAGCATATAAAGGTAGGAAAGCCAAATCCTGAAGCATTTCTTCATACAGCAGAAAGGCTAGGTGTTGTGCCATCAGAATGTATTGTATTTGAAGATAGTCCGACAGGCGTTGAGGCGGGAAAGAGAGCTGAAATGAGAGTTGTTGCAGTTCTTACGGGGCATACAAAAGAGGAGCTAAGAGGTGCGGACTTTTACGTAAAAGACTTTAACAGTGTTCAGCTTAGATAGATAAGGACGAGAGCGAGAAATGCCATCCCAAAGTCCTCAATGAGAGTAGCTTTTGTCAAAGGCAGGCAGGGGTTACTATAAAAGGAGGTGAAATTATATATACTTAATGTATGTTAGGATTTATTCTTGCCTTATTTCCTCTTCTTGTGATTTTGCCTGAATTCATCAAAATTGGTCTTAATACATTTACAATTTCAAGCATTTTAATAGGACTTCTTCTTGGATTAAGAATAATTTATAGTAAGCCAATTCTTACTTCTTTTTATCTCAAGATCTACTCTCTAATAACATCAGTAATCGTTATCCTTGCCGTAGCCTCGCTAGCAATTACTGTATTTACCTATCAAAACTTTATTTACTCAAAGATTTTTATTCACGTTGAAGTTTTGGGGTATTTAGTTGCAGCTGCAATTGCTACATTGTTCATTCAGCTTAGTGATGATTTTTTCGAAAAGAATATCAAAAAAATATTTTTCGTATCACCATTAATTTATTCAGCAGTTATAGGACTTTTGTTTATGCTTCCCAATAACTTACTATTCAATTTATCTATTGAAGATAGTTTTATAGAGAACTTGCAATTTATTTCTCTACTGATTGGAGGCGTTGGCGGAGTATTCATAGGCTTAAAATTACTTAAAACACATAAACTGTTTGCCTTTACTTTTTTAGTTATAAGTTCTAGCCTTTTAGTAGTTGCAGGTGAGGAGATATCTTGGGGTCAAAGAGTGTTTGATTTTGGAAATGAAAGTCTTCAAAGTATAAATATTCAAAATGAAACAAATGTCCACAATATTAAAGGAGTGCATTTTGGTATTCCGATCGTCTATTCCATCATTGGTCTTTTTGGTTCTTTAGGCGCGTTACTTGTAAATTCACTTAAATTATTTTCTAACGATTTTAGAAAGTATTTGGTGCCAGGAAATTATTTTTTCTTCTTCTTTTTTATACCGTTTTTATACAACATTCTTACTCTGAAATACGGTCCACTAACAGAGGCTTCTGAATTACTTCTATATGCTGGGGTAAGTCTCTTTCTTATACAAACAAGACTTACTAAGGATATTAATTAAGATAATTCTTAAAGATTTTCGCGAAGTAGACTCTTTCCCTTATCTGCTTCAGGAAGAAGATTCTTCAGTACTGCATAATATTTTAGAGGATTGTGTATCTGGTACAAAAACTCTTCCTTTTCGGTTGCCCAGTTAAAAAGTTTTAGAGTACCAAAATTAAATATTCTTCCAAATATTCCCTGTTCGACATCTATTGCTCCTATATGTTCAAGTAAAAACCTCTTTTCGTTTACAAAGATTAACCCCTTTTTATCAGTAATTTCTGTTGGATTAATTTCATAATATCTATTGAGCCAGCTTACAATTACATAAATTGTTACCAAAATCTTGGCTAAGACTATTAACAGAAAGAAGGGTACATTAAATACTATGACACCATCTCCAATTGTTTCTTTAACCTCTGGTGAAAATACTAGGGATAAAAAAAGAATAAGACCTATGGCTGCTAGGCCTTCAAGTAGAACAAGCCTTAGGTGAAGAAAGAAAATACTCTGGCGGATCGTAACATGGCTAACTTGAATACTTGAGGATCCCTTATCGGAGTTACTCTTTACTTGCTTCATCTTGTAATCTATGGTTGCCATACATTTTATTAAATTTTGGAACGGTAATTGTGATTGCTTCCTTTCATAAGAATCATAATAAGCACTAAGCTAATGATACCAAGAAAGGAGTAGATGAGTTGCAGCCACTGAGAGTGTAGAACTATATAAAGCTCCATAATTTCAAATATTATGATGGAGAATCCTGCTGCAGCTCCCATTTCGAATTTGTAAGGTTTATCTGCAAAAAAAGTCCAAGCAGCAAATAGATTAACTGCACTAACAAAAATCAGCGCTAATCCGGGAATAAAAAATGAGTTAAAATAACCGTTTAGCCAACTAACCGGAACTCCCAATCCGTTCGTCATGATAAGTGAGGAGCCACCCGCAAGAGCAGTAATTCCTATAAGAAACTGAATAGAAATAAGTGCAAAAATTAATGCTTTATTTTTCATTTTTCGTAGCTTGTACAGTGCCATCAGGGTGCTCAGGAGGGGAATATACCGTAAAGAGTTTTAGATCAGTTTCTCCAATATTTTGAAAATTATGCTCTGAGCCGGCAGGAACAAAAACGATGTCATTCTCTCCAACTATTCTTGCTTCTCCTTTAATTATTGCCTCTCCCTCACCTGATACGAAGAAAAGCAGTTGATCTGTGTCATCATGCGTTTCGAGTCCAATATCCCCTCCAATAGGTATAGACATTACGACTATCTGACTGTGTTTTCCTGTAAAAATCACCTTTCTAAAATTGGTGTTTTCTTTCGCCGATTTTCTGATATCTTCTGCAAACATATTTATAAATCAAATATAATCCCTAAATGGTCTGAAGCGCATTGATAATGATCATATATAGTCTGTGATTCTAATCACGAGGTACTAACGGCCTAATTGTTTTTCAACCTCTCTAATTCTCATAGATGTTTTCAAAACAGTGTCTGGGCTAAGCGATATTGAGTCAATCCCTTCTCTGACAAGAAATTCCGCAAATTCTGGATAGTCTGAAGGACCCTGTCCGCAAATTCCAACTTTTAATCCTTTTTCGTGAGCTTTTTTGATGAGAGTTGAGATTAGGGCATGCACTGCCTGATTATTCTCATTTCCTATATGTGCAATAAGCTTAGAATCTCGGTCAAGTCCCAGTGTTAGTTGGGTTAAGTCGTTTGATCCAATTGAAAAACCATCAAAAATTGAAGCAAAATCGTCAACTAGTAATATATTTGATGGGATTTCTGCCATTACCCAAACATGTAAGTTTTCATCAAGCTGGGAGTTATTTAGCATGTTTTTTGCTTTATCATGCGAAAGGCCATTTTTCGACATTTCCTCAAGGACCATTCGACCTTCTTCTGGAGTCCTGCAAAAGGGTATCATTACCTGTAAGTTATAAAGTCCCATAACGTTTCTTACTCTTTTTATGGCCTCGCATTCTAAGGCAAAAGCTTTTGAGAATTTAGGATCCGTGTAGCGACTTGCACCTCGCCACCCTATCATTGGATTTTCCTCAGATGGTTCATATAGACCTCCTCCTACCAGTCCTGCATACTCATTTGATTTAAAATCACTAAAACGAAGCAGAACCTCATTCGGATAAAAAGCAGAGGCAATAAGTGCTATGCCAAAAGCTAGTTTTTCTATGTAATATTCAACTTTATTATCAAATCCGACAGTAAGAGTGTCGATTTGTTTTTTTACTTCATTGTCTTGCAGTGAGTCATACTCAAGCAAAGCATTTGGGTGAATCTTAATGAAATTGGAAATAATAAATTCTTCACGGGCAAGGCCAACTCCTTTATTTGGGATAAATGCATAATTGAATACTAGTTCTGGACTAGCAACTATCATTTTTATTTCAGTTTTTGGAGGGTCAAAATTTGTGACATCTGTTTTATCTACCCTGAATTTTAATAGGCTGTTATATACGTTTCCTTTTTCTCCGTCTGCACAAGAGACTGTAATTTCTTGACCAGAATTAATCGAGGTCGTTGCATTTCCACAACCAACAATTGCAGGAATACCCAATTCTCGAGAAACAATTGCAGCATGGCTAGTTCTCCCGCCGGAGTTAGTAACAATTGCACTAGCTATTTTCATAATCGGTTCCCAGTCTGGGTCGGTAATTTCTGCAACCAAAACCTCTCCTTGTTTGAAATCGGAAAGTTGACCCGGATCCTTAATAAAATGGGCAACCCCCTGGCCTATTTTTCTGCCAACAGAGGCTCCACTCGTGAGCACTTCTCCTTTTTCTTCAAGCACATATTCTTCAAGGGAAGTAGCACTTTTTTTTGCTTGGACGGTTTCAGGACGAGCTTGTACAATATACAATTGATTAGATTCACCATCATATGCCCACTCCATATCCATGGGTTTTTGGTAATGTTCCTCTATCATCATTCCCCATTTCCCAAGCTTTACAATAAGTTCATTGTCCAGAACAAACATGCTTCGTTCATTCGGAGCCACTTGAACTTCTTTTGTTGGGGAATTTCCCTCTGTTGAATAAATTAGCTTTTTTTCCTTACTGCCTAGTTTTTTGCTTATTATTGATTTGAAACCTTTTTTTAAAGTTGGTTTGAATAAAACGTATTCATCTGGGGTAACAATTCCCTTAACGACATATTCTCCAAGACCCCACGAAGCATTGATAAGAATGACATCTTTAAATCCGCTATCTGTGTCAAGCGTAAACATTACTCCGCTTGCTCCACGATCAGATCTGGCCATCTTTTGGACAGAAACAGAAAGTGCAACTTGAAAATGATCAAAATGTTGGTCAACTCTGTATGAAATTGCCCGGTTGGTAAAAAGAGAAGCAAATGCTTTCTTAATTGCCTCAAGTAAGTCATGCTCTCCGGATATGTTTAGGTACGACTCTTGCTGCCCTGCAAAGGAGGCGTCGGGTAAATCCTCAGCAGTGGCAGATGATCTAACAGCCACATCAACGATATCATTACTCAATGACAACCGATTTGCTAATTCGTGATATGAATCTGTTATAGCTTTTGTTAGTTCTTCAGGAAATGGAGAAGATGTGATCATCTCCCTTATCTTTCTGCCTACTTCCTCCAGAGCTTTAATATCAGAAGTATTAAGCCCTTCCAATGTTTGACGTATTCTAGAATCTAATCCGTTTTTTTCAATGAAGTACCTATATGAATATGCCGTAACCGCAAATCCATAAGGTATTTGAATTCTCTCGCCTGGGAATAATTCACTAGTTGTATGTGAAAGATTTTGAAACATTTCTCCCAGGTTTGCATTTTTTCCTCCAACAAGAGGAATATCATCCTTTGAAATTTCGTCAAACCACAATATGTAGTATTTCGATTTGTCTTCCATAATAACAATCTGCAATTAGTATCTTGTAAAATCTTTACATAATCTTTGACAAAGGTCAAATATAATAAGTGATGTCAATCACATACAACACCCTAATCAAAGCTTAAAGTTTAGGAAACCGAAATTGTTTGGTTGAGAGTTATGATAAAATTAGTCCAGGAAGGAAAGTACTCATTAATAGAAACCAAGGAACAAACCAAAATTTTGGTGCTTGATAATAAAAGATCTTACGCATGGGTGAACGCAGTTGGCATAGGAGAGATATTGGTAGCAACCTACAAATCGCACAAGGCAGATAATTTGCTCGCAATTGGTAAGTATAGACTATATCAAGTGAAGGATGAACCAAATCTGACCGATTTAATGCACATAGAGCTTTTTGTAGGGGATGGAAAATGGCAGGGGTATTTGTTAACAACTGGCTTACCAACATCTAAAAATAAAAGAAACAGAATTATTCCGACCAGAGAGATAATTACAAGAACTACACACTAAACTCCATCCATCAACTCATCTTCTAGCATTTGCAAATCAATGACTTTAAGTGAATTTCTAGAAAAGGTTACTAGGCCTTTATCTTTTAGAATTTTTAGCTCTCGACTTACCGTTTCTCTTGTCATACCGCTTTGAGCAGCGATGTCTTTTTCAGAAATTTCAATCTCTATGGAATCGGTTGTTTTTTTACCAAATCTTTTTGCGCTTATAATGAGTTCAACGATAATTCTTGAGTGTGCATTGCCAGTCATGAGATAAGTCATTCTATTTAACATGCCATCTGTTCCTCGGTAAACACGACTTAAAAGATCGTACAAAACGTCGGGATTCTCTTTCACAAAAGCAACTACACTTTCACCTGGTGCTTTCCAAATCTCCAAATCAGTTACTGCTTCATAAAAAAAAGTATTGTGACTACCATTAATTGCCCAGGACATTGGAAAAAATGAAACAGGATTAAATAAATTTAAAACCAGCTCATCCCCTTTTTTTGATATTGCGTATTCTTTAACAATCCCTTTTGTAAGATAAAATATGCCTGTTGGGTCATCGTCAGCACGAATTAGGATCTCCCCCTTTTTATATGTTTGGTGCTTGAAGTTAGTGAAGAACAAGTCAATCTTTTTTGTTACCCCATCGCTCATACGAGAATTATACTACCTGTTCAGCAAAACGTCCTATTAGATCATAAGTTTCTTTATGATTTAGGTGGAAGAAGTTGTGACCATAGACATTGATGATTTGAGAAGGAACTCCTTGTAAAACACTACTTTTAAGAGGTACAAATTCGTCATGAGATGCAGAAAGCGTAATCATTTTCTCTTTTGGTACGGGTTGTTTTAACAGATTTTTTATGTATTTAGAATTGGGAAGCATATCTCTACCTTTCTTAGTAAATCCCAATAGTAAGGCAGTTTTTGTTCCATGAAGAGGTGCTCCAACAGAAACTAATTTATTTATTTTTTCCCATCCGGAAAAGGTATTCAAATATTCAAGGCAAACTAAAGACCCCGTGCTTATTCCAACAAGCGTAAAATTTTCAATTTTTAAATTCTTGATATCTCTATCCAATTTTTCAGCAGTCACTTTAAAGTCTTCATCCATCTTTGTATATGACAACAGGTAAGTTTTAAAGCCTTTTCTTTCAAGGTAGCCTTGCCAGAGCTTGTGATAATCATTATTCTGAAACCAACACTCAACTATAACGATCACACCTTTTGGCTCTTTGGGAGGGTTTGGTTTTTTTGGATTAATGACCCAATTGATTATCGGGTATGTAAAAAAGTAATGTAATTCCTTAAGTGGGTAAAGATAATGCGAGAGATACGAAGATTTCATGTAATTCAGCGATTCAGAATTACAATAGATAAATTAAGTATTGATGCAAAACTCACCCAGGCAATATATGGGTATAAAAGGAGTGAGGATGCGTTTGAAACTTTCCTAAATTTCATAATAGTAATTAAAATAACCAGCCAAAGAATTATGATTTCAAATAGTGCAAGAATTGGAGAATGAAGTGCAAAAAATAGAATTGACCACAAAAAATTGAGAAATAACTGCAATGCAAAGAACAAAACTGCTATTTTGACTTTTTTCTTTGATATGCTCTTATCCCATACAAGATAAAGCGAAACACCCATAAGAATATAGAGTGTTGTCCAAACAGGTGCAAATATAAAATTTGGAGGAGAGAAAAAAGGCTTGTTAAGAGTTGCGTACCATGTGGGTATAGAGGGCATTGTGAAATAGGAACCCAAAAATCCCACACCCAAACAAAAAAGAATTGACAATGTTAATGGTACAAACTTTATGTGCATGGATTTAAGTATAGCAAAGGAAGGGATTGAATGGCTACTATTTACCTCTCTACAGCGAAGTCACTCGAAGTTTTTTTGTCTACTAATTATGTAAGCGGTCAAAAGAGTTGTTATTGGAACAGCAAGAATAAGCCCAATGCTTGAGACTAGGGTTCTTATGATCTCCTCAGCAATAACCTCATGATTGATTACCTGTCCAAAAGGTCTTGGACTGTTTATAAAAAGCAAAAGTAACGGTAATGCTGCACCCGTATATACAAGAACCAGTGTATTTACGACAGATGCTATATGGTCTCTTCCAACATCCATAGCTCTCAAATATAAATCCTTGAATTTAATACTTGGGGACAACTTCTTAAGTTGATATACAACAGATGCTTGAGAAATAGTAATATCATCAAGTATTCCCAAAACACTTACTATAATACCTGCCAAAAGTAAGCCTTTTATATTTACCATCCCCTGAGTTTCATTTTGTAAAAATCCTGCTTCCTCTGAAGCAAATCCAGTAAGTCTTGCTGCTTCAACAAAAACATTTGCAAGTATCCCTGTTAATACTAATGCTATGAAGGTGCCAATGATTGCCGAGGTTGTTTTTCTATTAAATCCATGTGAGAGATAAAAGGTAACGGGTACGATAACTATTGAAGCAATAATTGCAATTAGTATTGGGTCTTCGCCCTGAGCTATCTGAGGGAGAATAAAGGCAAAAATTATCAAAAAAGAAAATGCCATTCCAACAAGTGCCAGTACTCCTCTTTTAAGTCCGATTACAATTGCCACAACAAGAAAGAAAAAGAAAAGTATGTAGAGCGAATCCCGCCTAATATAATCCTGTATAAAATATCTGTCTTGACCATTAAAATCTTTTGTTGCCGTAACTATTACTTTGTCCCCTGGCTTATGTTTAGGTACATTAACAAGTGGAATATCTCCAATCTCAACAGTGATATTCTTGCCTTTTATAGTGCCTTCAGTCACTACTAGTTGAAGAGTTTGGTTAAGCTGTTCGCGACCATGGGAATCTATGATTTCTTGATTTTTAGTATCAATAATTATAGCTTCAACCGTTTCCTCTTTTGGGGGTGGTGGGCCTTGAGAATAGGTTGGATTTGGAACTAAAAAAAGTAGTACGAGTGGAAGAATAAGTAAGAGTTTTTTAAATCTCATATACTCAATTTTACCACTAAGAAACAGAGCAAAGGGAAGTCGCACTGAGCGCAATAAAGCTTCGGTACTTAACTACCAATAGGAACTAGAATTATGATTAATGTCTATCCAATATCTTCTTAGCTTTTCTTTCCCGTCACGTTCTTGTGTATCATCTAATATTCCACCATTAGATTCAATAATTTTTATAGAACCTAAATTACTATTTTCACAAGTCAGAAGTGCTTTTTTTATTCCTAACTTCTTTGTCTCCATTAAGCCCAGCTGCAGAATTCTATTTCCGTATCCCATATTTCTTTTTGAAGGGCGGATGTAATAGCCTATATGTCCCCCATTTTGTTTAAGTTGTTCAGTCAGATAGTGTCTTATTCGGATACGCCCTATCACCTCATCATCATCTATCAACCATAAGGTAGTAGAAGGAACATATCCCGCAGGTAAATTTAAACCCTTTGAATTATCTTTTAATGACTTAACAAAAATTTCAAATGACTGATCAGATTGAGGTTTATGCAATTGAGTTTCTCCATCTTCCTCTCTTGCTTCTTGTAAAGCTTGCAAATACGAGTTTTTGTATTTGACAGAAGGTACGACTAGCTTTGTTGTGCTGATAGGTTCTTTTGTTTTGTTATTTACTATAGAGAAATTATATCATTTAAGCAAAAGTCATTCGAACTAGATTAGCTTCAATAATTGATGATTGAAAAAAGAGTCCAAAGACATGGTTTCAAGTGACCCCACCGGAATTCCTTTCGGCTTCGCTCAAGGCAAGCTTTTCAGCTTCGATCATTCAGTGCTAGCTCAATGATTCAAATTTTTCTGAAGAATCTCTTCAATAATCTTAAAGATTCTTGTATTTACGTTTTGAGAGTGTTTCTTTGAGTTGTATTTTGAGGACTTCATGACCGTTTCCACCTTTTAAATATTTCTCGCGTTGTCTTGCATCAAGTTCTTCACTATACGATTCATAGTAGATAAGATTTAGTGGACGGCGATGTTTTGTTGCTTTAACGAATCCTTCTGAGTGAGCTCTAAACCTTGACTTTAAATCAGAAGTAAATCCAGTGTAAAGTTGGTGGTCTAATTCTGAAAAAAGGATATAAACGTAGAACACAAAACAAGTTTACCAAAAAACGGAAAGTGAGTCCGCTCAGCGAACTGCTCACCCAGCTGAGCTGGGTGACCCGTAGCAGAGTCGAACTGCTCTTACTAGGATGAGAACCTAATTTCCTAACCGATAGAAGAACGGGCCTGAAGTGCAATTATACGAAAATTCTTCTTTGAACTCAATTGGGGGGACTTTAATGCTGGTTCTTGCTATCAATTTCGGCCTGAATAATACCTTCATAAATTTTTCGAAGTCCTGCATACCTTAATACTCCTGGATCAAGTTCTTCCCCTTCTAACAACTTCATTGTTGCTAGTTTTAGAAATTTATCGACTTCTATAAGTCTTGCTTCTACATCGAATTCGCCTCTTATCCAATCCCTCGCCATGAATTTACCGATAGCAAGACGCTCTGCATAAGTGCGATGTTCTGTTAACAACAATTCTGTAAGAACCTCTCCAGTTGCTTTATGTATCCCAACAATTAGGTGGGTCATGCTAGATGGCGGAGGTCCTTCGATGTCCGGGAACAAAGGGGGCAGTATAATCTCTCTTGCTGGTACTGATAATATGTTAACAACTCCACTCGAGTTAGTACTGTTAGTTACGAGCACACTACGATCATCAACATCAGGTTGCGTCGCAAGAACTGCAAGTGAAGCCTGAAGTACTGCTGTGTGTTCTGGCCTGTCGTAAAAGTTTGAATTGGAGAAAGCACTAGAATTCCTACCCAGGGTTTCAATAGCTTCCCTAGCCCACATTCCATTTGCCTCAAATTCTTGAACCATTTGGCGATTATACAGAAGTACTTCTGTCTTTTCAATTTTGTGATACGATATTTTTTGAGATGAAGAAGCAAGTAACAGACAGTGGTTATGTAATCCGACTTGAAAAAGGAGAGAAATTCGTAGATACGCTTGTCTCATTTTGCGAAGATGAGGGTGTAGTTGGTGCTGTATTTACGGGTATAGGGTCCGCTGAGAGTGTAGAGTTGGGATTTTATAACCCACCTTCTAAGAGTTTTAGTTTTAAAATTTTTGACGAAGCATTGGAGGTTATTGGTATGAATGGCAATATTTCAATAGTTGATGAAAAGCCTTTCATCCATGCGCATGGCACTTTTTCCGATAATAAGTTTCAGACAATCGGAGGGCACATTAAAGATTTTGTTGTAGGCCCGACTGTTGAAATCTTCTTAACAAATCTTAATACGGAAATTGGGAGAAAAATGGACAAGGAAATAGGACTCAAACTCCTCGATATTTAGACCGGTAGCATCATTGGAGAATCCGGATGCTTTGTCATTCTTAGTGCTCCTGCCAGTATCATTTTTTGGCCGGCTGACCAAGGCACCATTTTTTCTTCATACATTAGGTCAATTCCTTGTTGGGTTGCCCTATCAACCCAACCAAGAAGGTCTATGTCATAGGTCTTATATGCTTGATCGGCAAATGATTGTCCTATAAACATTCCGCCATCACTTTTAAGTCTGTCCCATACTCTTTGAAGCATGGTTTTATAGAATAAATCTGTGTGGGGTAGTGTAATTAACCCCCCTTCTGCCCTTTCGATTATAAGATCTGCCTTTTCACCTTCCAGCCAGTCATCGATTGCATCCCAGGTTGCACCTGATGAGATGTCACCCATTAATCCTTTGGTTGCATTGCCACCGTATTTAGTTCCTAAAAAATCTATATTAAGATCAGCATCTCTTTTTTCCTTATTCATTCTTTTGTCGTAGACTCGCATGTCGCTTAGTCCTACCGCAAGCCCTTTCTTATCTTTGTCAGGTAGCTTTTGAAACAAGCTAGCCAAAGCTTCTGTTGTACTCATTAAGTCAATAGCTCTTATAGGTTCGTTTCTGTCTCTCAATAACCCTTCGAAAGTTCTACCTTTCAAAACTCCACTGAGCGATCTTTCGTAAGATTCAATATCTGAGTTATATGTCTTGTACCTTTCAAGTACATCTATGGGTAGACTGGGATTAAGTCCCCGAAGTTCCTTTATGAATTTGAAACGCGCTGTTTTCCTAGTTTCCATATTAATATCCGACCTCTTCCATAAGTTTTTCTGTTAACCTCATAGGTAGCCCTGTTAGACTGTCGATATCTCCCTCAAGGGTTTTAATATAGGGGCTTAAAAGAGGATCTTCTGCAATACATGCCCCAGCGGTATTTAGTATTCTTCCTTTCTTAATAAGACTTTCAATAACATCATCTGGAATTTTATTAAAAGAAACTTTAACAATGTCGACTCCTTCAGCTGTTTTCCCGGTATGCGTATTTGTGACAACAACTGATGTTACTGCTTTGGATGGGTGCTTTGAATAGTTTCTGAGCCAGTCTCTTGCTTGATCAGCATCTTTCGGCTTTTCCCTCAATTCTCCATTCCACACAACAACCTGGTCTGATGTTATGAGTATTGCATCTTCTTTGATGCGAGGAAGCAGAGCTTCTGTTTTGCCTCGGGCAATAAGAAGTGGTAAAAGCTCGTAATCCTCAGATCTTATAGCTTCCTCATCAATATTGGCGACCAAAATATTAAAAGTGTATCCAGCGTTAGTTAAAACCTCTTTGCGACCAACTGATTTTGAGCCTAAAATTATCTTCACCTGCCTATTATACAAAATCGAATATAAAAAAAATTACTCGATCTTGTATAATAATTCTAATGGCCACTGTCGCTCTTTCTGTCGTTATCCCCTCATATAACGAAATGGGAAACCTTCGAAAAGGTACCCTTTCAAAGGTTCAAAAGTACCTTGATCGAAAATACCCCTCATATGAGGTAATTATTGTTGATGATGGATCAACTGATGGTAGCCTTGAATTTGTAAAGGAGTATTGTCGGGAGGAAAAGGAATTTAGAGTTATTGAGGGGTCACACTCAGGAAAAGCAGGAGCCGTGACAGCCGGAATGCTTGAGGCAGTAGGCGATTTTGTCCTTTTTGCTGACATGGATCAAGCAACACCAATTGAAGAGCTTGAAAAATTAATGCCATTTACTGAAAAAGGGTTTGAAGTCGTAATTGGTTCTCGAAGTTCAAATAGGCGAGGGGCACCTATTACTCGAAAAGTTATGGCAAAGGGAATGATGGTTTTAAGATCGGCAATTGTCGGACTTTCTGAAATAGGGGATACTCAGTGTGGATTTAAGTTGTTCTCAAAAAAAGCAGCTAAGGAAATATTTAAAATTGTTAGGGATAGTCATAACGGATTTAAAACAATTCATGGGTCATCCGTTACAGCAGGCTTTGACATAGAGCTTTTATATGTCGCAAAGGAAAAGGGTTACAAGATAAGAGAAGTACCGGTTGACTGGTTATATGTTGAAACGAGAAGAGTAAGTCCACTAAAGGATTCATTTGAGGGATTCTTTGAGCTTTTTAGAATTCGAAAAAAGATTGTCTCCGGCAGTTACAAGCTATGACCAAAAAACTTTTTCTTCCCCTTTGGGCTTTAGGGAGCACACTTTTGTTTCTTTATTCCTTTACGCAGGTGGATCTTTCTCTAACTTTATCTCAAGCCTCCATCTTCCAAACTGTCCAAAAAGTATTTCAGTATGTCGGCTGGTTCAATAGACCATTATCTGTCTTCCTATATATATTGTTATTTGTCGTTTTGTTTGCGCTTTATTTTTGGACTATGTTTCTTATCCAAAAGAAAAGACTAAGTAAAAGACTTGTGTGGAGTGGTGTGCTAATTGTTACTGGCATTACGTTTATATCTTACAACGCATTTTCATACGATCTTTTTAACTACATTTTTGATGCAAAAATTGTAACTCACTACAATCAAAATCCATATCTTCAAAAAGCGCTTGATTATCTAGGGGATCCGATGCTCTCCTTTATGCGATGGACCCACAGAGTATATCCATATGGTCCCTTCTGGCTTGCACTAACTGTTCCTATTAGCTTTGTTGGAATGCAAATATTTTCAGTAACCCTTCTCCTTTTCAAACTATTTATTGCCTCATTTTTCATACTTACTGTTTGGTCAATTGGAAAAATTGGAGAAAAATTAAAGTTGGATAACGCATTGTTGCCAATTGCTGCCTTTGCTTTTAATCCATTTGTTATAACGGAAAGCCTCGTCTCCTCCCACAATGATATTGTCATGATGGGAATTGGGGTGTTTGGCATATATTTGCTTTTACAAAAGAAAAGAGTCTTTGGTGGGGTAGTGCTTTTGCTTTCTGTCGGGGTAAAATTTGTGACACTAGCGCAATTTATACTTTTCTTTATACTTTCCGTTCTTAATAAAACTAAGTATTTCATCCCGCTATCATTACTTTCGATGCTTGGTGCGGTGATTTTGGCATCAATGCGGACAAATTTTCAACCCTGGTATATGCTTTTTGCCTTTCCCTTTGCCGTTCTTATGATAGATAAGAAATACATAAGATTTCCTTTATACATATTCTCAATTAGTAACGTTTTGTACTACATTCCATTTCTCTATACAGGTAATTGGGATCCGCCGATTCCCTCAATCCTTAACGGGATTGTTATTGCCTCAAGTCTTTTATCAGTTCTTATTTTTCTTTTCTTTTTTCGTCGGAAAAAGCATTCCATTTGATACAATTAACCTATGAAATTAATTAGAAAATACTTACTTGAGGTTATTTCATTCCCACTTCTTTTAATAACTTTTTTTGCAACAAGGCTGACAAATCTAATGTCTCTTCCAATTTTTACTGATGAGGCTATCTATACAAGATGGGCGCAGATTGCAAAACAGGATTCTAACTGGAGATTCATTTCACTAACCGATGGCAAGCAACCTTCATTTATTTGGGCTGAAAGCTTTATGATGAAATTTGTTGAGGATCCTTTACTTTCCGGTAGACTCGTCTCGGTATTTTCTGGACTTCTAGTGTGTGTTGGAATTTACTTTTTAACAAGAGAAATATTTTCCAAAGAAAAGAATGTCAGATGGATTTCAATATCTGCATTAATTTTTACTGTTTTTTTTCCTTTCCTTTTGGTATACGACAGACTGGCAATTTATGAAAGCATGACCGCTGCATTCTTTGTTTGGGCTCTATACCTACAAGTTTTATTAGTTAGAAGACTTAGGCTTGACGTTGCAATGATCCTTGGATTTGTTCTTGGTGGAGCGGTTTTAACCAAGTCTTCAGGGTTTTTGTCAATTTATCTAACTCCTTTTTTGCTAATCCTAATCGACCTTTCTAAAAAGACAATTAAAAGTAAGATTATCAAGTTCGGACTTTTGGCAGTTGTTTCAGCTTGTATTGCATATGCAATGTACTCTATTCAAAGACTGTCCCCCTTCTTTCACATAATCGATCAAAAGAATTCCATTTTTGTCCACCCAGTATCTGAGTGGTTGAGTTTTCCAATAAAACTGAAGCTCGAAATTATTGAAAGTAATTTTAGAGGACTTTCAAATTGGTTCTTCATTTATTTTAATCCTATAAACATGGTGCTTGTTATTGCTTCATTCGTAATTTTCAGAAGGTATTTGAAGGAAAAAGCTCTTCTTCTTATTTGGTTTGTACTTCCCTTTATTGCCCTTTGTGTATTTGGTAAAACTTTATATCCTCGATACATATTATTTATGGTGCTGCCCCTTATACCTTTGGTTGCATATACAGTTGTCAAGATTTTTGAAAAGTATAAAAATTACGTTTTGAGAGCCTGTTTGATTTTAACAATTTCTGCAGTTCCAATTTGGATGATTAATTCAATTATTTTTAACTTTCAAAATTCACCAATTCCAAGATCTGATCTTGAGCAATTTATTAATGGTTGGCCATCTGGCGGGGGAGTAAAGGAAAGCGTTGAGTTTTTTAAAAACGAATCAAAAAAAGGTCCTATTTTTATAGCAACACAGGGGACCTTTGGTCTTATGCCATATTCATACGAGATATATTTAGATAGCAATGAGAATGTAACGGTTAAAGGTTATTGGCCAACAAATGATTTGATACCTGAAGACGTGTTGGAAGTTGCAAAAAATATGCCAACTTATTTTGTTTTTTACCAAGACTGTCATGTTTGTGAGACTACGGCAGTTGCCCCAAAAACATGGCCGTTGGAGTTAATACAAAGTTACAAAAAGGGCACAGGCAAAACAAAACTCAATATTTATAAAGTCATTCCGGTAAAAGAATAATGGTACCCCTTTTTAAGAAGCACTTATTCCTAATTGGGATCGTTTTGACATCGCTTCTTCCCTTTATTCCCTTTTTTATAAGTAGCGACCTTTTGCATACACACGATGGGTTAGTGCATCTTCCTCGTCTTGCTGCATATTTTAAAGCGCTTTTAGACGGAAATTTTCCGGTAAGAATTGCTGGGTATTTGAATTATGATTACGGTCTCCCGCTTTTTAATTTTATATATCAAACCCCATATCTTGTGGGTTCACTCTTTTTGTTAATCGGTTTTTCTCTTGTAAATGCTTTTAAAGTATCGCTTCTTCTAAGTTTTGTTTTTTCAGGTATTTTTGCTTATCTATTTGGAAAAGAATATTTTAGTGATGAAAAAAAAGGATTTCTTTTTGCGATTCTATACCAGTTTGTTCCATTCAGAATGGTTGAGTTATTGGTAAGGGGAAGCTACGGAGAAGTATACACATATACATTCCTGCCACTTGTTCTTTACGGATTGGCATTAATTCAGAATAAAAAAATCTTTAAGGGAATTTTAATAACAGCAATTGCTCAAGCCCTTCTTATACTTTCTCACAATTCAGTAAGCCTTTTATTTGCTGGTGCGTCATTGCTATTTTTACTCGTTACATCTAGCGGTTTAAGAACGAGGACTGTTGGAATAATTGGACTTGCTATAGGAACGCTTATAGCAGCATTTTATTGGTTACCAGCACTTATGGAGCATAAATATACGTACGGAAATCTTTATATGGAGAACTTATACAAAGATCACTTTGTTCCCATCCAGAATTTTTTCATACCAAATCTTACAAACAGTTCCTCTTTTCAGACTGAGGGGATCACTACATTTCTTGGTCTCATACAGATTGTGGCAATGGTTTTTGCTCTAAAACTAATACTTTCAAAAAAGTTAGATAAAAGGGAGAAGCGGATTTTTATTGCGGGTTTTATTCTTATGATAGTATCCTTTTTCTTTATGCTTCCCATCTCAAGTTTTATCTGGTCAAGTGAATATTCATCCTTCTTACGACAATTTCAGTTCCCTTGGAGGTTTCTATCATTAACTGTCGTGGCGTGTGCATTTTTTGCCGTAAGTCTTATTTCAGTTAATAAAAAAATAAAGAAGAATTTTTATCTTTTATCTATTGCAGGGTTATCAATATTGTCTATTTTATATTTCTTTAAAACAGACTTAGGTTATAAAAAAATTAATCAGGATTACTATTGGAATTTTCCGCTAAACACAACATATTACGGTGAGACAGATGTTATATGGTCAGCTGGTCCAGCTAAAGAATATCCGAAGTCAACGATTGAAATCATTAGTGGTAAAGGTGAAGTTTCAAATTTTGTAAAGAAGAACCATTTTCAAACATTTACGATGAGAAGTCTTGATAGGGTTGGAGTAGTATCACACACTCAATACTTTCCCGGATGGAAAGCTTATGTTAATGGATCTGAAGTTCCTATACAGTTTCAAGACGCAAATCATAGAGGCCTACTGGTATTTGATATTCCCAAAGGAGAGAATAAAATACTTGTAAAATTTGAAGAAAACAAATTAAGAGTGCTGTCAGACATAGCATCAGTTTTAGGTATTTTACTTCTTGTGCCGATAGCTCTGTTTTCTAAGAGGTACCTTAAATGAAAAAATATTTGATTCCATGCATCTTACTTCTCGTAACAGTTCTGTTCTTTTATAAATCATTTTTACAATTTCAAGTTCCGTTTCCAGGAGACCTTCTAATCGCAGAATACTCTCCTTGGAAATTTGAAAGCTATCTAGGTTATACACCTGGCTCGTATCCAAATAAGGCTCAGTATTTTGATGTCATAAGACAGCTTTATCCATGGAAGATCTTGGCAATTGATATGTGGAAAGAGGGTAGTGTGCCTCTATGGAATCCATATAATTTTTCGGGAAGCCCACTACTTGCCAATAATCAGACGGGTGTTTTTTATCCACTTAATTTGCTATTTTTTATATTTTCTTACTCATTTTCGTGGACTGTATATATTGTTCTTCAGCCTTTTCTTGCTTCTTTATTTACCTACTTATACTTAAGAAGTTTAAATCTTAAAAAATCTTCCTCTCTTTTTGGAGGCATAGCTTTTGGCTTCTCACTTTTTATGAGTACTTTTCTTGAGTATGGAAATTTTGGGCATACCATCCTTTGGCTGCCTTTGCTTTTTTATCTCATTGACTCTTTTGCCAAAAAGAAGCTTGTTCGTTACCTAATAATTCTTGCATTTATTGTAAGTTTTATTTTTTTTGCAGGACACCTCCAGCTAGCAGTTGGAGTTATTGGATCTGCAATTGCTTATTTAATTTTTAGACTTTTTACACAAAAAGCTAAAAAGGAAATAGTTATTTTAGTAATTTTTATAGTGCTTGGGATTGGTCTTTCGTGTATTCAACTAATTCCGACCGTTGAGTTGTTGGTAAATTCAGCAAGAGCTCCTCACGTTAAGGATATGGTAAATTCTCAGTTTCTTCTTCAACCTATTCAAACGATTCTTTTTCTTGTTCCAGATATTTATGGTAATCCTGCTGTTAGAAATTACTTGCTAACTGACACATATCCAGGAAACGCAGTGTATACAGGAGTGTTAACCTTTATCCTTGCAATAAGGGCACTACTAATCAAGAAAAAAAGTAAGGAATTAGTTTTTTTTAGCATTTCTTTTGTTTGTCTTTTATTGCTTTTCATAAGAAACCCATTATCTGAGCTAATCTTCAATATAGGTATTTTCTCGTCTAGCTCTCCTTCAAATTTTTTCTTCTTACTTTCATTTTGCCTTGCAGTCTTAGGGTCATTTGGTTTTGAAAATTTGCCTAAAGATTTGCGCAAAACCCTTTACTCAATTGGAATTGTTTTGGCATTTCTGCTATTCGTCGTTTTAATACATGTCTTTCTTAAGGAGGCGTTTTACCTAAAACAACTATTAGTTTTTCTTGCTTTTCTAGTACTTAGTCTAGGGGGGATTCTTCTAGCAGTAAAGTTGAATAGAAATTGGGTATGGATGGGACTTTCTTTAGTTGTTGCTTTAGATCTGTTTTACTTCTTCATAAAATTTAACCCTTTTGTACCAGCAAGTCTAATATATCCGCCTACTGAAATAGTAGGCTTTCTTAAGAGTAAATCAATTGAATCAAGGTCAATGGGAATTGGAAACGGGCTTATCGAACCAAATTTTCAGACGCAATTTAGAGTACTTTCTCCGGACGGTTACGACCCGCTATATCCCCAAAGCTATAGTAAATACTTATCGGCGAATCGGTCAGATGCAAAAGTTCAATTTGAAAATAAAAAACATCTAGACACACTTTCTGTGAAGTATGTTCTGGATAGGGTTGAGAACGGATCTGACGAGAAGATACTACCAGGCGACATTTACAAGCCTATTTATGACCATCATGGATGGAAAGTTTTTGAAAATGAAAACGCATATCCAAGAGCCTTTACCAACAAGGAAAATGGAACTCGAGCTGAGGCTAAGATTACAAACTACTCCAACAACTTGGTTTTAATCGAAGTAAAAGATAGAGGCAAGTTGACGCTGACTGATGTAAATTACCCCGGATGGAACGCGTATCTTAATGGAGAGAAAATAGAAATTGAGAAAGATTCCATTTTTCGGACAGTGAGTGTAGGTTCATCTGGAGATTTGAGTTTTGTTTATGAGCCAAAATCCTTTTCAATGGGTCTTTTGGTAACTATAATAAGTATACTTATAACACTTACATCTGCATTTTTTTTAGGAAGAAAAAGCTATGGGAAAGTATAGAATTTATATTGTTTTTGTTCTAATTTTTGTATTAGGACTATTTCTTAGGTTTTACAATCTATCCACTGTTCCAAATGGTCTTCAACAAGACGAATCATCTATTGGGTACAATGCTTATAGCATCCTTGAGACCGGTCGTGATGAGTATGGTAAATATCTTCCTGCCTCATTTAAAGCATTTGGTGAGTATAAGCTCCCTTTATCTATATACTTAACAACGGCATCATTTGCAGTTTTGGGAGTCTCAGAATTCTCACTTAGATTGCCATCAGCGTTATTTGGTGCTCTAACAGTTGGGTTGATGTATTTTCTTGGATATTTATTGTTTAACAAGAAAAGTATAGGGCTTATTGCGATGGGATTTTTTGCAATAAATCCTTGGCATATTCACTTTTCAAGAGGTGCCTATGAAGTAACACCTGCGTTATTTTTTATCACATTAGGGTTTTTACTTTTCATACTTTTCATAAATAAAAATTCAATTATCTTACTTTCTTCCAGTCTTGCTGCCTTTGCTTTATCTATATACGGCTACAATATTTCTAGAACTTTTGTACCGTTTTTTCTAATTTTGCTATTTATAATTTTTTACAAAAAGATTATTAAATTAAAGAGACGCTTAATAATTCCAATAGTACTTTCAGCACTCTTATTGTTGCCTTTCGGGCTGACTTTATTTACGTCTGGAGGCTACGACAGCGTTAAGGGAACACTCATACCCACAAGCGCAGTGGTGCAGGCTTCAAATTTAGAGACACGAAGCTACATTACTGATCAGAATCCATTGATTGCAAAACTTTTCTTCAATAAAGCATCCTCAGACGTAATTTCTTATAGTAAAAATGTCACTTCATATATAAGTGGAGACTTTCTGTTCGGAACAGGATCAAAGCACGGTAATCATGGGATTGGAAATGTTGGACAATTTTATATTTGGGAAATATTAACAATTATTGTAGGAATTGTTTTTTTGATCAGATCTAGCAATAAGTACAAAGTTATTGTATTTGGATGGGTGGCAGGCATAATACTTATTGCATCATTAACTCGTGAAGCACCTCAGGCGACTAGATCATTTTTTATGGTTATTCCTTTTGCTTTTCTTTCTTCATATGGTGCTTTAAATATTTATGAAAAGATTATTTCTTGGCCAAGAAAAATTAATATTGTCATGCTTTTTGGATGCTTCTTTTCTATTATTTTCATGTTTTTTTATTATTTCGCGTCTTATTTTTACAAGTTTCCAATTCAGTATGCAAAGGAATACAGATCAGAAGACAAGGAATTGACAAGGCAGCTGCAGGAGATAGATGGTAATTACGATGAAATTTTTATTGACAACCAAGCAGGCGTTTTGTATTCGTCTATTGTTTTCTATTCCAAGTTTTCTCCATCTGATTTTCAAAAAAGTGTTACCCGTGCGATGGATGATTCGGAGGGGTTTAGCAGAGTAGTATCTTTTGGAAAATATCAGTACATTAACCCTGAAAGCATTAATACGGATGCAAAATATTTGCTTATTTCAAATGTAGAAAAACCAGGCTTCAAAGTTGTGGGAAAGATCTTTTACCCTAAAAGGCCAGTAGTTATTGCAAAAGGACAGGATATAGTAAGTTTTCCAGTTACTGATATAGCATATGTACTATTGGAGAAGAATTAACATCATCGTATTCGCAATTCTACTTTTGCTTCTTGTTCCTTCAGTGTTTGGGTTACTGCAGAAGGGATTTTTTGTGACGGACGATGGAACGTGGATGATAATAAGACTTAGTGCTTTTTTTGACACTTTAAGGGACGGTCAAATACCAGTGCGTTTTTTGGAACGGCTAAATAACGGGTATGGATATCCAGTCTCAAATTTCCTGTATCCCGGCTATCTTTATATTGGTTCTATCGTTCATCTAGTTGGTTTTAGCTTCATTGATTCAATAAAAATTATTTTTGCTTTCTCAATTGTTCTTTCGGGAATTTTTACGTATTTTTGGCTTAAAAAGATATTTGATCCGATAAGTTCTCTTATTGGATCACTTTTCTACGTTTATGCCCCATACCATCTATACGACGTATATACGAGAGGTTCAGTAGGTGAGGTTCTGGCTTTGATGTGGGTGCCTTTGGTGCTTTGGTGTATAGGAAGAAAAAACCTGGTACTCACCTCCTGGGCAATATTTTTACTAGTTCTTTCCCATAATTCTCTCGCTCTTTTGATGCTACCAATTATTTTTATCTACGGTCTATTAAGACATGAATCAAAAAGAACCATTTTATCTATCTCTTTAGGTCTTGCCATGTCTTCCTTCTTTGTTGTCCCTGCAGTCTTTGAACTTGCCTATACGAAATTTAGTTCTGTTTCTGTTTCTTCCCCACACGAATATTTTGCAGACATAAATCTAATAGGGTATTCATCGGTCATTGCTTTTGCGTTGCTTGCTTTAACTTTGGTAAAGGTTAAAGCAACAAAAACTCTTCCAAATAAGTCCGTTCTTTTTCTTTTTGGTATTACTTTTTTGATAAGTTTATTTCTTTCAACGCAATTAAGTAGCATGATTTGGAATACTCCAATTTCCTCTGTATTGCAATTTCCGTTTAGAACTTTGAGCTTTGCAATTGTTTCAAGTTCATTTATAGTCGCATTTGCAGTTTCAAAGTGGAAAGGTGCAATTCAGATAGCAGTAAGTTTCGTACTAATTTTAGTACTTGGCTATTCAGCCATTTCATACATTCTTCCACGCGAACGCGTAGATTTTCCCGATGAATATTACTCAACAAACATGGACACAACTACTGTAAAAGATGAGTACATGCCAACATGGGTTAAGAATAAGCCACTTTCTATGTATAAAGATAAATTTGAATTAGTTTCTGGCAATGCAACCATTGATATTAAAAATGTAAATTCTAGACTTGCAGTTGCCGAAATAGCCCTGTCTGGTCCTTCTGTAATTCGATTCAACAACATCTATTATCCGGGTTGGGAAGCCTATATTGGATACAATAAAATTCCTATAACATATGACAATGAGTTGGGGGTTATGGATGTGTCCCTTGCGCAGTCACAAGGAACTCTCACTTTTATATTTAGAGAGACTCCTCTTAGGTTGGTAAGCGATCTGATAACACTGCTTGCAATTATATTCTCGTTTTTCATAGCAATAAGACCCTTATTAAAATTCAAATGAAAAAAAACTTTATTGAGACACTTCTTATAATAGTACTCACTTTAGGAATTGTTTTCCCGCTCTTTCGGCCCGGTTTCTTTGAATTTCATGACAATACGACTGTTGTAAGAGTGTTTGAGATGACTAAATCATTGCAGGGTGGTATGTTTCCGGTTAGATGGGTTGAGGATTTAGGATACGGTTACGGATATCCAATTTTTAATTTCTATGGACCCACTCCATACTACATAGGATCGGTCTTTAATTTAATTGGTTTTGATGTTCTTTTTTCGACAAAAATAATGCTTGTTCTTGGCATGCTGTTCTCATCGTTGTCAATGTTTTATTTGGTCAAAAAGTTATACGGAGTAAGTCCAGCAATAGTAAGTTCAGTCTTTTACGCATATTTTCCATACCATGCGGTCAATCTATACGTGAGGGGAGCAGTCGGTGAGTTATTTGCTTACGCCTTTTTGCCGCTTGTGTTTTTGAGTTTTTTCACCTTGATTAAAAAAACAACTCTTAAGACAAGAAATTTGCCTATCTCACTAATTTCAACCGGATCTTTTGGCATTTTTCTAACCTCAACATCACACAATCTGACGGCTCTAATGTTGTTTGTTGTTCTTGTTCCACTTATGGTTCTACTATTTTTTGTCGCTGAGAAGAGATTCAATTTTCTAGTATTGTCTGTGTCAATAATTATAATCGGGTTATTATTGTCTTCTTTTTACATCATTCCTGCTGTTTTGGAAATGAAATTTACAAATGTGACTTCCCAAGTTGGAGGGGGTGCGGATTTTTCTGATCACTATATTTGCTTAACACAACTTTGGGATAGCCAATGGGGATTTGGTGGATCAACCAGGGGTTGTCTTGATGGATTAAGCTTCAAGTTGGGTAAGGTAGGAGTTATATTGCTGGCTTTCAGTTTCGGTTTACTATCGTTGAGATTATATAATCGTAAATTTCACTACGAGGAAAAGGTAGCCCTTGGAGCAGTAATTTTAGTAGTATTTTCGGTGTTTCTCACTCTTCCTGTATCTAAATTTTTATGGGAAGCACTTCCTTTCATGGAATATATTCAATACCCTTGGCGATTTTTAAATTTTATAAGCCTTGGAGTGGCGGTTTTAATAGGATATTTATTTTTTAGGATACCTAAAAACCTAAATAGCAAAACTGTAACGCTTGCGGTTATTTTAGTTGTTTTTCTTCTAACTTTTTCAAATCAAAAACTCTTCAATCCGCAATTTTATACAAATTACAAAAGTGAATTTTATACAAATGAAGAATATATAAAATATACAGTTTCTAAAATATCAGATGAGTATATGCCCAAGTCCTTTCAAAAACCTCAAAGTTTTTCAGACTTACCTCCTGCAAAAATAGTTATTGAAAAGGGAATTGGTATTATAAACGATCAAAATGCAGATCCTTTCAGTATTAACGCGTCTTATGTTGCGCAAACTGATCTTCTTTTACATCTAAATCTTGCTTATTTCCCAGCATGGAAGGCCAAAATCAATGGAAATGATGCGGAGCTTAAAAGTGATCCCAGAGGCATGAAGCTTGAAGTTTCTGAAGGAGCAGGGACTATTGGAATTAAGTTTATCCAGACTCCTGTTGAGAAGATAGCAAATGCACTATCAACACTTGCTTTTCTTGGTGTATTAATTGTTATAATGTTAAAAATATTTTATGGAAAAAAAGCTACCTGAACTTTCAGTTTTCTTTCCTTTCTGGAACGAAGAAAAAAATGTTAAGCATGTTGTTGAAAGTGCAATTCCGGTTATAAGAGAAGTCGCGGTCAATTGGGAAGTTTTAATTATCGACGACGGTTCAAGTGATAAAACCTATCAAGTGGGTCTTGAGCTTTCAAAGAAGCATAAAAACGTACGGGTCATCAGTCACGCACCCAATAGAGGTTATGGAGCAGCTCTAAAAGAGGGATTTGAGAATTCTAAGTATAAATATGTTGTTTTTACAGATGGTGATCGTCAGTTCAACTTTGAAGAGGTTAAAAAACTAATTCCCGCAATCAGTGGAGCAGATATAGTCATCGGATTTAGACGTAAGAGAAGGGACAGTTTTTCAAGGCATATATTAATGCATATGCTTAGAATTTGGGACTTCATATTTTTCAGGTTTTATTTTAAGGATATAGATTGTGGTTTTAAGATGTTTAAAAGAGATGCCCTTAAGCAAATTATGCCATTGAGGTCAGAGGGAGCAATGATTACTACAGAAATTCTTGCAAAAGCGACTAGAAAGAAGCTTATTATAAGGGAAGTTGAGGTTAATCACTATCCTCGTGAATATGGAGCACAAAGCGGAGCCAATGTCGCGGTCGTTGTCAGAGCCGTTTTGGAAAGTTTTATCCTCTGGTTTGACATCCTCAACAAAAGGATTTGATGGGTGCTAGAATTAAAATATACCTTTTGTATGGATGATAATGAACTGCATTCTATTGCAACAAAATCTGTTAAAGGAGCTTTTGCTCTTGTTTCAAGATCCTTTTTAATTCAGATTTTAGGAATTGCTTCAAGTCTTATCCTAACCGTTGTTCTGGATCCGGAAAGTTTTGGAATTTACTTCGTTGTTACTTCAATTATTGTTTTTTTCAACTACTTTCAGGATATCGGTCTTGCTGCATCGTTAATACAAAAAAAGGAAGAACCAACGCTTTCTGATTTACGCACGGTTTTTACAGTGCAGCAGTTGCTTGTCTTATTTTTGATAGTGCCAACTCTTTTTTTCTCATCAAATATTGCCACCTTTTACGGTCTTGATTCATCCGGGCACATATTATTAATCGTTCTTCTTGTTTCGTTCTTATTTACATCACTTCGAACTATTCCAACCATTATGCTTGAACGAAAACTTGACTATGGAAAGCTTGTGATTCCTCAAATACTTGAGAACATAACTTATAACGTCACATTGGTCACTTGTGCGCTTCTCGGGCTTGGGGTTATGAGTTTTACTTACGCTGTTCTTCTTAGGAGTATTGTTGGGTTGGTATCAACTTATATAATTCAGCCTTGGTCTATTGGCATTTCGTTTGATAAGAAATCCTTTAAAAGTCTTGTCTCTTTTGGTATTCCATTTCAGACAAATAGCATACTCGCTCTTTTTAAGGATGACTTCCTAACTATATTTTTAGGAAAGATTCTTCCAATAGCCCAGCTTGGATACGTTGGTTTTGCGCAAAGAGTTGCTTATTTGCCATTAAGGCTTGTTATGGATAATATAATAAAAATTACTTTCCCATCTTTTGCCAGACTTCAAGATGACAAAAGTGCTTTAAAGGTTGCTATTGAAAAGTCAATTTTTTTAATAGCATTGGCTATCTTTCCTGTTGCTGCCGGAATTATTGCTTACTCGCCCCACATTATAGAACTGTTTCCTAAATATCAAAAGTGGGAGCCTGCGGTTTTATCGATAATGTTTTTTTCTCTGGGTAGCGTTGTATCTTCAATATCGACCCCTCTTACTAATTTCCTAAACGCCATCGGAAAAGTTAAAGTTACGCTTTATTTTATGATATTTTGGACCGCCATGATTTGGGTTACAACCATATACTTAGTTACAACAATGGGCTATAACGGCGTTTCTATAGCTTCCTTTGGCGTTTCTCTGACATCTATTGGGGTATTTTTGGTAGCAAGACGTTATGTTGAGTTTTCTGTGATAAGAACGACATACAAGCAACTGATTGGAGCAATCTTTATGCTTGCATTCTCGTATTTAACAGGTCCACTCGTATCCTCACTCTTTCATGTTTTGATTTTTGGCATTTTATCCTGTCTAGTGTATGCCTTGGTAATGTTTTTGATTGCTAAGCAAGAACTCCTAAAAACCATTCGATTTGTTCTTACGGCAATTAGGTCCAAGAAATAGTAAACTTATTATTATGAAAGTTTCAGTCGTTATATCTGCATACAACGAAGAAGCAAAAATTGAGGATTGTATCTTGTCGGTCAAAAGAATTGCGAATGAAATTATCGTAGTTAATAACAGTTCAAAAGACAAAACCGAGGAAATTGCTCGTAAGCATGGAGCAAAGGTATATTTACGAGAAAATAACCCGATGCTTAATATAAACAAGAATTTTGGTTTTTCAAAAGCAACTTCTGATTGGATACTTAATCTAGACGCTGACGAAAGAGGAACAGAAGAATTGGTTGAGGAAATTCTAGCCCTTAAAGAAGTAGAAGATGTTGATGGATATCTTATTCCAAGACAAAATATAATTTTTGGGAAATGGATTAGAAATTCCATTTGGTGGCCGGATTACCAACTAAGATTATTCAGGTCAAAAAAAGGGAGATTTGAAGAAAAACACGTTCACGAGTATCTTAAGGTTGAAGGCAATATCGATAAGCTTTCACATCCAATCAAGCATCTTAACTACGAAACAATTTCACAGTACTTGTACAAACTTGAACATATTTACACAGAAAGCGAGGTGCATGCTATTTTGGAGAGTGGTAAAACCCTCCAATGGCATGACGCCCTAAGAATGCCCGTGCATGATTTTCTAAAAACTTATTTCATGCAAAAAGGCTACAGAGATGGGCTTCATGGCTTGGTACTTAGTCTTTTGCAGGCTTTCTATATGGAAATTGTTTTTGCGAAGGTGTGGGAAAAACAGGGGTTTTCCGAGAAGAATATCGAACTTACTGATGTTTCAAAAGAAATGAAAAAGTTGGGTTCGGAGACTAAGTACTGGATGATTTCCGCCTCGATTGAAGAGAAAAAGTCAGCACCATCCAAATTAGTTCTGAAACTTTTAAGAAAAACAATAAGGCTTTAGCTTCGAACATGTCAAAAATTGTTATTTCAATTCTCCATTACAACAACCAAAATGATACTATTGGTTGTCTTGACTCAATTGAAGACTCGGATTTAAGAAAGTTAGATTTGTTAGTTTTTGTTCTTGATAATGGATCAAAAGAAAAACTTAACGTTGACATTAAAAATTATAAGTCTTTTAAGCTAGAAGTTGTTCGAGTTGCAGATAATTTAGGATTTACCGGCGGGCATAACTACGTCTATAAACACACAAGAGCATTTTCAGATTTTTTTCTGCTTCTAAATAACGACAGTATCCTTCAAAAAGAGGCACTAAAACATTTAGAGTCTTCATTGGTTGGGAATATAGCTGGGGTAGTTCCTAAAATATATTTTACAAAGGGACGTGAGTATCACAAAACCCGTTATGCAAAGGAAGAATTGGGCAAGATCATTTGGTATGCCGGCGGAGAAATAGATTGGGGAAATGTAGTGTCAAAACATTTCGGTCTTGACGAGGTTGATAATGGCCAATTTGATAAGGAAATTGGGATAACTTTTGCAACAGGTGCGTGTCTACTTTTAAGATCTGAAGTGATAGACAAAATTGGACTATTTGACGATAGGTACTTTCTCTATTATGAAGACGCAGACCTAAGTAAGCGGATTTCAAATGCTGGTTATGAATTAAAGTACATACCAGAAGCCATTGTCTGGCATAGTAACGCAGGTTCCTCAGGATCTGGATCAGAACTCCACGATTATTACCTTACTCGAAACAAATTACTATTTGGAATGAAATTTGCGCCCATTAGAACTAAGGCTTTATTGCTCAAAGAGGCGTTAAGGATTGGCACAACCGGACGAAAATGGCAAAGAAAAGGAGTTTTTGATTTCTTCTTAAATAAGCTTGGGAAAGGTAGCTATGCTAAGTAAAATTGTAGAAAAAATTGGATGGGGTTTTATCATCGTTCTTTTTCTGTCCCTTTTGCCACTTATAAATCTCTTAACTTCTGGTCTTCCGGTGACTCACGATGGGATGGATCACGTTGCAAGAATTGCAAATTTTTACAAAGGACTTACTGACGGTGTTTTGGTGCCTAGATGGGGCGAATTTTTGAATTGGGGTTATGGGCATCCAGTTCTGATGTTTTTATATCCATTTTCCTCATACGTAGCCTCTCTAGTTCATTTCGTTGGCTTTTCATATGTGGATTCCTTAAAAATTGTGTTTGCTTTAGGATTTGTTGCAAGTGGTTTAACAATGTATTACTGGGCAAAAGAGCAATTCGGGGAGTATTACGCTGTCACCGCATCAATTGTCTATTTATTTGCACCGTACCGTTTTGTCGATCTATACGTTAGGGGTGCAATAGGTGAGCACATGGCATTTATTTTCCCGCCCCTTATTCTCTTATGCATGTTAAAGATTTCAAAAAACAAAAAGCTGACTGATAAATGGTTAGTCTTTTGCAGTTTATCGTTGAGTATGCTTCTTTTGTCTCACAATGCCATATCTTTGATGTTTTTGCCTGTATTTATTTTTTATGCCTCTTATCTATTTCTTACATATAAAAATTACAAGAAAATGATTTCGATTGGGACTGCTTTTGCCGTTGGTTTTTCTCTTTCCTCATTTTTTATATTACCTGCTTTTTTTGAAGGTAAATTTACATTGAGAGATATAGTTACTGGAGACGAGTACAGTAAAAGATTTATAACAGATCCTTTAGCACTGCTTTACGGTAAATGGAATTATGGAATTACTGGTCAGTTCACTACACAAATTGGATTTGCTTCTATTTTGGGAACTTTATTACTTATATGGTTCTTCTTGAAGAACAAAACAAAAAAGTATACATACTTTTTTGGAGGGTTTTTATTAATAGCTCTTGTTTCTTTGCTATTAACACTTTCATACTCAAATTTTTTATACGAAATAGTTACTACCTTTAAAAAATTTCAGTTTCCCTGGAGGTTCTTGAGTCTTTCAGCCTTTGCATTTGCTGTGCTGGCACCATCCGTATTAGTTCTAGTAAAAGCAAAAAATGCTAAAAAACTCCTCGTTTTTACTATTTGCCTTGCTGCAATAATGCCGACCTACACGTATTGGCAGGCAAAGGAATACAAAATTGTTTCTGATCAGTTTTATGACCGTGTATATTTTGGAACGACAGATACTGGCGAAAGTGCACCAATTTGGTCGGTTAGGTTTATGGAGCACATTCCAAAGGCAACTATTGAGGTTATTGATGGGCAAGCAGGTATTGTCGAAATTTCAAGGAGTTCTGTAAGACATAGTTATAAAATCAACGCAAAAACTCCTGTAAGAATTGTCGAGAATACTCTATATTTCCCTGGATGGGTAGTTATGACAAATAACAACAAGCTTGATGTAGAATTCCAAGACCAAAATCATAGAGGACTTATAACATTTAATCTCCCCGCAGGAAACAATAGTGTTGATGTTATATTTACAGATACCAAGTTTAGAATGTTTTCAAATTTAATAACGGTTACAACCTTTCTATGTCTAATAATGTTCTCGTTATACTTAGTATATAAGTCGTTTTATGATAAAAAATCTAAAAAATAAAAAAAGCAGAATATTAATAGTTTCCTTATTAATAGTTATAGTTTTTTCACAATTCTTGTTTATGTTATTTAGAAACAAGGACTCTTTTCTATCAAGAGGCTATGGGGAGATGTATTCTGTTTATCACAGAATGTATCATCAGTCACAGTACACCCAAAAAAAGCCTAAGAGCATAATTACTGACGAAATATTTGAATCTTACGCTGGAGGGGCTTTTCTAAAAGGTCTAAGTCCGATACTTATTGTTCATGACCATCCTCCAATGGGCCGTTATATTGTGTCTCTATCTATTCTATTGTTCGACAATTCCAAAACAATAATAATTTTCATGCTCCTTCTGACTTTTTTAGGCATTTACCTTACTTCAAGGCTAATATTTAAGGACAATTTACTAGCAGTTGTCCCGCTGTTTATTTTTGCAAACGAGCCATTAACGCTCAATAAGCTTTTGTATGCGCCTCTTCCTGAGCCGATACATTTACCATTTATTATATTTTCAATTTACTTCTTTATGCGATCCTTGGAGAGTAAGAAAAAATGGAGGTACTACATAATTGTTTCAATTCTTTTGGGATTTGTAATAAGTATTAGATTTTTTGTTACAGGAGGTGTAGTTCTTTTTGCAATGATGTTGACCCTATTGGTCGCAAAGCAGTACAAAGAAATATTAAAGTTTGGAGCAACTCTGCCTCTTTCAATCGTAGTTTTAGTAGCATCGTATACAAGAACAATCATGGATAGTGGATCAGTATTTCAAGTATTTAGTATTCAAAAGTATATTCTTGCATACCACAAGTCTGCTTTTACAAACGCTTTTTCATATTGGGATTTATTGCTGTTCAATCGGTGGCATACGTGGTGGGGGGAGCGACGGATAATGTCTGATCCGCAATGGACTTTCTTGTGGCCGGCAAGTACTCTCATAGCATTCTTGGGATTAGCTTTTTCTGCTATCAAAAGGATTAGATTTTCACCACAAGAACTTGTTGTTTGTTTTTGGGTAATTTTTTACAGTCTAATGCTTTCGACTGGATACACTTCAACGAGATACTTTTTCCCAGTCCTGCCTTACTTATATATATTGATGGTGCTTTCAATTATAAAAATATATGGAATATTTAAAAAGAGTTAATAAGATCCCAACGCCTTTTGTAATTGTTTTGGTGTGGCTGTTTTTTTCATTCCCATTTTTTTTGGGAAAAACCCCATTTCCTTCCGACTATCAGGTTAATTTTTTCCAGCCTTGGGTTCAATATCCTCTTGAGAAGGGTCCAGTAAAAAATAATGCGCAGCCAGATATTATTGGTCAGATTTATCCCTGGAGGCACTTTTCTATATCTGAGTTAAAACAAGGTCGTATTCCGTTTTGGAATCCTTATAGTTTTTCTGGAACTCCACACCTGGCTAATTACCAATCAGCGGTGTTTTCAATTTACAATCTGATCTTTTTTCTGCCAATTAAATTTATAACTGCTTGGGGATTTTTAGTTGTTTTGCAGCCATTACTAGCTGGACTTTTTACTTATTTTTATACAAGAAGCGTTGGGATATCTAAGAAGGGTAGCGTACAGTCTTCAATTGCTTTTATGTTCTGTGGCTTCTTGGTTACTTGGATGGGTTATTCAACCCTTGGTTTTGCTATTCTGCCTTTACCACTTGCGCTTTTTTTAGTAGAGAAATTTTTCAAATCTAGAAAATTAATATTTGCAGCACTTTTGTCTTTTACTATTCCTCTGTCTTTTTTTAGTGGACATTTTCAGACTAGTTTATACTTTCTCTTAGCGGTAGTTTTTTATATTATTTTTCTTGCTCTCTTTAAAAAGAAACAATACATTTATTCTTTGTGGTTTATTCTGTGCGGCTTAATGCTTTGTGCTATTCAGATTCTTCCATCTATAGAATTTTATAGTCTTAGTGTAAGAAGCGCACTTTTTCAAAAATTTGAAGCAATTTCCTGGATGTATTTGCCAAGTCTTATAGCTCCTGATTATTACGGTAATCCAGTAACAAGAAACGATTGGTTTGGGCATTATGCAGAGTGGAATGGCTACGCAGGAGCAGTTGGACTTTTACTAGCATGCTTTGCTATTTCTTTGTGGCGAAACAAACATGTTTTATTTTTCTTAATTCTTAGTCTTTTAGCATGCCTTTTGGCATTTGACACACCCTTATTGTCTCTATTGGTTTCTCTTAAGGTTCCAGTTCTATCAACGAGTGCAGCTAGTAGAATTATTGTTTTATTCAGCTTCGCAATTGCTGTTTTGAGTGGGTTTGGTTTTGATAGAGTATTTGAGATATCAAAAAAAGGGAAAAAAACTTTCATAATTACAACTGTAATTCTTCTAGTTATAGGAGTAACTATGCTGACTGTGCCATTTGTTGGTCTTTTGAAAGCTGAAAAAATTCAAATAGCACTTAAGAATTCTATTCTGCCGATTGGAATTTTGGCCACTTCAACAATCTTATTTCTGACTCCACAAGTTCTAAAAAAGAAAAGGATTGTATTTATTGCTTCTTTATTGTTACTGCTTCTTTCAAGTGTTGAGATGCTAAGATTTTCAACCAAATGGCAGTCATTTAACAAAACTTCCCAGGTGTATCAAGATGTTGATATCGTTGATTATTATAATTCCCAAAACCATTTTGACAGGTTTCTTGGCCTGTCAGGTGGTGAAGATGCAGTGTATTACCAAATACCAATTCCAAGTGGATACGACCCTCTCTATATAGGGGATTACGGAAGGCTAGTTAAGTTCTTAGAGAAAGGTGAATTTACAGCTCCTGATAGATCTGTTGTAAATTTTCCTCTTTCAGGTAAATATACGCCAAAAGCAATAGACTTTTTAGGAATAAAAACAATCGTTCATAAGGAATCCGACGGTAATTTCCCATGGGCTTTTCCATTTGAAAAGTATCCCTCTGAGCAATTTGAAAAGATATATGACGATGAAGCCTACAATGTATTTAAAAACAGAACTTCATTTAACAAAGCATTTCTTGTGGGAGAGATAAGAACTGCTCCAAATGACAAAATGCTTTCCTTAATGTTTGAATCGGACTTAAAAAGGATTGCTTTCAATGACAAGGTCACTTTTACCGGAAATGGACAAGGAAAAGTTGCTGTAACCGACTACAAACCTAATAAAATCGAGCTAAGTATTGAGTCTTCTGGAAAGAACTTTTTGGTAGTAACGGATAATTTCTACCCAGGCTGGAAAGCAAAGGTAAATGGAATGGAAAAACCAGTATTAAAAATTAATTACACATTCCGAGGGTTAGAGATTCCGAACGGGAAAAGTAAGGTTATTATGACCATGATGCCTGAAAGTTTTGTTATTGGAACATACTTTTTTGCGCTTGGTCTTATGGGTATAATAATTGTTGGTGTTCTTAAGAAAATAAAAAATGAATGACTTAACAATAATTATAGTTTCGAGAAATGATGAGGATGTTCTACCTTATGCGCTTTCAACGTGTGATGGTTTTGGGAAAGTCGTAGTTGTAGATTCAAGCACTTCGAGCAAAACGGAGGGAATTTGTAGGAAATTTAAAGTTAAATATGTAAAAAACACATTTAAAGACTTTGCTGATCAAAGAAACTTTGGAATGTATTATGCCACGACTAAATGGGTTCTATACCTTGATTCAGACGAAAAACTAACTGAAAATTTTAAGCATGAAATAGCGTCGATTATAAAAAATCACGAGGATAGTGAAGTGGCAGGTTACTATATTAGAAGAAAAACATTTTATTATGGCCGAGATTGGGGCTTTTCTGATAAGGTTCAAAGACTATTTTTGAGAAGTAAATTCATTGAGTGGTACGGTGTAGTCCATGAAACACCAAAGGTTAAAGGATCAATTGCGCAGGTAGAGTCACCTATTCTCCATTTTACTCACAGGAACCTTTCTCAAATGGTTGGAAAAACTAACGACTGGTCAATATATGAAGCAAAACTTAGGTTTTCAGCAAATCACCCAGCTCTTGAGCCGTGGAGATTTTTTCGAGTTATGGGTTCTGAGTTCTTATCGTCCTATATAAAGAACAAAGGGTATAAAAATGGTACATATGGATTAATTGAGGCGATGTATCAGTCTTTCTCAATTTTTATTACTTATGCAAAGCTTTGGGAAATGCAGATACAAGAGGGTAAGAAATCTTAACGTTTGTTTTGGCTCCTGAGTTTTGAAAACCAGCTTTTTACTTCTTCTACGGTCAGTCTTTTTTTTGCGAACCTAAATAGAAAGATAACTTCAAGTATGCCAAGGTCATTTAGGGGAATTAAAATAAATAAAGCTATAAACCAATTCCTCTGCTTCCCTGATGATGCCCTCCATAAAGCAAATCCTTTGATTGAAAGCTGGATCACTGATAGAAGTATTACGGAGGCAATAATTAAAGGATCCTGAAACTGTCCATTTTTCATTCCTATCAATGTAGCACATGAGCTTTTTTTGTGCAATATTGATAGAATAAATGCAATATGAATATTGGGATTTACTCACCTTACCTAAGCACCTTAACGGGTGGTGAGAAATATATTTTCACATCCGCTTCCTGTCTTTCGAAAG
>CAYTCO010000009.1:0-8901 GCA_964436385.1 uncultured Gammaproteobacteria bacterium
AAAAGTCATATTGCCAATTTCTGAAAGAGCAGAGTCAGAAATTGTAACCTGTGCTATTCCAACTCTTACTAAAAGGTAGATTAAAAACACAGCAACAAATGATAAATACTTATAAACGTTTCTTGTTTTGTGGACTATATATAGGTAGAAAGCATTTATGATAAGAAAAACTACGCCCGTTTCTTTAGAAAGCAATGAAAGGAATAAGAAAGCTAATGATATCAAGAACTTGCCGTTTGATAATTTTTCCTTTGTCGTGATGAGAAAAGATATCATTCCAAAGAAGACGAATAATAGATCTTGAGTGTTTGAGGTGTATGCATATGTCTCAACTGTTATCGGATGAAGCAAGAAAAGAAAACTTAAAACTATGGCAAGATTTTTTTTAAAGTATCTTTTAAAAAGATAAAAAACAAAAACTGCATTTCCAATATGCAGCAAAAGGCTTGCTAGGTGATAAAAGAAAGGATTCGGACCAAAGAAAAAATCTATAAGGGAAAATTGTAAAAGCATAAGGGGTCTATAGAAATGACCTGTTACAGGGCTACTTCCTCCAAGATCAGCACTACTGCCAATAAAGAGACCGGTAAAATTTTGGTCAATAATATATGGGTGATTTATGTATCCAAAATCATCTCCAACGAAAGAGTTAAAAACCACACGACCTAGAATTATTAATCCCAATGAGACTAAGGCGATACTCATAAAGTACCTTTCATATTGCAACAATAACAATTCGATTGCAACGAAGCCAAAGATCTGGTTGGTTTGACAAGGACATCATAAAGGTGTAAGTTATTAGTCCTGCTGCCCGATGTTATTTCCCAAAAAATCTATTCTTGTTTTGGCAGCGATATTAAGCTTCTTGTTCCTTTTACCTGTTAGGTCAGATGCTTCTTTTGTAGAAGACGATGCGATAAGGCTCATGAACGCTGAAAGGCAGAAGCAAAATCTTTCTACCCTCGTACATTCCGACAAGCTCTATCAAGCAGCTCTCTCTCATAACAAAAAAATGGTTGACTGCACAAAATCATATGGTAAGAACTCATGTTTTACTCACACAGTAACACTTTTAAATGAGCAAATTTTACTAACCAGAATAAAGGCGACAGGTTACAATGCCGTTGCTGTAGCCGAAAATTTAGCTTGGGGTTACTCAACAGCAGGAGGGATTGTGGGAGCTTGGATGTCGAGCTCAGGTCATCGCGGAAACATAATGGGCAATTATAAGGATGTAGGATGCAGTTACAGTTCCCCTTATTGGACATGCGACTTTGGAAGAACGTCATCGACAACAACTCAAACACCTACAAGAATTCCAACAGCAACACCAACACCTTCACCTAGTTCTGCCCCAACGGTTTTGGTAGCAACACCCACATCGGTTATTCCTTCAATACCAACTCCAACAAGTAAGCCATGGTGGTGTGTATATGCACCTCAAATGAATTTATGTCAATAAAAAAAATAAAAGAAACAATTGGAACACTTGTTAAAAAACTTTCAGAATCATTTACCCCACCAATCTCAGTGCCGCGCCCAGCACCTGTAGTTATACGTTAGGACCTCTTGCCTTGACATAAGCCTCAAAATTCGATAGCGTAATATCTACATGGTTCATGAAATAAAGAGCAAGAAGTTGTTAGAAAGAGTTCGTGGGATTGTATCAACACCTTTTTTTATTCCCATCCTTTTCTTATTTTTCCTGGTTATAACAATACCTGTAATAACTTGGGTAACTTCAAGACCTGTTGATATAAGGCAAAGAGCCGCATCTGCAGGACTTACTGCAAGAATTATAATTGAACCTGATTCAGGTACGATTACTCCCAATCAAACATTTACAGCAGATATAGTTGTAGATGGAGGAGGACAACCTTTTAATGCAGCTCAGGCAACAATAGCTGTTTCAAATTTAACAATAGTATCTGTAAATATTCCAAGCACGAATATCGGAGGATGTAATTTAACATTTGCTAATCAATCGACAACTCCAAGCATAAGCAACCTTTCGTTTGCGGGAGCAATCTTAAATGGAAGTTCTCAGAAATGCACAGTTGCAACCGTTACATTAAGGGCAGGAGCAAATGGTATAGGCTCTATCAACCTTTCTAATTCTGAAGTAAAATCGTCAGATGATAATGCTGAGATATTTCTTTCATCCCAAAATGGTTCTTTTGTAATCTCATCAACACCAACAAACCCCATCCCTCAAAGTGTATTAGCATTTGCACCAACAACTGCTTCCATTCAGAATGGCCAGAATCTCTCAGTGCAGGTTAGGATAAATACAAATGGTCAGACAGTAAATGGAATCGAGTCTGACATAACTTACCCAACTGGCATTTTTGATGTCATATCAATTGATGACAACAACAGTGATTTTAATGTTCCGGCACAAGAGGTGATTGGAAACGGAACATTAAACATAGCGTATGGTTCAATCACACCAAAGTCGGGTGATCTTTTAGTTACAACAATTACATTTAGAGCAAAAGCTACTGGTCTTGCTGATGTTAACTTTGTAAATCCATCGGTGGTTTCTGACATATCAAATACTGATGTTCTGAAAAATTTCAATAATGCTCAATACACCGTAAGTGGAGAGGTAAGTATTGCCCCAACAATTCAACCAACTGTTACACCAACCACTGTCCCACCAACTAGCGTTCCTCCGACAGCAACACCAACACAGCAATTATCTCCAACCCCAACTCCTATTCCTAACTCTCCCGTGACAATTGCTATAAGCACCCAGCAAGGGGCTACATACAAAGCAACACTTACTCTTTCAGGGTCTAAATCAACCAATACTACAGTCATTTTTGTAAACAACAGTTCAAATGGCGCTTCGTATACGTCATCAACAACATGGCAATTCCCAGTGACTTTGGTTTTGGGTAACAATACATTTGCCGTATTTGGTGAAGATAGCAATGGGATTAAGAGCAGTATCTTAACGACTAATATAAGAAGGAATAGGCTGGGGGACATTAACGGTGATGATCTTATTGATCTTACCGATCTTTCTCTTTTTGGAAGTGACTGGAGCAAAACAACTAACCTTACAAATGTTTTGTCAGATATGAATGACGATAACGAGGTTAATCTAACAGATTTTTCAATCTTTGCTAAAGCGTATGGTAATTAAACGCGCAATCCTTCTTGCTGTAGTTGTTATCCTTTTCTGGGCAATTCCCTCCCATGCTGCTTCGGGGAGCATAACTGTTATTCCTCAAGAAGGCGATTTTCTAAATGGCGAAAAATTTCAGGCAAAAATAAAGATTGATGGTGGTGGAACAAGGTTTAACGCTGCTAAGGCAAATGTTAGTGTCTCAGAAAATTTAAGAGTTGAGGGAGTGACTCTGGGAGACTGCGGATTCGCATACGTTGATACCCCATCCCTTTCCTCACTTTCTTTTGCGGGTGTTATTCTTGGTAATTCTTCTCAGTCGTGTATTGCATACACCCTTTCTTTGAGGGTTACTGGAGCAAATAATGGATTTGTATTTATATCTGACGGATCCATCAAATCTTACGATGGAGCTAAAGAAATTTTAGAAAAAATTCAAAATAGCAGTTATTCCTTCCCAAGCTCTTCAGTGCAGGAAGAAAGCGTAATAACACCAACTCAACAACCTCTTGTATCGTCTAATGGGCAGAGAATGTATACGCTCGTATACTCTATATCAAGCGATAAGGTTTCGGACGTTAAGAATCTAGATGTTATTTTGGATCAGAATTTACCGACGCAGATGGCAGGACAATTAGTCCAGTCCCCAACAGATTCTACGGTTTATTCTGCAATTTTTGACAATGTTGTCGAGGGTGTCCACACGGTTGACGTACTTGCTGGGAGTGAAAAGCTATCATCGGAGATTGTAAATGTTGAGGGAGATAGTCGTGAAATAAGTCTTGGAGTATCCCCAAGGCATGAAGCCGTTTCAATGCTTGTATGGATGCTTCTTGCAGTAGGATTAATAGTTGTTGTCTCGGCTATAATACTTGGATACCTTTTCTATAGAAGAAAAATCCTTCATTCTTCCTAAGAAAGCATATGGAACTTCTTAAAAGACTCATCTGGACAGCAGTTGTAGTTCTCTTGTTTGGCGTATTTGCTTATGGAGGAATACAGATAAGAAACATAATAATTGCTAATAATTACATTACTTATTGGCAACAAGAACAACTCAACGAGGGGAACTTTACACTAGTTGTGATGGGAGATTCAATATCAACAGGTGTGGGTGCATCTAGTCCTTCGAAAAGCTTCGTTGGATTAATTGCAGATAACATACGAAGCACAACCGGTAGAAGCGTTAGGGTAGTAAATCTTGCCACACCAAAGGCAACATTTAAGGATATATTGGTCAAACAAATCCCAAAAAGTAGAGAACAAAAAACAGATATGATTTTAATTTCTGCAGGGAGAGATGATATTAATGGGAAGTCTTTCGATCTATTAACATTGAAAAAACTGTTAGAGTCATTGCCAAGCGTTGACAGCTACATAACGGAAATTCCGGCAAATTATGATAGTCAAAGAAACAAAACCATTGAGATTGTTAACAAGGCAATAGGAAAACATGCTGACTCACTTTCTATAAATGTGATACCCTTATATAACGTAACATCAAAATCAATATTTGATTTGTCCTATTATGATTGGGACTTTGTTCACCCAAATGACAAAGGCCATAAGCTATGGGCGGATACAATTTGGAATGAAATGAAGTAGTTATGAAAGACGATAGTCATTTTTCAAAACTCAAATCAAAGCTTGATCAAAGGCATCAAGAGATTAAGAAAAACCTAGTTGAGAAGCATTGGCAGGCTTTCGAGTGGGCAGCAGATAACACTAGGCAACTGGCTGCCGGAGCCATGAGTGGCTTACTTTTAATATCAGCGCCAACGACGAGTTTGATTCCAAGCGAAAGCGGAATTGTAAATGAACAGTTCGTAGATGTACCTGAAAATGTTTTTTTGGTAACTGATCTTAAGCAGTATCTTCCAGACACAGTTGACGTCTTACTAGAAGCTCAAGAAGATCAAATTGCGCAAATACTTACAAAATACTACGGCTTCAATGTAAGGCCTGAGATAAATGGATTTCGACTTCTTCATACATATGGTTATATAGGGGCCGAACAGCATTTGATGAGATTTCCTGGCGACACAATGGCTGGACATTTTGACAATCCTTCAGATGAAGCAAAATACTACTCCTCAGGTATGGCGCCTGGAAGAGGAGGATTTGGATATTTTGCACAAGGAGATAGTCTAACCCAACAAGAAATAGAGCGAGAGAAATATTATATTGCTGTCCAAACTTTTCTTGCTCCTGGTATTGAAAATAACAGGAGGGAGTATATAAATTTCTTTAAATTTAGAAAGATGCTTGTTGTTAGCCCAAATACAGGGCGAGCTGTTGTCGCAGTAATCGGTGATGCAGGGCCTGCTGTTTGGACAAAAAAACACTTAGGAGGATCCCCTGAAGTTATGAAACACTTGGAAAGAGTTGACGGAAAGGCTAAAGGCACCGTGTTATACTTTTTTATTGATGACCCAGAAGACAAAATTCCTTTGGGCCCTGTTGAGCCAATAAGTCAAAAAATATGAAAAAGCATTTTTACAGCCACCTAGTCGAAGTAGACGAGATACATGTTGAGCTTGAAGACCATCCATTAAATGAAGAAGAAAAGAATGAAGTAAAGAAAATTATTGATGAGAGCATCTATCACACAGTTCTTGAAGCAATACTTTCAGAGTTGTCTGAAGAAGATAAGAAAGTATTTTTGTCGCACTTGGCTACTGATGACCACGGAAAAATTTGGGACTTTGTGAATAATAAAGTTGAAAATATCGAAGACAAAATAAAAAAGGCCGCTGATGATATCAAGGTTAAAATACACACAGATATAAAGGAGGCCAAGAATAGCTAATAGTTTTTTAGCAAGTAAGAAATGCACAACACTTCAAGAGAAGAAAAACTTCAGAAAATTGCCCAAGAAATAGAAAATTGTGAAACTTGCAAAATAGGAAAGCATGGAAAAGCAGTTCCTGGGGAAGGCAATTCCGATGCGCAAATCCTATTTGTTGGGGAGGCTCCAGGACGCACAGAGGCCGAGACTGGAAGGCCATTTATTGGTAGGTCAGGAAAATTACTTAGAAGTCTTATCAATGAAGCTGGTCTTTCTGAGAAAGAAGTTTATATTACAAGCCCTGTTAAGTATCTGCCTGATTACATAACTCCCAAGCAATCAGATATAGAGCATGGCTTTGTACATTTTGGAAAACAAATAGAAATAATTGATCCAAAAGTTATAGTCCTTTTGGGTCGTGTTGCATGCCTTGCAGTTCTTAAAAAAAATATTTCAGTTGTAAAAGATCATGGGGAAATAATTGAGGAAAATGATAGAAGGTATTTTATCACTGTGCATCCTGCAGCAGCATTAAGATTTTTGAAAATGAAAAAATTATTGCTCGAAGACTTTAAAAAACTAAAACAAATTATTTAGTCTTTTTCTCGTTTCTAACAAACCTCCAGTAGCCAAGAAAGATTGCAACGAAAAGTCCAACCGATACGACTAAAAATCTAAACATCTCATCTCCTGCCCCAAAACCTTTAGTGATAGCATAGCCCAGGGTAAATACGCCGCCCATCATAAGCCCATCTGAAATAATTTCTATTTTTGAAAGCAGTGTAATGCTTATAATAAGTATGATAAGCGCTGCTATTACAGAAATGGTTGAAACATTTTTGCTGTAGAGCTCATTTTTTTCTTGATATGTTTTTGATTCCCTGTCAAAATCTGCTCTTTTAACAGTCATTTCCGCTGATTCACTAATCTCACCAGTTGGCAGCATTGTTACAGGCTTTGACTCTGCTGGATATTCAGGATATTTCGGTGCTTTGTAGAATGCTGCAATCCCAACTCCAACGAAGATTACAAGTAAAACAGCTATGAAAACGGTGTATAAATGTTTTAAAATCATACAGTTATATAGAGTATATAATAAGTATAAACAATTATGTCTCGAAGAAAAACAGTAAAAGAAGCGGAGAAAATAATCGAAGAAGCACAGGTAGTCATGCGCTGGAGCGGTAAGCGAATTGTTGTAGCAACGGTTGCTGTAGTTGCCATTATTTTTCTGGGAATTTATGCAATTTCATTATTAAGCCAGAACCCAAATGTTATGGGTGTAAAGACAGTTAACAAACCTCAAATTGATATTCCAGAAGAAGGGGATGTTGAGGGAATTATTGAAAAAGCAAAAGAGGATTTGGCAAATATCAACGCAAAAAATATTGTAGAATCCCAGCCAAGAATAAAAAAGATTATCAATGACCTAACCGGTCTTACTTCTTCATCAAGCAGCGCAAAGTCTTTGATATGTGACTCCCTCTGTAAATAGAATCTTGTTCTTTTCTTCCGAGAAAAGAACCAAAAAGCTCTCAAGCACAGTCGACAATCGGTGAAGTTAAAACTGCTATAATAGGATCAAATGATTATTGTTTATCTTACATGCGCTGACGAAAAAGAAGCGGATATGATTTCAGACACACTTCTCTCCAAAAAGCTTGTCGCCTGTGCGAAAAAATTACCTATTGAATCTGCTTTCTGGTGGGAGGGGAAAATAGATACAGCTGAGGAAGTTCTTGTAATGCTTGAAACTATTGAGGAGAAGTTTGACGCGATTGAACATGAAGTAAAAGAACTTCATAGCTATGACACTCCAATGTTATTCTCAATCCAGGTGCACAAAACAACCGATCTTGTGAACAAGTGGTTAGGGGAGGAGATCTCCTAATGGAAGATCTTAAAAAAAGAGCTGAGATAATCCTCGAAAAGTTAAACATTGTTGAAAAGGGCAAAAGGTTTCGTGAAATTGAAGCAGAATCCATGAACCCCGCATTTTGGAAGGACAATGAGCGTGCTACAAAACTCATGCAGGAAATGGCTACCCTTCAGAAAGAAACAGAAAGTTACGAAAAAATAAAAGAATTGTTGTCTCTTGGAAAGTACGAAGAACTCGAAGAACCGCTAAAAAATATCGAAACCTATCTCTATCTCTCAGGGCCTTTGGATAAATCAAATGCTATTGTTAGCATTCATGCTGGACAAGGAGGCGTTGATGCTATGGATTGGGCAGAGATGCTGCAGCGGATGTACCAAAGATATTTTGAACGAAAAGGATTTAAATTCGAGGTAATTGATCAAGCCTCAGGTGAGGAAGCAGGCATCAAATACATAGACTTTCTAGTTACTGGTGATTTTGTATACGGATATTTAAAAGGGGAAAATGGTACCCATAGACTCGTGAGATTGTCTCCCTTTAATGCAAATAATCTTCGCCAAACATCATTTGCACTTGTTGAGGTTCTCCCTCAGACAGATGATGATACGACTCTTAAAATTGATGAAGATGATCTTGAGTGGGATTTCTATAGAGCATCTTCTCATGGAGGTCAAAATGTGCAAAAGGTCTCAAGTGCAGTAAGGTTAACCCATAAGCCTACAAATATTATAGTAACCTGTCAGACGGAAAGGTATCAGGGTCAAAATCGAGAGTATGCGTTAAAACTTTTGAAGGCAAAACTCTTGGCGCTTGCTGAAAAAAATAGGATAGAGGAGGAGAAAAAGATGAAGGGTGAATATAAGGCTGCCTCATGGGGAAATCAGATCAGAAACTATGTACTGCATCCCTACAAGATGGTAAAAGACGTAAGAACGCAGGTCGAAACAGGCAATACAGAAGCGGTGCTCGATGGAGATATCGATATGTTCATTGAAGCGGAGCTAAAAGAGCAGGTTTAGGTTGATTCAAGCTATATAGAATATGGTTACACGAAAGTGAAGCATAATTTCTTAAGTTGAAAATAAAGTCAAATTATGCTTA
>CAYTCO010000009.1:9001-15992 GCA_964436385.1 uncultured Gammaproteobacteria bacterium
TGAAGCATAATTTCTTAAGTTGAAAATAAAGTCAAATTATGCTTAGATAGAGATTGCTATGACGGATCAAAAATTGCCCAAAAAAGAGTTGATTCACGATCTTGAAGGACCCAAGAAATCAAGAAATTCTTCAAACCCAATGACAAAATCCCTAATAATTACAATTGTAATAGTTCTTATTTTAGGAATCGGGACTGGTTATATTGCCTCAAATTTTTCAGGCGTTTCAACCAAAGGTCCTGTTTCTATAAATATAAACGAGTCAAGCGGTGAAATTAAAAAAGGATTTACAACTGGCGTGACAGATACAAAAAACTTTCCTGATTCTGCCGAGGGGACATTGAAAGAAGGTGGGGTCGATGGTGAAGGCGAGTTCCACTTAGAGCGCCCAGGCGGAGAATCTCAAAATGTTTATATGTATTCATCGGCTGTTGACTTATCTCAATTTTTAGGAAAGAAAATTAAGGTATGGGGACAGACTCAGACTGCCCAGAAAGCCGGCTGGCTTATGGACGTTGGTAAGGTTGAAGTCCAATAAGATAACAAAATGCACTCCCATGATACATTTCGAAGACGTATCCAAACAATACTATTCTGATCTCGCACTTGACGGGTTAACTTTCACAATTGATAAAGGCGACTTTGTTTTTCTTGTTGGACCTACTGGAAGCGGAAAGACTACAATTTTCAGATTAATAATAAGAGATCTTGTCCCAACTGGTGGAAAAATTTCAATTGGGGAAATTGATCTTAAGAAACTTCCTAACAGTAAAATAAGACAGCTAAGAAGAAACGTTGGTGTTGTATTTCAGGACCTAAAACTTCTTCATGATAGAAAAGTTGGGGAAAATGTTATGCTCCCTCTTCAATTCTCTGGAGTAAATGAGAAAGATGCAGCAAGTCGTGCTCATGAGGTCCTTGAGAGTGTGGGTCTCAAAGACGCATTTGAGAAATTCCCACAGCAACTTTCAGGAGGCGAAAGGCAAAGGGTGGCAATCGCACGGGCTTTAGTGTTTGATCCAGAAGTTATATTAGCCGATGAGCCAACCGGAAATCTTGACATAGTTACGAGTATGCAAATCCTTGACCTATTAGATAGCATAAATAAAAAGGGTACTACGATATTTATGGCAACGCATAATGATAGGATCATAGACTCAACGAAGAAAAGAGTTCTGGTTATTGACGAAGGGAAACTTAAAGAGGATAGAAAAAGAAAAGGTGAAGCACCAAAAGTTCATCACGAAGAAAAAGTAGAGCATAAAACTGAGGAAGTTTCAGTGGTAAAACCAGATGAAGTAAAAGAGGAAAAGAAAGAAGAAAAAGTTGAAGAAAAAATAGAAGTAAAAGAAGCAGGCAAAATCTCTCTGGACGACCTAAAACAAGTTTCGTCTTAATATGATCATTAACCATTAATCACTAATCACTAATCACTAACATATGCACATCCAAACAGTCTCAAAATATATAAGAAGATCTCCTTACCAATCTATAGCAGCGATTCTCATTATGTCTCTAACTTTTTTTACGATCGGTGTCTTTTCGTTAATTACTATCGTTTCTATAAGAGCTATTGACCATCTTGAATCCCAGCCCCAACTCTCTATCTTTTTTAAGGAAGGATCGATCCAGCAGGATGTAGAGGCTTTGCGAAATGAGCTTGAAGATACAGGAAAAGTAAAATCAATAAAATTCATAAGCAAGGAAGAGGCCTTTGCTATTTACAAAAATCTAAATAAAGAAGACCCACTTCTTTTAGATCTAGTTACATCTGATATTTTACCTGCATCATTAGATGTACAGGCAATTGATGCCGCTGATCTTACACCGCTTGCTCAAATAGCGAAGAGTTCGAAGTCCGTTGAGCAAATAAATTACCAAAAAGACGTTATAGATAATTTGGTCAGAATAACAGAAGGGCTTCGTCAGATTGGAATGCTTATCATTGGCGTTTTGCTTGCTGTAAGTATTTTTGTAATTCTAACTATCATAGGAATAAAAATCACAGTAAGAAAAGATGAAATTGAGATCATGAAATTGATAGGGGCATCAAATTGGTTCATCAGAACACCATTTCTATTGGAGGGAATGTTTTACGGTGCTGTCGGTGCGATAGTTGGTTGGGGAATTACTTATGGAGTTCTCTACTTTAATTCTTCAACCATTTCTTACTTTTTCGGAAGCATCCAGGTACTTCCAATCTCGCCGATTCTGATGTTCCAGGTGTTAGGGGTTCTTTTTGTCTCAGCAATAATTTTGGGTGCATTCTCAAGTTTTCTTGCAGTTCTTCGTTATCTTAAATAACATGACTCGCTTTCTATTTTCAAAAAAAGCTTGGTTACCCATACTAGTCTTGGGGTTATTTTTTGTAGTGAGCTCTGGCATTCAAGCACAAGATGCCACGCCAACGCCGACTTCAACCCCTTCCTCAGCGCAGTCTACAAGTAACGTTGGGGATTGCGCTTCAAACAATGTAACTGTTGCAGATTGTCCCAATTTTCTTCAAAAAAAGATTACAGAACTTCAAGGTCAAGACAAGACACTTTCGTCTCAAATTGCAATTTCGGATAGTCAAATAAATCTTACTGAAGCCAAAATTGCAAAAACAGCCGATGAGATAGAAGCATTAGAAGGGGATATAGAAATAACAAATACGAAAATTTCAAGTTCTGAAGGAACGCTTGAGGAGACGTCGGTTGCATTTATGGGGAGGGCAAAGGCCGTTTATCAAGTGGGAAAGGTAAGTCCTTGGCAAGTACTTTTGACTTCCAATTCTCTTGAGAACTTTTTTACAAGATTAAAATACCTAAAAATAGTTCAGCTTTACGATAAAAAGAATATATATGCGGCTGAACAAGCAAAGGTTAATTATGCTAACCAACAGAATATTCTTGTTGATAAAAAACAAAAACAGGAAGCGCTTAGTGAAAAGTTGCAAGCATTTACGGATCAGTTAACTGTCGAGAAGAAGGCAAAGGAAAAACTTCTTGCAGAAACCCAAGGAAACGAAGCGACATATCAAAGACTGCTTGCAGCAGCAAAGGCTCAGCTAGCAGGATTTTCAAACTTCGTTGCAGCCCAAGGAGGAGCATCTCTTTTGTCTGGCCAGACGTCCTGCGATTCTTGGGGTTGTTACTACAATCAAAGAGACTCAAGCTGGGGAGGGCTAGCTCTAAATGGTACTCAATATTCGCTTGCAAGCGATGGATGCTTGGTTACCTCAATGGCTATGATCTACACTCATTACAATAGGAAAATAACTCCAGTTGACATAAATTCTAATTCATCAAATTTTGCGTCTTACTACCCGGCATATTTACTCTTTACGATTTCAGCAGGAGGCTCCACTTCTCAGAGGGTCGGGCAAGCTCTTGATTCTGTTCTTGCAGGAGGAGACCCTGCTGTTGTAGGAATAAACGCCATGGGTGGAACCCACTTCGTTGTTGTAAAAAGCGGCTCAAATGGAAACTACGTCATGAATGATCCTTACCTTCCAAATGGAAAAGATAAAAATTTCACTGACTACTATTCGGTCGGTAGTATCTTCTCAGTCCAAAAAGTCGTGTTCCTTTAATTATTCGACATCTTGCATCTTTGGGATCTTTGCATTTAAATCAGAGTATCAACTATGGTAAAAATTATTGTTTTCATTGTTATTTTTTGCATATTTCTCCCACCAAAAGCATTTGCTGCGAATTCAGACATTGTTATAAACGAAGTATTGCCAGATCCTGACGGTTCAGACGATTCAGAATTTATCGAGCTTTACAATAAGGGATCAGAAGTTGTAACAATTACAGGGTGGAAATTATCTGACACTAATGGTTCGACTAGCTCATTTGTTATTCCGGAGAATACAATTACTCCCGGCGGTTATAAGTCATTCAGCAAAAGCGCAACGGGAATATCATTGAATAATGATAATGATGGTGTTGTGTTGAAAGATCAAAGCGATCAACAGATAGATTCAATGAGTTTTACAACGACAACAAGTGGTAAATCATGGTCAAGAGTGCCAAACGGAACAGGTGGTTTTGCAAATAATACGTCTCCTTCCCAGGATAATTCAAATAATTCACCACCGACCCCAACTCCTACCCCTACAAATACTCCGACTCCCACTCCAACAAACACACCTGCACCAACAAATACTCCAACCCCAACCACAACCCCAACTCCTACACCAACAAAAGCTGTAACACCGACGGTTACACCAAAAAAAGCGACAGTAACTCCTTCTCCTCAAATGATGACTGCAGCAAATACGAATGGCAATACCCAAAACCCGCCACAGCAGGAAGTTAAAGGAGCAGACATTTCATTGGGAGGAGACCTCGATGATCTTGAGGGATCTAAAGAGGGTTATAATTGGTGGAGACTTTTGATTGTTATGGGTACTGTAATTGTCACAGGTGCTTGTGGAGTGTTTTTATATAACAATCACATTAAAGAGAGAAGTGAAGAGTTAAATAGTGAGACATCATGAAAAAAGTAATTTCAACATCTGCTGAACATACTAAAAATGAAGGCAAGGACTTTGCGAAGAAATTGAAAGCTGGAGATGTCATTTTCTTAAAAGGAGAAATAGGTAGCGGTAAAACAACATTTGTTCAGGGTTTGGCGATCGGTCTTGGAATTACATCAAGAGTTATTTCTCCCACCTTTGTAGTTGTTCGCCAACACGAGATTAAGAGTCAGAAGACAGGAGTCAGAAGACAGGAGTCAGAAGACAGGAGCCAGATTAAGACGCTTTATCACCTAGACCTTTATAGACTCGGAAATAAAGATGACATTAAGGGAATTGATTTGAAAGATATCTTAGATGATCAAGATGGAGTTGTTCTAATAGAATGGCCTGCAGTTGGAAAAGATCTTATAGACAGAAAGACTTGGAGTGTAACGTTCTCATATATTGACTCTGAGAAAAGAGAGATACAATATGAATATGGAATTAAAGGATGATCTTGTTATACAAAATTTCAAGGATGGAAAAATAGGAATATTTCCCACAGATACATCTTTTGGAATTGGATGTCGAATAGATAACCAAGAATCGATTGAAAAAATTTTTGAGATAAGAAACAGGCCTCCTCAAAAAGCACTTCTTGCACTAATATCTTCGATTGAAATGGCAGAAGAGTACGTTTATGTTACACCGGAGGCAAAAATACAACTATTTAAAAAATACTGGCCTGGGGGATTAACAGTTATATTAAAATGCAAAAAAGATAAGGTGCCTGCAATAGTAAGAGCAAGCGGAGAATCCCTTGCTATTAGGCTTCCGGATCACACTGATTTAAGAAGAGTAATAGAAGCGGTGGGAGTACCGATAATTGCTCCTTCAGCTAACTTTTCAGGTGGGCAAACCCCTGTTACCCTTGATATGGTTGAAAAAGATTTGGTCAAAGAGGTAGATTTTGTTGTTGATGGGAGATGTACAATGGAAGGGGTTTCAACGATAATAGATACAACAGTTTTACCTTTTAAAATCATTCGACAAGGTGTCGTTGAGGTTATTTAGAATTATGGTGTATTTATTTATTGACACAAAAGACAGCAAAAATATTACTGCAAAACTCGAAGTTGAAGGACAAGTTTATTCTGAAAACTCAACTGACGAAGATAACAGACCCGAATCAATACTACTTTTAATAGATAAATTGTTAACAAAAGCTGGTAAAGAAAAGGGTGATATAGACGAAATTAAAGTTGAAGAAGGACCGGGATCTTACACTGGACTTAAAGTTGGAGCAAGTGTAGCAAGCGCCTTATCATTTTCGCTTGGCAAGAGAGTAAATGGCAAACCTTTGGGTGAAATTGTCGAGCCAACTTACCAATAATATTCTTACTGCCTATGCATATCTTTCATTTCTTCATTCCTCATAAGAAGAATAATCACAGAGCAAAACTCCTTCATAATCTTACTCTCTTAATTCTTATTCTTTCCGTATCTTTAATAAGCTCTCTAACTGTCGTAATTCATAAGACCCATCCTGAGGTTCTTGGAATAAGTTACCAAATTTCAGACCGTGAGCTATTAAATCTGACGAATTTTGAAAGATCAAAAGAAGGGCTTCCTCCTTTAAGTCTCAATTCGAAATTAACAGAGGCAGCAAAAAAGAAGGGCGAACACATGATTAAGAATGATTATTGGGCACATTTTGCGCCAGATGGTACTTCTCCTTGGGATTTTATAAAGCAAGAAGGGTACGAGTACACCTATGCTGGTGAAAATCTTGCTAAAGGATTTACAACGTCAACGGATGCAATGAAGGGTTGGATGGCGTCCCCAACGCACAAGGCAAATATTCTGTCAAAGCAATATTCAGAAGTTGGATTTGCGATCCTTCAGGGGCATTTAACCGGAGAGGATACAGTTCTTGTAGTCCAAGAATTAGGTTCTACCAACAATCTCGCGTCTCTTGATAGCGCAATTGTCCCGGAAGTCCAAGGGTCATATCAGGTCAGTCTTCCTAGTGGAGATCAAGCGTTTGAGCAAGGAATTACAAAAACTCCTGCTGTTGATATAAGTGTCGCTGCCAAGACATTAACATTTTTGCTTTTGTCTGCCCTTTTAATAGCGCTAGTTCTTGATTTTATAATTATTGAAAAGAAAAAGATTCCAAGAAGTGTTGGAAATAATCTTGACCATGTAATACTAGTAACAGTATTTTTAGTATTTGTTGTCATGGCGAAACTCGGCCATGTAATATGAGATTGAAGAGTGAGACACAAGCTTTGCTTGAATTATGAGAAGAAATCACACATTGCTTTATTTTATAGAATTCGTGCTCATTGCGTCAGGCTTCGCCTTTCTTTTAGCCGTAAAATTACCCCTATATACTCAGTCATGGGTGATTGCTGTGATACTCATTTCATATATGGTATTAGGTCTAGTTCACCATGGACGTGACCATGATATTAACGCAAAGGTTGTGTTAGAATATATTTTAGTAAGTGCACTTATCTTTGCACTTTTTGTTTTTCTTAA
>CAYTCO010000009.1:16092-23942 GCA_964436385.1 uncultured Gammaproteobacteria bacterium
TGTTAGAATATATTTTAGTAAGTGCACTTATCTTTGCACTTTTTGTTTTTCTTAATATATCAAGACTTTAATATGAAGGGAATGATTCTCGCTGGAGGGCTTGCTACACGACTTCGTCCACTAACGCTTGTTACTAACAAACACCTTCTTCCTGTTTACAACAAGCCCATGATCTATTACCCGATAGATGCCATGAAGAATGCTGGAATAATGGAAGTTCTTATATCTACATCTGCTGACCATGCAGGTGGATTTGCCAACTTACTGGGATCTGGTGATGAATTTGGGATGAGATTCTATTATGCAGTTCAAAAAAATGCAAAAGGGGGTATTGCTGATGCTATAACCCTAGCAAAAGAATTTGTAGGGGGCGAAAAATTATTAGTAATTCTTGGTGATAACATTTTTGCACATGATCTTCACGATTCTGTTAAGAGTTTTGAAGAGAAGTTAACAGGTGCTAGAATTTTCGGGGTAAAAATGCCAACCGAATCCCGCCAATATGGCGTAATTGAGATTGGTGACAACGGTCAAGTCATCTCAATTGAAGAAAAGCCAGAAAATCCAAAGTCCGATATTGCCCAGACCGGCATTTACATGTACGATAATAGAGTCTTTGATTTTATTTCACAGCTATCACCGTCAGCTAGAGAAGAATTAGAAGTAACAGATTTGAACAATATCTATGTAAATGAGGGTTCGATGGAGTGTGAAATTATAGATTGGTGGATAGATGCAGGCACATCGCATGACGAGCTGCTAAAAGCAGGTATAATGGTAAAAGAAAAATTAAATAGTGTACAAAATAGTTCTTAAATTATGGCATTAGCAACAACAGAACCAGCAAAAAAAGTTACGACATATACAGCGGAAAGAGCCGAGAACGGTTTTTTAATAGAACTATTTAAAGATCGCGATACTCAGCAAAAGACTGAAGTTTATCTTACAGCTGCTGCTCCAGGAGCATTCAAGGGATATCACCTGCATAGAGTTAGAGCTGCGCGTTACGTTGCAATAAAGGGAAAGATGAAGATTACTCTTTATGCGCCTGGTGATCCAAATTCAAAAGAAGAACATATTCTAGATGCCTCAAATCCTTCAAGACTTTTTATTCCAAAAGACATTGCAACAGGTCTTGAAAATATCGGCGATGAAGAAGCATGGTTGGTAAATTATCCAGATCCTGCGTATGACCCTTCGCTTACAGATGAGCAAGTAGAATACACAGAAGAAGAACTCCTCCAGGGCACCATAAAGTGATAAGATAGGTATATGGATCTTGCCTCCATAATCCGCGATTTATTAACAACAGCTCAATTGATGTATCTCGGTACGTCTCATGGTGGAAAACCTTGGGTAACGCCAGTTTATTTTGCAGCTGATGTTGACATGAATATTTATTGGTTATCAAGAAAAAGCAGACGTCATTCGATTGAACTTTCCAACAACTCGCACGTAGCAGGTTCAATTGTGATTCCTGTCAATTATGGAGAAAAAGTAAGAGGGCTTCAATTTGAGGGAAATGCAAGAGAACTATCAGGCCAAGACGCAGATTCTGGGCGCAACATCTACAGTAGCAAATTCTGGATTGTTGAAGATAGAGTTGCAAGCGCAGTAGAGGGTGGAGATCCTCAAATTTGCTATCAGCTAAAGCCAGAGAGATATTCCTTGTACGACGAAGTTAATTATCCTTCCTCCCCATCCCAAGAATTAAAACTCTAGCTTTTGGTATAATACCGCCATGGTAAAGGATGTAAAAAAATCGATTTCTAAACTTCTTAATTCCCAAAAGATTATGGTAATTTCAAGTGTAAATAAAAAGGGAAACCCCGAGTCATCCATCGTAGGTTTTGGGCAAAATTCTGACTTGGAATTAATATTTGGTACAGATATGACGACAAGAAAAGTCAAAAATATTACCCAAAATAGTAGAGTTTCTATTGTTGTTAATGGTTCTGAATCTGCTATTCAATACGAAGGTAAAGCGCAATTATTGAATGGAAAAAAACTTGAAGATTTTCAAGGAATTTTTTATAAGAAGGTGCCTGGACTTAGGAAATATTCGCTTATTTCAAGTCAAATTTATTATAAAATAGTTCCAACATGGATAAGATATATAGACCACACAACTTCACCTGGAACAATTACTGAGATAAAATTTTAGTATGGATGATAAAAAGGAGAAATGGAAAGTTCTATCTACTGAAGAGGTTTACAAAGACCCTTGGATAAAAGTAAGGGTTGATAAAATAAGAAGACCAAATGGTTTGGATGGTACATATAGCGTTGTCTCGATAAAAGGTGGGATAGGAGTTGTCCCTATTGATGGGGATGGCAAAATACACTTGGTTGGACAATACAGATACACAACTGACTCGTATTCTTGGGAAATTCCACAAGGAGCCTTTACGAATTTTGAACACACAGATGATCCTCTAAGTACTGCCAAAAGAGAGCTTGAGGAAGAAACAGGTATTGAGGCTAAAAATTGGGAAAAGTTGGCATTAATTCACACTCTCCTTGGCTCGACAAATGATGTGGTTCATCTTTTTTTAGCGAGAGGATTGAGTTTTAGACAGGCTCATCCCGATGATACTGAGACTATAAAAACCAAGAAGGTAACATTTGAAGAGTTTTACGAGATGATGCGAAACGGAAAAATAACTGATGCTGCAAGTATTTCGGCAGTTTTACTTACTGAAAAACATTTAAAAAAGTTTTAAGTTTGTGATAGGCTTAATTTATGGCAAAGAAAAACGGAAACAGAAATATATCAGTACTTATTATTGTTGGAATAGTACTTCTTTTAGTCGGAGGCTTTTTCATGATGAAAATGAACGAGCAAAAAAGACTTTCAGCAATCGATTCATTTGAAAAATGCCAAGAAGCGGGATACCCAATTATGGAAAGTTACCCCCCTCAATGTCGTGTAAACGGTCAGACTTTCACCCAAGATATTGGCAACGAGATTGAGTATATTGATGAAATTTTGGTTACAAATCCCCTTCCTAACCAAAAAATAAAATCTCCAGTTACAATAACTGGAAAGGCTCGTGGAAACTGGTTCTTTGAAGCGTCACTTTCTGCAGAAATAGTTGACTCAGACAACAAGCATTTGTCAGACGTTATTTTGACGGCAAAAGAAGAATGGATGACTGAGGATTTTGTTGAATTTAAAGGTACTTTTGAGTTTGAAAAGCCAGAAAGCAATAAAGGTAAAGTTGTCATTAAAAATGCCAATCCATCTGGCATGGAAGAAAATCAAAAGACACTCATAATCCCCGTAGAGTTTGAATAAGAATCCTCTTTTGATATACTGACCACACATGTCCAAAATCTTAGTTACTGGCGGGGCCGGATTTATCGGCTCGAATTTCACATTATACTGGGTTAATAAATATCCAGAAGACACAGTTGTCGTTTTTGACAAGCTAACTTATGCAGGGAATTTAGAGAATCTTTCCTCAATTGAGAAAAAACCTAATTTTCTATTTATGCAGGGGGACATAACAAATCCCGAAATGGTAGATATTGCCCTGAAAGGCGTTGACATTGTTGTCCACTTTGCAGCTGAATCTCACGTTGATCGAAGTATTAAAGAACCCGCCGCTTTTGTTGAAACAAATGTAGTCGGAACCCAAGTTCTTCTAGATGGGGCTGTCAAGCACGGCATTAAAAGATTTCATCATGTATCAACTGATGAAGTTTTTGGAGCACTGGCTCTTGGGTCAACTGAAAAATTCAACGAAAATACAAAGTACAATCCTCACAGTCCATATTCAGCAAGTAAGGCAGGTTCTGACCATCTAGTGCGAGCGTATTACGATACATTTAATCTTCCTATAACGATTACAAATTGTGCCAACAACTATGGTCCTTTTCATTTTCCTGAAAAGTTGATTCCACTTGCTATCACCAACCTTCTTGAGGGAAAAAAAGTACCAGTGTATGGTGATGGTCTTTATGTAAGGGACTGGTTGTATGTTGAAGATCACGTAAGAGCAATCGAGTTAGTCCTTGAAAAAGGGAAAATTGGAGAAACGTATTGTGTTGGAAGTATGACGCAGGACGTAAATAATCTTGAAGTTGTCAAAAAGATACTAAAAATTATGGGGAAGACTGAGTCTGAGATAGAGTTTGTAAAAGATCGACCGGGACATGATAGACGCTATGCTATAGATTGGACCAAAATTAATAATGAGCTTGGTTGGGAGCCCTTAAATGACTTTGATACATGGCTTTCAAAAACTGTTGATTGGTACAGCACCCATGAAAAGTGGTGGAAAGATATTAAATCCGGTGAGTATAAAAATTACTATCAGACCCAGTACGGAAAATGAAGATATTATTAACAGGAGCGACTGGTCTTATTGGATCTCGATTTGAGGAACTACTATTTGAGAAGCATCAGATAATTCCCCTTTCTAGCTCAAATGGAGTAGATATAACTGATAAAGATTCTATAACCCAATTTTTAGCCGACAAATCATTTGACGTCGTCGTGCACATGGCTGGTAAGACTAATGTTGACTCCTGCGAGCTGGATAAGCCTTCGGATCTGCAGACTCTAGGAGTCGCTGAGTCAGAATTAATGGATTTGGAGATGAGTACAGTTGATGCTTCAATATGGAAACATTCAAAAAGTGCAGTTGCAATAAATAGCATAGGAACAAAAAATCTGTATGACGTAGCAAGAAGCAAGGGTGCTAAATTCATTTATATATCTACAGACTTTGTATTTTCCGGAAATGATGGACCTTATGAAGAGGGCTCAAAACCTGATCCCGTTGACTGGTATGGCATGAGTAAATATTTGGGAGAAAAAGTTTTGGATAAGACAGAAGATCTAGTTGTAAGAATTTCATTTCCATATGGTTACGAGAGTCCAGTCAAAAAAGACTTGGTTTGTAGACTCTACTCACTACTATCTGAAAAAAGCGAAGTATCTCTTGTTTCGGATCAAATAATTACTCCGACATTTATCGACGATATAGTTATGGGATTGGATTTTTTGATAAATTCTCAAAAATCAGGGGTAATCCACTTAACTGGTGGAAGCAGTCTTTCACCGGAAGAAATTGGACTTAAAATAAAAGAAGCATTTGGACTCAAAACCTCAATTGGAAAATCAAGTCTTAAGGATGTTTATGCTCAAAAGGCTCCTCGTCCCTTTCAATCGGTTATGAAAAATGATACACTGACATCCCTTGGTTTCAAGCCCAAAACCTTCGATGAAGGGTTAGAGCTTATTAAAAAAATATGAAAATCACATTTGTAGGACATGGATATGTAGGTCTTGTTTCAGCAACTATTTTTGCTGATCTAGGAAATATGGTTAGTGTAATAGGACATACTCCAAGTACTGTTGAAAAATTAAATAAGGGAATTGTTCCGATATACGAGCCAGGTTTGACAGAGCTTGTCCAAAAAAATATTTCGTCAGGGAGGCTTAAATTTACTTTAGATTATGATTCTGTTAAGGATGCAGATATAATTTTTACTGCAGTTGGAACTCCTCCAAAAGCGACTGGTGAAGCAGATTTGTCGACCGTTCTTGAAGTTGCCGAGAAAATAGCAAAGCACCTACAAGGGTACACGGTTGTTGTTACAAAAAGCACAGTCCCTATCGGCACAAACAAAAAGATAAAGGAATTGATAGGAAAGACAAAAGATTCTGGCGTAGAATTTGACGTAGCTTCATGCCCTGAGTTTCTGAGGCAAGGATCAGCTATATCAGACACTCTTTATCCAGACAGAATTGTAATCGGATCAGAGACAAAAAAAGCAAACGATCTTTTGGTTCAACTCCATAAGCCGTTACAGGAAAATACAAATTGTCAGTATGTTCTAACAAATCTTGAAACAGCTGAGATGATTAAATATGCAGCTAACTCATTTTTAGCAATGAAAATATCGTTTGCGAATTCCATAGCACAATTATCTGAAGTAACCGGGGCGGATGCTTTGAGGGTTTTGGAAGGTATAGGCTTTGATAAGAGAATTGGAAATGCATTCCTACAACCTGGGCCTGGCTATGGAGGAAGCTGCTTCCCTAAAGATGTTAAGGCGCTTATTTCAATTGCCAAAGATTACAATTACGATTTTGAGCTTCTTAAAGAAGTCGAGAATGTAAATGATTCAGCAAAAAGATCAATCGTTAAAAAAGCACAGGATTTAGTCGGGGATCTAAAAGGAAAAAGAGTGGGAATATTAGGACTTGCTTTCAAGCCCAACACTGATGATATGAGATTTGCTCCATCAATTGAAATTATAGAATGGTTGAAAGAAAAAGGAGCAGAGGTAATAGCTTACGATCCACAATCAATGGATAAGGCAAAGAAAATAATAACTGGAATTGAATTTACAGATGATATGTATAAAGTTGCTGATGGATCTGATATTTTGATTGTAATAACTGACTGGAATGAATTTAAAGAAATGGATTTAGACCGCGTGAAAAAACTTCTTAAGTCACCAAATATAATCGATGCGAGAAACATTTATGATCCCCAAAAGATAAAGAATGCCGGCTTTGTCTATCGCGGAGTAGGCCGGTAAGAATAACTATGCCAAAAGTATTAGTAACCGGAATCAATGGATTTGCAGGTACTCACCTCAACAACCTCCTTCTTAACTTAGGATACGAAGTTTTTGGAACCGTTAAGCCCGGGAAAGAGGCGTATGGAGATAGCCACATGTTCCCGGTTGATATACAGGACTTTGAAGCGGTTAAAAATGCTGTTGAGAATGCAGAGCCTTCACAAATTTATCACTTAGCAGCACTAACTAGTCCTGCCGAAAGCTTTAAGAACCCCTCAAAAACAATAACAAATAATATAAGCGGTCAGTTAAATATATTGGAAGCAGTCAAGCAGTTAGGTTTTTTAGAAACGAAAGTTTTGGTCGTCTCATCTGCTGAAGTTTATGGAGCAGCAGAAGAGAAGGATTTGCCCCTAACCGAGAGGTCACCGCTAAGACCATTATCTCCCTATGCAGTGAGTAAAATCGCACAAGACTTCTTGGGATATCAGTATTTTCACTCTCAAGGAGTCAAAACAATTAGAGTAAGACCCTTCAATAATATTGGTCCGCATCAGAATCCGTTTTTTGCTATTCCCTCTTTTGCAAAACAAATTGCGGAAATTGAAAAAGGCCACAAAGAGCCTATACTAAATGTGGGAAACCTAGAGGCAAAGCGTGATTTTACTGATGTTCGCGATACTGTTCGAGCATACGAAATGCTTATGAACAAAGGTGAATTTGGTGAGGTTTATAATATTGGCTCCGGACATGTTAAGCAAATTCAGCAAGTCCTAGATATCTTGCTTTCCCACTCAACGGCAAATATAGTCGTTGAAAAAGACCCTGCGCTTATGAGGCCAGGGGATATCCCCGAGCTTCGTTGTGATTACGATAAGCTTCACAAAGCAACAGGATGGAAGCCAGAAGTATCGATAGAAGATTCACTAAAAGACACTCTAGACTATTGGCGGAATATTGTTTAGTTGATAGTATATGATTTTTAGTTTATAGTTTGCATATGGCAAAAAGAGCACTTATAACTGGCATTACTGGACAAGATGGAAGTTATCTTGCAGAACTCTTGATTTCTAAAGGTTACAAGGTTTATGGACTCGTCAGAAGGCTTAGTACTCCAAACACCGAAAACATTAGACACCTTCTTGATGATGTAGAACTTATTTCAGGAGATTTGTTGGACCAAAAATCCCTTGACGATTCTATAAATGAGGCACAGCCTGACGAAGTTTATAATCTGGCTGCTCAGTCATTTGTAAAAACTTCATGGAATCAAGCAGTTCTAACAGGAGAGTATACTGCTCTTGGAGTAA
>CAYTCO010000009.1:24042-31678 GCA_964436385.1 uncultured Gammaproteobacteria bacterium
AAAACTTCATGGAATCAAGCAGTTCTAACAGGAGAGTATACTGCTCTTGGAGTAACAAGAATGCTTGAGGCTGTAAAAACAGTTAGTCCTAAAGCAAAATTTTACCAGGCTTCATCTTCTGAAATGTTTGGGAAAGTGACAGAGGTTCCTCAGAAAGAGACAACGCGTTTTTATCCAAGAAGTCCTTATGGAGTTGCGAAGGTTTATGGTCACTACATAACTGTAAATTACCGAGAAAGCTACGATATGTTTGCTTGTTCTGGAATTCTTTTCAATCACGAGTCTCCAAGACGAGGAATTGAATTCGTAACAAGAAAGATATCAAATGCAGTTGCTAGAATTTCATTAGGTAAGCAAAAAAATATAGTTCTTGGAAATCTTGATTCAAAAAGAGATTGGGGTTTTGCTGGTGACTATGTTGAGGCAATGTGGAAAATGCTTCAGCAGGATGCTCCAGATGATTACGTTGTCGCAACTGGTGAGACCCACAGCATAGAAGAGTTTGTAACAGAGGCATTTAAGGTAATCGGAATATCTGATTGGCAAAGTTACATTGAGTCAAATAACCCCAAGTTTATGCGTCCCGCAGAAGTGGATTCTTTAATAGGTGATTACTCAAAAGCAAAAAACGTTCTAGGATGGGAACCTAAAACCAGCTTCCAACAGCTAGTTGAGATGATGGTCAAAGCAGATCTTGCCTCCGAGGGGAAAAAAGACCACTAGAAAGACATTTCCTCATGTCACCTTTATCCTTTAATTTGGTACAATAAAATATACAGCGAAAAACTGCGGGTATTCGTATGAGTAAAATAGTAATAGCTGGCGGTGCCGGTTTCATAGGTTCTAACCTATCCAAGAGGTTGCTTTCCGATGGTCACGATGTTCTTGTTCTTGACAATTTAATAACAAGTTCTAGAAAAAATATTGAGGAGCTTGAGGAGAATCCGCAGTTTACATTGTTTGAGCATGATGTTACAAATCCGATACCTGAAGAGTTAACAGCTGAGTACGTATTCCATCTTGCTTCCCCTGCATCCCCAAATCATCATAGTCACATCTCTTATCATTCTCTTCCCATGCAAACAATGATGGTTAACACGACAGGGACTCTAAATTTATTGAATTTTGCAAAGAACAATAATGCAAAATTTTTATTTGCGTCGACTTCAGAAATCTATGGAGATCCGAAAGAGCACCCTCAAAAAGAAGAGTACAGGGGAAATGTTTCAACAATTGGGCCACGTTCTGTTTATGATGAGGCCAAAAGATTTGGGGAAACACTGACATATTACTATTTGAGAGATATGGATCTTGACGTAAAAATCGCTCGGATATTTAACACTTATGGACCAAATATGCACAAAGATGACCTGAGAATGATTGCGCAATTTATATTGCAAGCGATCAATAACGAGCCAATAACCATTTTTGGTGACGGAACACAGACGCGCTCTCTTTGTTACGTTGAAGATCTTGTTGAGGGTCTTGTCAGACTCATGTTTTACGACAACACTAAGGGAGCTGTTGTCAATCTTGGAAATCCGGAAGAGCATACAGTAAACGAGTATGCAGAGTTAGTTAAGAAACTAACATCTTCATCAAGCGAGATTGTTCATTCTGAAGAACTACCCCTAGATGATCCTTTAAGAAGATGTCCCGACATAACTAGAGCATCCAAAATGCTTTCTTGGGAACCTAAAGTTGGTCTATCAGAAGGACTTACCAGAATGATTGATTATCTGAAAAGTGTAAATAAATAATATGAAAATTTTTGTAGTAACCGCCTCATATAACGAATGTGACAACGTCGAGGAGATGATAACAATTCTTGAAGAAGAAGTTTTTCCTAGCATTAAAAATCATGAGATGAATATTCTTGTAGCAGATGACAATTCTCCTGATGGGACTGGGGAAGTTGTAAAAAAGCTTATGAAGAAATATTCGAATCTATATATATCAAGTGGACCAAAAAAAGGTTTGGGGGCAGCTTATGTTAGATCTATGTCTTATGCAATTTCTGAAAAGGGTGCAGATTTAGTGATTAGCATAGATTGTGACTTGCAACATGATCCAAAAAGTATTCCATCGTTTATAAATAAAATTGAGCAAGGTTACGATGTGGTAAGCGGCACACGTTATAGTAATGGTGGGAGTATGCCTGCAAAATGGCCAATACATAGAAAATTCTTTTCGGTTTTTGGAAATCTTCTTTTAAGAACAATTACTGGAAGATTCTATCTTCATGACTGGACTGGTGGTTACAGGGCTATAAAAAGTGAAGTCTTTCTAAAAGAAAAAGAGAAGGTAAAGGAATTTACAGGTTATACTTTCCAAGCTGCTTTTTTATATAAATCTTTACTTGATGGTTATAAAGCTGGAGAGGTACCAATCCATTTTAGGATTAGACGTGCAGGAGACTCCAAAATAGCGCCACTTGCCTACATTGTGAATGTATTAAGGTATGTGTTCACGGAAAGATTCATGGAAGTTGCAATGGGACGCTTTGGCAAATTTATTGTCGTTGGTGGTATCGGGTTCATAATGAATGCAATAATTCTTCGCATTCTGGTTGGAGAGGCAGATTGGATTCCATATCAAGCGAATCTAGTAGGAGCAGTTGTTGCAATATTTTCAAATTATAATTTTAATAATCTTTGGACATTTAGACACCACAGAGCGAAAAGTGTTTGGAGATATTTTTATAAAATGTTTCAATTCTATCTCACCTCAGCGTTTGGTGTCATCGCAATACAGACAGGTACTATATATCTGGGAACCCACTATATATCCAACAGGAATGACTATTTTATTTATTTTTTAATCGGTACATTTTTCCTTCTTATCTGGAACTTCTCTGTTTATTCACGAATTATTTGGAGAAAAAAGCATTAGTCCTATGCTCAGAAAAATCCAAACCTATATATTTTCCAACAAAATTGAAGTTTTGCTCTTGTGTTTGATAATTTTGGTTAGTGCTTTCTTCAGATTATATAAGATTGCAGACTACATGACTTTTCTAGGCGATGAAGGAAGGGACGTCATGGTCGTTAAAGGCATCTTGCAGGGAGATTTTACGCTTTTGGGACCAAGAGCAAGTGCAGGAGATTTTTTCTTAGGACCCGTCTACTACTACATGATGGCACCGTTTCTTTATCTGTCCAATCTTGATCCTGTAGGCCCTGCTGTAATGGTTGCTCTATTTGGAATTGCCACAGTTTTTCTTGTTTATATTGTAGGTAAGTCATTTTTTGGTAGGAAGGCGGCATTCATTGCTTCTGGTCTTTACGCTATCTCTCCACTTGTAGTTGGATACTCAAGATCTTCTTGGAACCCTAATCTCATGCCTTTTTTCTCTTTGTTGCTTTTGTTTCTAACCCTAAAAGCAGTAAAAAATCAATCCCATAAACTTTTTATACTGGTCGGATTTCTAATTGGTATTGCCCTACAGCTTCATTATCTGACTGTTTTTTTGGGCGTAATAGTATTTATTTTTACAGCAGTTTCAGAAGTGTTTATTACAAAGAAAAAGCTTCTTAATAGATATCTAACCCATGGAGTCGGTATGCTTGCGGGATTTATGGTTGGACTTTCCCCCTTTCTGTTATTTGAAATAAGGCATGGTTTTCCAAATATAGTAACCATTGTTAGATTTATTTTTGCTGATAATACGACCAAAGTTTATTCACCTGGACAATCCTTTCTAGGTAATATTTGGGATGTTTTCTTTAGACTTTTTGGACGCCTTATTACTAAATTTCCACCTCCTGAGCAAGTAAACTTAACCGAGAATATCGATCTAAGACTGTGGCAGATCGCAACTGTTGTAATTGCCGTTTTTTCAATTTCAGTTTTGTATAGAAATAGAGACAAATTTAAAATGCTTCTCATATCTCTATGGCTATACTTTGGGATTTTGCTTTTCGGAATTTATAAACAACCAATTTACGATTATTATTTGGGGTTTATGTTCCCTCTCCCATTCTTACTAGTTGGTAACTTCTTATCCCAAACCTCATCGATTAAAAAATATAGAAAACTAGGATCACTTGTTGCTATTCTAGTTTTAGCCTCACTTGTTGTCGTCAATTTATATGGAGCACCTTTCCGTTATCCCGGTAATAAACAAAAAGATCAAGCAAAGAAAATTGCAGATACAGTTCTGTCAAAAACAGGTGGTAAGCCATATAACTTCGCATTAATTACAAGAGGTAACTCAGACCATGTTTATAGGTATTTCCTGGAAGCAGCAAGCAGAGCGCCAGTGACAATTTTGAACGAGGCGGTTGATCCAAAACGTGAATCTGTAACAAGCCAATTGCTGGTTGTCTGCGAATATCCAGAGTGTCAACCTTTAGGAAATTCATTGTGGGAGGTTGCCGGTTTTGGAAGAGCTGAAATCACGGGTAGCTGGCAGGTTCCATTTGTTACAATTTATCGCCTTGTCCATTATGCTAGACCAGAGGGATATGATATATCTAAATTGACTCTCGCACTTTCTTACGAGAATAAAGACCTAGGATTTTCTTTCCAATATCCCGAGAGTTTTTCCTTTAAGAACCAGACAAATCAAAGTGAAAATTTTGACGACGCTGACGAAATGCTTTTTCTGAGTACACCTGAGGCAAATAGCCTTGAAAAAGTTGACTATCAAAATTATCTTTACAACTCAATGAAAATGACTGTAAAAGTTTTTCGAAACAGTAAAAACTTAAATCTTGATGATTTTATGAAAGAGCGGTATTCCGGTGCAAGTATAAATCCTGGAAAAACAGTAATTGAGGAATTAAGATTAAATCTTAAAGAATCTAACCTTCCAAAGGAAGAAGCCCTTGTTTATGAGGGTCGTGGTGGAGGAGAGGATACTAGAAAGTACTACTTATTCATAAACCAGGACCATTTCTACGAGATCACTTTAAGAAGCGCTGGTGAAACCGGGTCTGTTTATTCATCGGGTGCAGAGAAGTTATTCGACGAAATTGTAACAAGTTTTAAATTCAAGTAATTAGTATCCCAAGAATCCGAGACGGATTGCTCCGCTCTTAAGAAGAACTAGCAAAAGAACGTCAAAGGCAAGAATTATCCCGCTTGCACCTGCAATTGATATCATGTCGTGCTTTAGATAGGAAAGGTTTGCTTTTGAGATGCTTTCTGAGCTTTTTGTAGTTGTTGCTAATGGTTTTACGATACCTTTAGGTAGTACGTCAAGGGAATATGTTTGAGTTTCGGAATGCGTGTGAGCTTGTTCACTCAAGTGTCTTGTTGAGGCAATTTCCTTTTGTTTTCTTGTTTTTCTTTTTTTAGACATGTCAGCCTCAAACTTATCATATTGACTCTGATTTTTCAAGAGACTAAAATGGGAAGACGTTTATGGACCAATTCCCCGTAATGATTTCCTTTGGTATTTTGATCGCTTGGAATATATTTCTTACATTTCTTGTTTTTCGGCAATCAAACTCGAGTCAGAAGATTCTAAAAGGTGGAAGGCGAGAAAATATAATTGATCTCCTATCTCAAGTTCTTGAGAAAGAAAAAAAGCTCATAAGAGAGCTTGTTGAGACTAATAAGAAAGTTGAGGGCTTGCTATTTGACTCACAATTTTATATACAAAAGATAGGCCTCGTTCGCTTTAATCCATTTAGTGATACGGGAGGCGATCAGAGTTTTATCTTGGCCCTAGTTGATGACCGTGACTCTGGAGTTGTGATATCAGGTCTTCACACAAGAAATGGTACAAGATGGTATGCTAAAAAGATTGAGAACGGAAAAGGTTTTGAGCATGAGCTCTCGATGGATGAGCTAAAAGCAATCCGTCAAGCAACAAGGCGTACTCAAAAAAGATAATGAAGGAAGAAAAAGTTTCTAAAAAATCCATGAACAAAAAAGTACTTATTACAGCAATTGTTGTATATGCTTTAAGCGCTATTGGATCTTTTTTGTTATTTAGCAATATTTTAGGCAGGACAATGACAGGGCCTGTTGCACAACCAAAGAAAACTGCTAGTGGAAAATTACTTTTTGATCCAACTCTCCCCAAAACAGAACCATGTCCGCTAAACGGTGCATTGTATTCGAAGCAACAAAAAGCTTGGTGGGAGAAACATTCCCCCCTGGGAGTTATGATAGAAAATAGCGTGGATGCTCGACCTCAGAGCGGTCTCACTTCGGCAGACATAGTATATGAAGCTATCGCTGAGGGTGGAATAACGAGATTTTTAGCCATGTATTACTGCCAGGATGCAGAATTTGTTGGACCAGTTAGGTCCGCAAGAACTTATTTTCTAGATATGATTTCAGAATACGGGCCTTTCCCATTGTATGCTCACGTTGGTGGAGCAAATACACCAGGTCCAGCTAACGCATTGGGTCAGATTGGAGATTATGGCTGGGTTGGAGTAAATGATCTTAATCAATTTTCGATCGGTTTTCCGGTTTATGTTAGAGATTATGATCGTTTGGGAAGAACAGTTGCTACAGAGCATACGGTCTATTCATCAACTACTAAATTGTGGGATTACGCCAAGAAGAACAGAGATATCACAGAGAAGAATGAGGATGGGGAAAAATGGGATGAAGACTTTACTCCCTACACGTTTAAAGATGATTCTAAGTCCGAAGCAAGACCCAAGTCTCAGACTGTTTCTTTCGACTTTTGGGAAGGTTATTCTGATTTTAGCGTAACGTATGCGTATAATCCCGGAACAAACACTTACAACAGAACCACAGGCGGTAAAGCGCATGCAGATCTTAATAACAAGAGACAACTGTCTCCTAAGAATGTTGTTGTTTTGTTTATGAGGGAGAGTAGGGCAAATGATGGTTATGAGGGTAATCTTCATATGCTTTATGGTACAAAGGGAACTGGTAATGCTAAGGTCTTTATGGATGGGGAAGAGATTGACGCAACATGGTCCAAAAAAACTAGAATTTCGCACCTTTCACTCAAGGATAAGAGGGGGCAAGACATAGAATTTAACAAAGGTCAAATTTGGTTTGCCATAGTCTCTCCCGATACGGATGTTGTTGTAAAATAGTGAGTCTTTCCCATTTTGCTGTTGAATGTTTCTTCCTTTTAGTATAATATATGTACTCAGTAAGTTATGTTTGAAGATCTAATTACTTCGAAAACCCGCATAAAAATCCTGCATCTTTTCTTGGGCAATCTTGGCGAAATGTTTCACGTTAGAGAGATCGTCAGAAGGGTAACTGAGGAGATTAATGCCGTAAGACGTGAGCTAATGCTTCTTGAGAAGAAGGGGATTTTGAATCGAGAGGCAAGAGCGAACAGGGTCTATTATTCACTTGATACTTCCTACGCCTTCTACTACGATCTTATTAAAATATTCGCTAAGGAATCCGGACTTGGTCGTGACATAATTAAAAATAAGGCAAAATTAGGACGTATTAAATATGCTATGTTGTCCGGGGATTTTGCGAAGAATACAGAGAACAATGGTGAAAGCGTAGATCTTCTAGTGGTTGGCGTAGTGGTTCTCCCAGAATTGTCATTAATAATCAAAAAAGAGGAAGAAGTGAAAAAAAGAGAAATTAATTATACAATTATGAATGAAGACGAGTTTAACTTCAGGAAGTCACGCCGAGATCCGTTTATAGCCTCAATAATATACGGTTCCAGGGT
>CAYTCO010000009.1:31778-40270 GCA_964436385.1 uncultured Gammaproteobacteria bacterium
TCAGGAAGTCACGCCGAGATCCGTTTATAGCCTCAATAATATACGGTTCCAGGGTGATGCTTATTGGAGACGAGGAATCTTTAGTTAAGGAGTAATTTCTGTTCTATGCAAAGAGCGCGAGTATTTATCATATGTATCTTCATTGTGTCCGCAGTTCTGCTGATTTTAGATTTACCTTCAAAAATTGATTTCCGATCCTTTAAAATTCCCTTCATTCGTAATGAAAAAATGATTGCCAACTTCGTTTATGATCCTGCAAATATTTCAATTCCTATTGGAGCACTAACTATACAAAAGGACTTATCTTATAAATTGGGCCTTGATCTTCAGGGTGGTACCCAGCTTACCTATAAAGTTATTATGAAAGATGTTGTTAAGGGGCAGGAGAAGGATGCTTTTGAAAGTGCTAGGGACGTTATTGAGAGAAGAATAAATTTTCTGGGAGTCTCTGAGCCAACAATCCAGACTCTTCAAGTGGGGGGCGAATATAGGATAGTTGTTGATCTTCCCGGAATGTCCAATGTTTCTCAAGCGATTGAGTTAATTGGCCAAACTGCTCAACTCACTTTTTGGGAAGGAAATGGGACGAAATACGAAGCAACAAGCCAAACCACAGATCAGCTGGTAAGTGCATTGGGCCAGATTATCGGAGAGGAAGCTGTTCCGACCAAATTGACAGGAAAAGACCTTCAAAAAGCGACGGTCGTATTTGATCAAACATCAGGAAAACCTCAGGTTCAGATACAGTTTACAGGACAAGGAACACGCTATTTTGACGAAATTACTAAAAGAAATATCGGAAAGGCTGTCGCAATAGTATTGGATAATCAAATAATAAGCGCGCCGGTTGTCCAAACAGAAATTGCAAACGGAACCGCTGTGATAACAGGTACATTTACCCCTGATGTTGCTAAGAATCTTAGTATCGCGCTCAATGCGGGAGCTTTACCTGCTCCTCTTGAGGTGATTGCTCAAAAGTCAGTTGGTCCATCTCTTGGAATAGACTCTCTTCATAAAAGTGTATTCGCAGCTCTTATCGGATTTGCATCGATTATTTTATTTATGACCTATATTTACCGAAAAGAAGGTGTAATTGCATGCATTGCTCTTCTTATCTACGCGATAATTACACTTTTTGTTTATAAACTAATTCCAGTAACGTTAACTCTTGCTGGTATAGCTGGATTCATACTATCGATTGGAATGGCGGTTGATGCAAATATATTAATATTTGAACGCATGAAAGAGGAGCTAAGACGGGGAAAACCAAGGGATATTGCACTCAAGAATGGATTTTCAAGAGCTTGGACTTCAATTCGTGATTCTAATGTAACAAGTATAATTACTTGTATAATCCTCTTTTACTTTGGAAGCGGGCTCGTCAGAGGGTTTGCTCTAACATTATTTATTGGAATAATTATTTCTATGTTCTCAGCAATAATCATAACAAAAAACCTGTTAATTGCATTTGACTCTAAAGAAAAGAAACCTAAAACTAAAAACTTAAAACTGAAAGTTAATAGCTAATATTTATTATGGACATTGTAGGTAAAAGAAAAATATTCTTAATTTTCTCAGGAGTATTAAGTCTTCTCTGTCTGGCTTCTATTATTCTTTTCGGATTCAAGCTCTCCATCGAATTTACGGGGGGTTCAAGGCTTGAAGTAATTTCAATAGAAAGAAAAGCAATTGATATAGAAAGGTTAAAGCAAATCCTTGAGAAGGAGAAAGTTAAGGTTGTAAGTATTAAGAAAAGTTCACCTGATGAGGTAACCGTGAGAACAGATACGATAACGGATGATAAAAAAAATCAATTGTTGGCAAAAGCTGGGGAGAATGGTATTTTACTTAAGGAAACGAGTTTCGACACATTGGGTCCTACAATTGGAGGAGAAGCAAAATCGAATGCTTTAAAAGCTGTTGCTATAGCAATTGTAGCGATTACTCTATATATTGCATTCGCTTTTCGAAAAATATCAAAACCCGTTTCCTCATGGAAATTCGGTATAAGCGCGATTGTTGCACTCGCACATGACGTTCTTGTAGTACTGGGATTCTTTTCTTTGTTTGGGCTATTCTTAGGTGTTGAAATTGATGCTCTTTTTATAACTGCAGTTCTTACAATAATGGGATTTTCAGTTCATGATACGATAGTTGTTTTTGATAGGATACGTGAAAATTTGATTAAAAATGTTCACAATCACTCATTTGACAGGGTGGTAAATGACAGTTTTAACGAAACTCTTGCTCGTTCACTTAATACTTCGTTGACTGTAATTCTGGTTCTGATTGCGCTTATTATTTTTGGTGGAGAATCGATAAGGTGGTTTATTGCGGCCTTTCTGATAGGACTTATAACTGGTACTTATTCCTCAATATTTATCGCTTCTGCAGTGCTTGTTGAATGGAATAAGGCAGACGAGCGGGGTATAAGTGTGTCAAGGCTATTCAAAAGATTGAAAAAGTGAAATCAAATCCTCAGAAGAAACAGATAACCGTTTTTGTTGGTTTAGTAGTAAAGGGCAAGAAAATTTTACTAGTTAAAAGAGATGAGCCTGAAGTTATAGGTGCTCATTTGAAATGGGAATTTCCGGGAGGCAAAGTTGATTTTGGAGAGACTCCAGAGGAAGCAATTGTAAGGGAGATTTACGAAGAAACTGGAGTTAGGGTAAGAGTAAAAAGACTTTTGCCATACGTGCACACTACGTATTGGGATTACCCTTGGGGCGTTCAGCATACATTGATTTTGGGGTATGAATGTGAATATATATCACAGGATAAAAAAACTTTTGACCATCACGTAAATGAAGTCGATTGGGTTCCTTTGTCTCACATTAAGGACTTAGAAACATTACCTGGAGATAAAGAATTCTTAGAAGCTCTCAAGCTTTAATTATTGAGTGAGTTTTTCACGGACGAGACCAGAGACAAAACCACCGTCAGCTTTGCCTTTTATCTTTGGTGACAAATAACCCATAACCTTTCCCATATCTGATATTTGGGAGGCGTGAGTTTCCGTAATTGCCTTATCGACAAGAGATCTTACATCACCTTCACTTAATTGTTCGGGAAGATATGATTCAAGGATTTGTAGTTCGCCTTTTTCTTTGTCAGCAAGTTCCTGGCGTCCGCCTTTTTCAAACATTTCAATCGATTCCTTTCTCTTCTTAATTTCTCTGCCAACTACCTCTAAAACATCTTCATCAGTTGCTTCGTATCCTGCTCCTCCTTTTTGAATCTCGTAATATTGAAGTGCTGATTTAAGCATTCTTACAGTTGAAAGCTTGTTCTCGTCTTTTGCAAGCATAGCGCTCTTTAGTTCTTCTTGTATTGTATCTTTTAACATTAAAACATTATATCAAATATTCTTCACTATCTTATATAAGTGTGTGGTCCCATTTTTTTTGATGAGTTTTATGTTTCCATTTTTTTCCAAATTTTCAACTCCTTTATAGAAATCTTCTCGGCTACCAAGGAGTTGTATAATGTTCCAGGACGATCCTTTATCAATAAGTAATAATTTAGGTTTCCCACCTACCCTGAACCAATTGCATGACAAAGATTGACAGGGAGAGTTATTGCTAAAATCCTTTTGGCTTGGAAAAAGCGTGTAAATGTAATCTCTATGAGATAAATGCGGTGCTATGTTGTTTTGGGTAACTATTGAGGAGTCTTTAGGAATCTGCCTTAGCACGCTTTTAATGTTTGACACTTCAACCTCCTCTTTCCAAAACCAACTCTTGGAAAGATAGCTAAGTGGAAGGTGAAGATAGTACTGAAAAAAGCCAGCAGAAATTAATAGGTAAAGACCAAAATACCATTTATTCAGAAACTTTAATTTCTTAATTGCGATAATGGTAGGCCATACCATAAAAAGCGCAGTGGTGCTTCGGTAATGGAGAAAAATTCCCTCAGTCCTAGTAAGCCCATTTCCCGCTACAAAATAATGTGCAATATCTCCAAAAAAGGGAAAAGTATATAAAAGTGATAAAAGGGGTACAAATCCAAACCATCCAAATGAATAAAGAAAGGTTTTTTGCTTATCTAGAGTATTTACTAAATATAGTGGATTAAGTTCAGATAACGGATTTTCATTCTGAAAAAATCGATATCCGTCAGGTCCTATGTTTGGGAAATAAACAAAAAAAATAAAGGCGAGATATATTCCCGATAGAATAACACTAATAAGTGATGCTTTTGTTCTTTTTGATAGGTAAAAAACTAACGCAATTAAAAGAGTTAAGAATGCAACATCTTCCTTTGATATAACCGATAGAACCAAAAAAAGAAGGGCGGGACGATTTTTTTCTATTGTTAAAAAGTAAATCAACCAAGACATAAAAGTTAAGGCAAAAAGCAGGCTATGCACATCAGACCAAATTGAGAATTGAATTCCAAAGAACGAAAGATATGAAGTAAGAATGCATAGAGAAATAAATTTATTAAGCTTGTGAAATTGAGCAATCATATATACCGCTACACCTGATGAAATTATTGCAGCAACCTGCAGGACTATAAGAAAATTAACAGTATCGAAAATGCGGTAAAAAGGTGCTATGAGAAGAAAAACAATTTCTAGATGATCAGAATATATAGTTGTGTCAAAAAACACATGGCTTGTTGTTATTGGATTTTTGAAATTTGTGTATTTCCAAATTGCTTGATCAATAATTGCAAGATCATAGCCTGACATAAAGTGGTTATGCTTAATTAGCGAGAGGATAAGATAGCAAGATGCGAAGATGAGAAGAATAACTCCGGGCAGAAGAAATTTAGTTAATTTCTTTGGATATTTCATGGAGACGGTTAAATAGGAATTCTTTTGTATTTTTTCTTAAATCCTCATCAACTTCTTCAAATAGTTTTTGGAGAATATCTCCAACTTTCTTGCCAGGGGTAATTCCTAATTCTGTCATAATGTCATTGCCATCAATTGCCATATCGTTTATCGAGAAGGGAGGGTTAAGCTGTTCTTCCAGTCTTTCCTTGAATTTTTTAAGCCTCCATGACTCTGCAGTTTGGGTTCCTCCGCCAAGCCTATCTCCAATTCTTAGATCAATCATGTCCTTAACATTTTCTAGACCAACACGTCTTATAAATCTTCTGACAGCACTGTCTGTTATATGCTCATCAACTGTGAACATATGCCATCTAATAAGGGTGTACAGTTTTTCCTTTTGATCGTTGGAAAGTCTAAAACGCATTGCAATGTCTTTTGAAATTTTTGATCCAACAACCTCATGATTGTAGAAAATAATAAATCCCTCGCTATCTTCTGAGGCAACATATGGCTTTCCAACATCATGCAAAAGAGCAGCTAATTTTACCAGTGGGTCATTTGTTGGGCACTCTTTCATAGAAAGTAGATTGTGTGTAAAAACGTCAGTCGTGTGATGTCTTCCTGGTCTTTGTTGAGATACCCCTTTTCCTCGTAAAAGTTCTGGAAATATGCTATCCAAAATTCCAATCTCATCTAGAAGCATAATTCCCTCGTATGCCCTTTCTGTCGCAAGTATCTTAAATAACTCATCACGGATCCTCTCAAATGAAACATGAGTGATAAGATGAGCGTCTTTTTTTATTGCATCCATCGTTTTTTCTTCAACTTCAAAGCCTAGTTGGGCGCTAAATCTAACTGCTCTCATTATTCTTAGTGAATCTTCCTTGAATCTTTCGTCTGGATTGCCAACTGCTCTCAGAAGTTTTTTCTTTAGGTCATCCTGTCCGTTAACATAATCGAGTATCTTGATTTCACTACCTTCAATTGATATCGCAAGAGCGTTAATCGTAAAATCTCGTCTTACGATATCTTCCTTTAGCTCTGTTCCCCACGACACTATTCCTGGGTGTCTGTGGTCCTTGTAATCCTTTTCTGTTCTGTATGTAGTTATCTCAACTATTTTTTTCCCGTTTACTTCATTTTCAAGTTTTACTCCTACAGTACCAAAGGAGTTGTCATTAAAGGAATCTGGAAAAATATTCTGAATCTCAAGAGGGGTTGCATTTGTAGTTAGGTCCCAATCCGAAACTTGTGTCCCCATCAGCAAATTTCGCACACATCCCCCCACAAAATACACTTCGTAATTAGCTCTTTTAAGGTGGTTATAAATGTCTAAAACTTCAGAGGGGATAGAATCCAGCATGTGTTATGATGTTATGGTTTAAGTTGAGTATATCATGAAAAAATGGAAAATTATCCACGCTCCAAAGTTGAATATTTTTCTTGATTCCAAAAAAGTTTTGGATATCTTGCTCTCTAACAGAGGAATAAAAAATAAAGATATAAGAGGTTTTCTACATCCAAGAATTTCAGAACTATCTCTTAATTCAGTAGGAATACAAAAGAATGATTTTCTGATTTTTGAAAAAAGGATACAAGAGGCAAATTCAAAAAATGAAACCATAGTGATTTATGGGGACTACGATGTTGACGGAATATGTGCATCAGCAATTTTGTGGGAAACCTTATATAGCAAAAACAAAAATGTTGCACCTTACATCCCTGATAGGGCTGATGAAGGGTACGGTTTATCTGTAAAGGGAATTGATAACTTACTTTTAGATCGCCCCGAAGTAAAAGTTATAGTAACGGTGGATAACGGAATTGTTGCGCATGAACCCGTTTTATATGCGAAAAGTAAAGGTATCGATGTAATAATAACCGATCATCATGTTGCGGAAAAAAAGTTACCTGAAGCATATTGCATTATTCATACAACAAAACTTTGTGGAGCTGGGATTGCCTGGTTGTTGTCAAGAGAGCTTTCTTTCTTGTCAAAAGAAGAAGTGATGGAAAAGTTATCACTTGCTTGCCTTGCAACTGTTGCTGACCTTGTGCCTTTAACTGATAGTAACAGGTGGATTGTAAAGGAAGGGCTTAAATTACTCCAAAATACTTCCCGTCCAGGTCTTAAAGCTCTTCTTGCAAGTGCCGGCGTTGAAGTGGGTACGATCTCAACATATACAATTGGTCACATAATTGCACCAAGACTCAATGCTACAGGAAGAATCCAAAACGCAATGAATTCGTTGCGATTGCTGTGTACAAAAAATAGAGAGAAAGCTCTTCAACTTGCAGCCTTACTTACAAGTATTAACAAAGAACGTCAAGATATGACTGAAGAATCGGTTGCTCATGCAAAACTCTATGCGCTAGAAAGTCAGCTAACAAGAATAACTATTGTGCAAAGCGAAAAGTATAATCCTGGAGTCGTTGGTCTAATTGCATCTCGATTAGTAGAAGCTTTTTATAAGCCGGCTTTTGCTATTGCTGTAGACAAAGAGATATCCAGGGGTTCTGCTCGCTCTATAGCAGGAGTCAACGTAATTGAACTGTTAAGGTCAGTAAGTGGCTTCCTTGAAGAGACCGGTGGTCACCCAATGGCCGCTGGATTTAGTATAAGAACTGAAAAGATTGAGGAATTTACAAAAGCTCTTGATGAGGCTTCCCAGCGAGTGGTTTTAGACGAGGTTTTAGATAGGGTAGTTAGGATCGATATGGTAATTCCATTTAGTTTAATATCTGTAAAATTTATCGATGAGATTGGAGTACTTGAACCTTTTGGGATGGGAAATCCGCAACCGATTTTTGCCTCAATTGGAGTTGAGATAGTCGAATTTCGTAAAATTGGAAAGGAGCAAAATCACTTAAAGCTAAAATTGAGACAAGGGGATAAAATAGTCGATGCCATAGCATTTAATATGGCAGAAAAAACAGATGCAGTAATTGGAGATAAAATTGATGTGGTTTTCACTCTTGATGTCAACGAATGGGATGGTAAAATTTCTTCTCAACTCAAAATAAGGGATATTCGGTTAAGCTGACTCTTTTTGTTTCCCTAGAAGATCCTCTCGAATACGGTTTGACTTGGCTTGCTGTTCCATCATAATCTCAACTTCTGTTTTGGGTCTGACAGAAAAGTCTTTTCTGATTGGCTGATCTGTTCTATCCTTTACGAAATCTGGCTTCATCCAAGCTGGGGGGTTACTTGAAGTAGTCTTAGTACTTTCGTCTGCCGTAGATGCTTTGGCTTGTGCCTTAAGTGTATCAACTGGTGCCTCTGGTGTTTCGACTCCTTCTGCCATATAAAAATTAAAACAAATTTATTGAATTGGGTCAACAGCTTCTGGGATAGTGGAGCTTACGCCTTGCTCAAGGATATTGGGTGAACCAAGGGCTTGAAATCGTTGCGTAGAATCGATGATTGACATGACTACATCTCCTGCTAGTTCGACTGTTTGTGCCGATTGATCCCATTGAGGTTCTGTTTTTTTAAGGTTTCTCATCATATCAACCTGCCTTTGAACATCTTGCTCATCAACTCCAGCTGCCCTAAGCAAGTTTGCATATTTTTGAAAACCTTGAGCGACTATTGGTTTGCTTTGCTCAAGGCTATACTTACACGTTGATTGGTTGAATTTATCAAAGTCGTCTTCCATATTTTTCCCCAAAAAAAACTCCCTTCAAGGAGGGAGTTTACAAATGCCCGTTG
>CAYTCO010000009.1:40370-45184 GCA_964436385.1 uncultured Gammaproteobacteria bacterium
ATATTTTTCCCCAAAAAAAACTCCCTTCAAGGAGGGAGTTTACAAATGCCCGTTGGCACGAAACCCCCTAGGGTCTAAAACCCTTAAGGGAGACAAAATTATTGGCGTGTTTAAGTCTAGTCATATTAACAACAGTTTTCATTTTATCTGTAACTTTTCACGCTGTCAAGTGCTTTTTTGAAGCAAAATATGGTATGATACACCTATTATGCAAAACCGCGTATTAACTTACGAAACCCCTCAAAAAATTGGTGAAACCGTTATTCTTTATGGCTTTATAGAAAGAGTCAGAAGCCATGGAAAGATAGCCTTTTTTGATCTAAAGGATCGTTCTGGGACAATTCAGATAGTTGCGGCAACACCTGAGATAGTAGCATCGGTTGAAGAGCTATCAGTTCAGTCAGTCGTCAGAATTGAAGGCCTAGTTAAGGAAAGAGGAGAAAGGTATATTAATCCGGATTTGCCTTTGGGAAAAGTCGAGGTTGAGCTCACAAAGCCTGTTGAGATTCTGTCGCTTGCCTCAGAGATGCCTTTTGATATGGGTGGAAATGAACTAAATTTGCAACTTCCGACACTTCTTGATTTTAGATCTCTGTCTCTTCGAAATCAAAAGATTGCAGGAATCTTTAAGGTGCAGGCAGCAATCCTTAAAGGATTTAGGACTGCCTCTGAAGAGGCTGGAGCGACAGAAATAGTTGTTCCAACCATATCTGCATCAGCAACAGAAGGAGGAGCTGAGGTTTTTAGAGTTTCATACTATGATTACGATGCTTATCTTACGCAAAGCCCACAGCTTTACAAGCAAATGATGGTGCCTGTTTTTGAAAGGGTCTTTACTATATCTCACGCTTACAGGGCTGAGCCATCTGTCACGACCAGACATCTTTCTGAGAATACCCAAATGGATATGGAGATTGGATTTGTTGAATTTGACGAGTTACTGGATATTCTTGAAAGCGTTATTGTAAATACTCTTAAACATGCAGAAGAAAGCTCTGCCGATGTACTTTCTCAGTATGGAATTGAGAAAATTGCTTTTGGAAAAATTCCACGACTAACCCTTTCTGAAGCACAGGAGATTATTACAAATGAATTTGGGCGAAATGTTTTGGGTGAAAAAGATCTTGCCCCTCAGGACGAAATAGATGTATGTTCATGGGCTCTTAAAAATCATGGCTCAGATTTGGTTACCATAACCCATTTTCCAACCAAGAAAAGAGCATTTTACACTATGCCTGACCCATCAAATCCTGAAGTTAGCCTTAGTTTCGACGTTCTTTTTAGGGGGGTTGAAATATCAAGCGGAAGTCAGAGGCTCAGTGATTATGGTGCACTTTTGAGTGCAATAAAAGATAGGGGTATGAATCCTGACAACTTCAAGCTTTATCTGCAGGCATTTGAATTTGGGATGCCCCCTGAGGGTGGTTTTTCTTTTGGCCTTGAGCGAATTACCATGCACATGTTAAATCTTGCAAATGTTAGAGAGGCATCTCTTTTCCCAAGAGACATGGAACGAATCGATGAAAGACTCTCTGTCCTCAACCAAAAAAAATAAAGTAAAAGAAAAAACGTTTTCAAGATTACATTTTTTTGACACCGTTATAATACTGCTTTTACTAAATGTCGCAGCAATTGCTGTCATTATTTTTTATTTTCAAAGGATTTACGCATTATCCCTTCCTACTTCAGTAAATAACTATCTTAAAATAAGCTCCGTGCCTTTATCTTCGGATTTAGAAAGCATAAATGCATCAGCATCTGCTTATGTCGTTTATGACACAAACTCAAGAACTGTAGTTGCCAGTAAGAATAAAAATTTAAGATTTTCTCCTGCTTCAACGGCAAAGGTATTGAGTGCGATTTTGGTTCTTGAGCATTATGATTTGGATCAGTATCTTACAGTCCCATTAAATATATATTCTGTAGATGGTTCCAAGATGCACCTTGCTCCGGGAGAGGAAGTATCTGTAAGAACATTGCTTTACGGTCTGATGCTTCCCTCTGGAAATGACGCGGCCTACACCCTTGCCTACTACTACAAGAATGGAATAGGTAATTTTGTTGAAGATATGAATAGAAAAGCAAAGGAGTTGGGACTTTTAAATACTTACTTCTTAGACCCATCAGGTTATGAGGATGGGAATTTTACGACAGGAGAGGAATTAGCGCGCATAGGTGCATATGCCATGGAAAACAAAGAATTTGCAGAAATTGTTAAGACGAGATATGTGGAACTCGCAAACAAAGACAATTCCCACACATATGTTCTCAAAAATCTTAACGAACTCCTTGAATATGACAATGTTTTGGGAATAAAAACAGGATTTACCAACGAAGCAGGAGGAGTTTTGTTAACTGCGATACAGAAAGGTGATTCAATTTTTGTAGTCTCGGTTCTTAAGAGTCAGGACAGATTTTACGATACACGAGATTTAATGAGTTTTATTGTGGAGAAGGTGAACTTTGCAATCCCTCAAGAGTCGCATCAACGTACGCAGTAAAATTGGCACCGGTAAACTCAATTATGGGTAGTAGATAGCCCTGGTTTTCACGCGTTAAGTAATATTTAAGTTTTACGTCTGTTATATCGACAACTGTTTTATTTTGAGGATTAATAACATAAGAGGCTTTCCCCGTCTTTAATTCTTCCAAGGCCATTTGAGCAGTTTTAATTGGATAATCACTTTTCTCATCAATGTTTACTTCGTGGTTGAAGAATATGCCTTCCAGTGGCCTAAAACTTGAACCAGGATATGAAACAATAAAATTTAGAAGCGACTCGCCTGGAGCCCCATAGACAATAGGAGTTTCATCAACGGTGTTTTGGTAAAGAGTTACTCTTGCAAATCTTGCAGAACCTAGGTTGGTTGCTGCTATTAAACCTCCGTTCTGTGATTCCAAATATTCAACTTTGGTTTTTTCAAAATCAATATTTTTCACATTAGCATTTATCGTCTGGAGGAAAGACTGTAGATCCGCTTTGATTGATTCTTCTGACGGAAGAAGTCCTGTTGATACAAGCGAAGGGTTTGTAAAGAAGTTAGAGGAAATCGTGAAATTTTTAGAAACAATATCGTATTCAATTACAATTCCTGTTCTTGCTTGGGCGAAACGGTAAATAGTATCCGAAATTTTAACTTGATTTTCTACAAAATTAGCAGAATCAAGAGTACTCTTGGCGTCTTGAAGGGCAAGAAGATTTGGTGAATTGGTTTTTATCTTATAAACATAAACTCTATCAGGAAGAGTCGGAAGTGCTCCGTTGATTGTATTAACATTGTACGTAATTGTGCTTGGAGTGCTTGCAGGAAAGATAATTGAGGGTAAATCACCGAATGCTTCCATAGGCGCAGGGGGTGGTTTTGGAAAGAAAAGATCGCGCATCATAGTACCACCTTGTACAAATAGAAAGATTACAAAAAGAATACCAAAGATAACCCCTCCAATTTTTAGGAACAATCTACCCTCGCGTGTAACTAGAACTAAGCTTGCCATATTTTGTGCTCATATTGAGTATAGGAGAAGATTAGATTAAAATGCAAATATGGTTAAAGTTAGATTTGCTCCTAGTCCGACAGGAATTCCACACGTAGGCAATATAAGAACTGCTCTTTTTGATTACTTTTTAGCAAAAAATCAAAACGGACTATTTATCCTTCGTCTCGAAGACACTGACCAATCAAGAAAAGTGGAAGGGGCTGAGGAGGCCATTAAAGAAAGCCTAATGTGGCTGGGTGCTTCTTGGGATGAATTTTCCGTACAATCTGAGAGGCTAGATGATTACAAAAAACATGCAGAGGATTTAGTCTCTAAGGGACTGGCGCGAGAGGAGGAGGGGGCAATTAGGTTTAATACTGGGGATACTGGTGTAGTCGCCTGGACTGATGCAATTGGTAATAAGGAAATTTCATACGAAGTTTCAAACATTGAAGATTTCATAATCTTAAAAGCAGATGGTTATCCGACATATCACTTCGCAAATGTAATAGACGATCACTATATGGGAATAACCCATGTCATTCGAGGAGAAGAGTGGATTCCATCCACGCCAAAACATATTCTTCTTTATAAGGCCTTTGATTGGGATCATCCTGTGTTTGCTCATGTCCCTAATGTTATGGGAACCGATGGTAAAAAATTGTCGAAAAGAAGAGGTGCAAAAAGCGTGTTGGATATAAAAAAGGAAGGAATATTACCAGCAGCTCTTATGAATTATCTAATGCTTTTAGGTTGGTCACCAAAAGATGATCGTGAGATATTAACTAAGGATGAGATAGTTTCTAGTTTTTCTCTTGATAAGGTTAATTCTTCTCCTGCAATATTTGATGAGAGAAAGCTCTTATGGATGAATGGTGAATATATTCGAATGACGAGTAATCAAGAACTTTTAAAACTATTGTTGGAGTTCGATTCTGAACTTTTGGATTATGACCAAGATCTCTTAGGCAAGTTGATCGAGCCTGCAAAAACAAGGATTAAGACACTCGCGGATTTTAAGGGATTAATTGATCCATACTTCAACACAGTTTCAAATGGAACTGAGTTGCTAAGCAAATATTGGGAAAGTTTGTTTAAAATAGATACTAGCAAATGGGATAGTTCTAATATCTCAAATGCTACTGTTTCTTTTATGCAGGGGCAAAATATTAAATATTCGCAAATCTATAGTGATTTAACCAATCGTCCAAACGGATTACCCCTGGGTGACGTGTTTGAAATATTAGGAAAAGAAGCAACGGAAAAATTGTTTAGAAAATGATGTCACTGCCTAAAATAATTGGGATAGTTCTTCACCCCATTCTCCTTGCGATACC
>CAYTCO010000010.1:0-1790 GCA_964436385.1 uncultured Gammaproteobacteria bacterium
TTGGTGTTGGTGTTGGTGTTGGTGTTGGTGTTGGTGTTGGTGTTGGTGTTGGTTTGGAAGATGCAATAAAATTTCTAATCTGTTCCTCGGTATATCTCCTGTGTGATCCTGAAGTGCGAAGAGGCAATAATACTCCGCGAGCTTCCCAGCGTCTTAGTGTTTTGGTTGAAACTTTTAGTCTAGAAGCTGCTTCCTGAATAGTTAATAATTTTTCTTGCATGGGCAGTTGATAAATTCTCCTTTAAAACTTGGACAACTTGATTCAAATGTCTAAGTTTTTTATCCTATATCCATTACTCCATATTTTTCACGGCTTGTCAAGCCTCACTTTTCACGTTTTTTGAGGCTAATGTCCAACTTTTTTTTGATTAGCTTCAAATTGAGCTAGATATAGAACACATTTTTAGAACACCCTAAAATATTAACTTTTCATTAAATCAAAACTCCTGAAAACCCGCCATTATTAGGGCTTCTCTTGATTTTAATCAAAGCTAAAGTTAAGCCAATTTGAAATAGTAGGTTATATACCAGTTGCATTCAGCTTATTAACTTATAGTTATAAAAATTTCACCTTCAAAATCTTCCTTTTTAGCAAGAGGGATTCTTACGGAAAAGAAGTTCTTACTTAGAATGGAGGCCTAGCAAAATGTGGACACACAGATTCAAATGTCCATATTTGGGGTCATTAAGATTATTGAAGAAGTAGATCAAATGTAGGGTCTTTGCGACGCTAAATACTAGGTAGGAAGAGATCAAGGATTAAAAAAAATAAATCTTATAGTTCTTTGTTATCGAAGAAAAATAAAGAAGTAAACAATAGCTATAAGGATTCTATAAATTCCAAACAAAATAAAGTTATTCTTCTTGACGTACCCCATAAGCCATTTGATAACAAGAAGTGCTGATATGAAAGAACCTGCAATTCCTAGAAAAAAGTAAGTTAATTCTTGCTGCGAAAAGGAGGGTGTATCCGACAAAAGAGACAGCATAGTTGCTGCTACCATAGTTGGAATTGCTAAAAGAAAAGAGTATTCAGTTGCGGATTTTCGATCTAATTTTAAGGCCATTCCACCAAATATTGAGGCTGCTGATCGGGAAACGCCAGGGATCATCGAAATCGACTGTATCAAACCAATGATTAAGCTATCTTTATACGTCATTTTATCCAGAGTTTTCAGTTTTTGGTTTTCAGATTTTAGCTTGGACTTGAAGTATAGTTCAAGTCCGATAATAGTAAGTCCCCCTAAAAACAAAGCAGTAACTGGAATAAAAGGATCACTAAGTAATGGTTTGATATATTTAAATAGTGTAAACCCAAGAATACCTGTAGGTACAAATCCGACCAGGGCTTTGTAAAGAAGTTTTTTATCTGAAAGAATTTTTCTGCCCGAGACAACACAAACAGCACCGATCGCGCCAAGCTGGATTGAAATTTCAAATGTTGATAGGAAAGCACTTGCTGGAATATTTAATGCATGGGAAGTTAGGACTAAATGAGCAGTTGAGGATACCGGAATAAATTCAGTAACCCCTTCAACAACTGAAAGAATTAGAACGTGTGACAAATCCATCTTTGTTATTGTACTATTTACTTTTTAATTTAGTAAAACTATACTTTATATGCTCTTGAGTGTATTTCTGGAAAATGGTTGTGTTTTCCTCTACAACTATCGAAATAGGGTTAGAGCATATACCTCCGGATCTTGGTCCGAAGGCGAGCTCCTACCGCATATTATTTCGGGGAATCGCTATTTTCCATTCACCCAGGAGCAGAAATTATTTATTGCCCT
>CAYTCO010000010.1:1890-6691 GCA_964436385.1 uncultured Gammaproteobacteria bacterium
TTTCGGGGAATCGCTATTTTCCATTCACCCAGGAGCAGAAATTATTTATTGCCCTTAGCCTCATTCCAGTGGACTCAAAAGCTTCATATGCATACTTTTCATCTTTCGCCCGCCTTCCAAGCATATGCCAACCTGGCTCAATGGTAGAGCAACGGTATCGTAAACCGTAGGTTAAGGGTTCGATTCCCTTGGTTGGCTCAATTGGCAATGCGGACAGTTAAAGAGTAAGCGGTCCCGGGTAGGACTGTTCCAAGCGAATCCCGGAGATGGCTCACTTTTTACCTCATATTACGTCCTGTAGTAAATTTGCAATCCTGTGATATAATTTCAAAAGTGTGCAAAAGCGCGCTGAAGCAAAATCCGTAATCGGTTTTTGGGGAGGCGGCTTTTCTGCCGCTGAACATTAAAAATCGACATACGAATCTAGAAGGAGGGTCCCGTGACAATTAATACTGGTTAACTAGTATGAGGTTTCAACATTGGGAGAGATCGAAACCTCTCATCACACAGGCTCAAAAGGCCGCCAATCCAGGAGAGGACAACAAGTTGCCAACCGGTAAATCAGCACTCGTCGGAGAGTGCAAGTGACGCAGTCAAGCACAGGCGTAACCCGCCGCGAACGTCGGAATTCAGTAGGACATGTTTCTCCTAAGTTCCACGGTCTGCCCCTGAAGCAATCAAGCGCTCTGCGCCCGAACTCTTCGGCCGCGTCAAGCCCAGTTCCCATGTTCAGGTTTCTGATTCCCGATGGGTTTCTGCAGCCAGGCATCACGGAGCCCTACATTTTGACGGTAGTCGTTAGAACCGACGAACCCGTCACAAGCCTCGCAGCCCGAGTCGTGAAAGAAGGTCAGGACCGCATAGGTCTCTGGAGCTTCCGCGAGGAGGACAGCGTTGTAGTCATGAAGTTCGTCTGCCACCGTGGCAACGAGCTCGAACAGGTCTTTAGGGCCGTCAACCATTCGGGTCGGGACAAGTTCAAACTTTGTTTCGGAGCTGTAAAGGCTGACCGCATTCCCATCCAGGACGTCAGGATGAAAATGGGCAAGGCCTAAGACACAACCGTATGTCGATTTGGCCGCTCCGGACTTTCCGGGGCGGCCTTATCGCAACCCCACAATAGACCTGTAGTATTTGATTTTAACCCCTTTTTTTGATATAATTTATCGTTTGTTTGAGTCAACCAAGGCATTTGCGTGCCTTACGCTGGCACAAGCAATTGCACTTTAAGCGAAGCTTGAAGCACAAAAGTGTTTTAGGCTTTTTGCACTTTGAAAATTTGCGAAAGACAAATATTTGCAGGTGGCTATTTGCTCATTAGTCAAAAATCAGAAGACATTAGACAGAGTGAGCAGACAGCCATCTGTAAAGATGAGATAGTAGTAAGGGAGGCTTGCGTTGACATACGCTAGCAACGAATTACCGGTTAAGAGCCGGACAGACTGGGCAGACCTAGATGTGATCAGCAAAGAGATCAATCGTCTCGGTTTGACCTATAACCCCTTCGGGCACACGGACTTTGAGGGAGAGAGTTTCGAGTTTTGTATCGAAATACCAGCACGATACGCTCTCCCAGAGCGCGTTCACATCTATCCAAAAAAAACAAACGCGTTGATCCCGCGCGGATGCCGTATGTGGATCTACTTCTTCGGAGATGAAGAAGTGTCCCTTGCGGTTCTGAGACCTTGGGACCAACAGAGGTCTCTCGGTTGCAAAATAGACATTGGATCGAAAGACCCGATGAGCATCTGGACGACCGTCGTTCATAATCCGGTTCATTGCCGGTGTAAAAATGCAAAGCAATTCCAACCTGACTGGTCGGAATAAGGGAGGGCAGAAGTGACAACCAAAAGAGATCTATTTGACCACGAGGGGCACCTTACAACCGAAACGTTGAATGGCGTCTGGAAAGGTCAGTACGATCGCAATTCCGTTGAAGGTCGCATAATTGCTTCGCACCTGGAAGGGTGCAAGCATAATTGCAGCAGGCGTCTGTTCGACATCGCAGGAGACGACATCGTCGAGTCCTACGAAAAGGAAGAGAAGCATGGAGTCTGGAGCCGAATAAGTTCCTTCTTCTACCGCTTCTTTGGTGGCAACGAGCCGTTCCACGGCTAGATCGGGTCCTAACGGACAACGTTTTAGTTCAGCTCGAAAGGAGCACAAGATGTCATCAGTCCCATGGACCATGATCTTCGACCAGGCAAGGCCAGTTTTCGAGAGAATCGACGGCCTGCAGATTGACCCGCCCCCGATCGAGAATTTCGATTTTACGATCGATGGGATCAACATCGAGATGAAATCCGGCGCAGCCGAAAGGCTACCACGGATAGTAGTCACGATTCCCGAGCATCTTCGGCAATTTCTCCCCTGCCTTTGGGCAAGGGAAACGGACGCCGGGTACATCTTGGGAAGGAAGTTCGACGACGAAGGAGAGTGTTCAGTCCCATATTTCAAGAGACTGACCCTTTTCGTCGACTGGGACGAAGTCGAGCGCAAGCTCACAAAAATCAGGCCGGTACCATCCGCCTAGCGGCGAGATAAATTCCGGCAACGCCAGCGTCTTTAGGTCTGCCGTCGAGGCAGGCAAGATCGTCCCGGTCTATGTCTAGACCTAACGTCTTTCGCAACAAATCCCCCTGCCAGCCAGGCAGGGGGACCCTATAACAAAATAAAATTAAAACTGAAAACTTATAAGCGTGGAGATATTAAATACTAAATATTAAATAGTTTTACCTAGAATCCGAAGAATTTAGCAAGACCAGATTTTTTCTTTTCACCTTCACCGTCATCATCTTTATCCTCATCCTTATCCTCATTCTTTTCTGATGTTGAATCTGGCATAAGTCCTTCTGCCTCTTTTTCTTCCTTCTCCCTATCATCCTTTTGATCATCAAATGTAGGCATTGCATCCATTCTTAGAGTTTCTTCAGATTCTTTCTCATCTTTTTCATCCATCTTAATCTCTTCATCCTCTAGGTCCTCTTTTTCATCATTTTTTGTCATTTCTTCCATTTTTTCCTCTGGAGTAACATCCATAGGTTCATCAATAGGGCGGGTTTCGATAGGAGCATCAGGGTCTAGGTTTACACTTGTATCATTCATTATTTCTTCTTTCTCTTCAACTTTTTCCTCCATTTTTTCCTCAATTACTTCCTGAATAGGTTCATCCTGAACTTCCTGAACGGGTTCCTCAAGATTTGCCATGTCGCCTCTGCCAATTCGTCCAACAAGTCCTTTAAAATCTTCACTTAAGGTATTTTTTCTCTTGTTGTAGACTCTAGTTGTGTCATGTGTAACTCCAATCATCTGCTGAATTTTTGCTAAAGAATAACCTTCGAGGAGACACCAGTAGAGTGCTAGGCGCTTATACATCATCATCTTTTCTTCATTAGTTAGAAATTCTGCAAAGAACTTCTTTCGTTCGTCAGAAGAGAGTGAATTAAGGAATTCGTAGAATTGATTTTCCAATTCTTGGACTGTTTCGTCTGAAAGTGATGCTCTTGAGCTACGTGGCATATTAAGACATTTATATACCGATATAACTTATCCTGTCAAGACCCAATCTTTTAAATATGATAAAATTCATTCATGGTTTTCTTCTCAAGAGAACAAAGACTTTCAATACTAACTGGTCTATTCGTATCATTCTTAATTGGTATGAATGTTTTGGGTGCAAAAATTATTACCCTTGGGGTATTTTCTGTGAGCGTTGCTTTTCTTATTGTTCCCTGGTCATTTTTATTAACGGATATTGTATCTGAGGTTTATGGAAAAACAAAAGCTAGGGAATTTATATATACAGGAGTGATCTCCTTAATTGTTTTCTTAGGATTTATGGTTCTTTTTGTTGCTCTTCCTCCAGCTGCAAGATTTGCAGAGGGTGATTCTGAATACCGATCTATCTTTGGTACATCAGCACGTATAGTTCTGGCTTCAATTGTTGCCTTTTTACTCTCACAATCAAATGATATCTGGTCTTTTTGGAAGTTGAGAGAAATTACTAACAAGAAATTCTTGTGGTTTCGAAGTAACGTTTCGACAGTTCTTTCAATGATTGTTGATACTTTTGTATTCATGTTCTTGGCTTTTTACATGTTGACACCTAAATTTACTTTTTGGTTTGTTATCCAAATGATCATCCCTTACCTTGTATTTAAGATTATTTGGGGAGTTGCGAGTACGCCTCTCGTATATGCTGGAGCAAATTGGTTAAGGGGAGGGAAGAGTATTGTGCCAAAATTGCGCAAATAACAACCACTATTGATTGTAGATTTTTAAGTCATTGCTAGGTATTCACGCAGTTTCTTTTGAATTCAAAAATAACACAAAATTGTACGATCGTTCACATGCATGTTATTTTAAAGGAGGTTTTAGAAAAAGTAAGATGGTCTATGCTATAGCTATTGATTCCCTTTTTTGATAAAATTTCTAAGGTCAAAAGTGCCTTCTTACGATTTGCTTAGCAAATTGAGATCGCTCAGTGGTAAGCGGAGCTTGCTTTTTTTGAGCCTTCTTAGCTCAATGGTAGAGCAGCTGTTTTGTAAACAGCAGGTTGCGGGTTCGAATCCCACAGAAGGCTCAAAAAAAGTAGAGCAACGGTTTTTGTAAGCAAAGCTTGGCGTTTCGCACTAAACCGTCGGGTAAGACGTTCGAATACTCTCATGGGGCTCACTTCTTCCCTCCGTTTTGGTACTTCACACTAAACCGTCGGGTAAGACGTTCGAATACTCTCATGGGGCTCATTAAAAATAAACTACAACTGCGAACTGAAAACTAAAAATCGGGATTTGGTTTAAGC
>CAYTCO010000010.1:6791-34101 GCA_964436385.1 uncultured Gammaproteobacteria bacterium
TAAAAATAAACTACAACTGCGAACTGAAAACTAAAAATCGGGATTTGGTTTAAGCAAATCTAGTGAAGTATATAGCAACGAAGAGAATTCCGATTAAAATCCAGAAAACAATTACCATTGAATTAAGTGTAGGGATTTCTCTTAGAAGAGGGTGCTTCTTAGCGATTGTCTTCTTAACTGTTGATTTTTTCTTAGCTTTGGCCATATGGGCAAGATATATAACTGTATTTAGCTTATAAAAGCTATATTCATAGCTTATCGATTCACCTGATACCCTGTCAACTGATACGAAAGGATACGCAATAGGTCTTAAACAGACATTAGGCATTAGACAATAGACATTAGGTATTGGAAAATAGACAATATAACTGTCTATGAAAAGAAAACTCTATATTTGGGTTGGGTTATTATTTATGCCTTTTTTAGTTTTAAGTTTTCTGTTTTATTTTTTTTCCAAGCCTTCAGGAAAGCCCTTATCGGACGAATTTAAAGAAAAAGCAATTGAAAAAATGCTTGGTCGTGAGGCTGTATTGACAGATACGACTCCCAAAGGTGAGAAAATTTACGACGGAAAAAATATTACATTTTCTTATCCCGCAAAGGCTGTAGTTTATGAGTATCGGGAGCAATCAAGCTCAAAAGATGAGAGAGGCTTGGATGACTTTAGTTTTGATATAAAGAGTCCAAAGTTAGTCTTCAACCTCAAAGTAATGGAAAGCAGGGGTGCGCAGACTCTTTCAGACATACCGGCCGTGAAATTGAGGCAGAACAGATCATACGAGTACAAAAAGGAGAATTTTACTCTCGATGGAATAATGGGGGAATCATATTCAAAATCAGAAAATGGAGGTGAGAAAAGCGGATTTGTTATCAATAATGGCAAGACCATTACTATATCAATTACAGGTAGCGATTTTATTGAAATAGAACGCTTATTTGCTTCTATTGCCACTTCTTCTAAGCTTAAATAAACCTGCAATCAATAAAACGATCACAATTATACCTACTCCAAAAAGAGGCCTGGGAACACTTCCTGTGCTTATAAAAGTGGTCCTAAGACTTGTCTCAAGCTTCTTTTTCCCGTACTTTACAGTGAGAGTAGTTGTATATAGCCCTGGCATGATAAAAGCTTGCTTATTCTTAACTTTAGTCGTGTATTTTCTTATTGATTCAGGAAGAGCTATAAGAGAATCTTCATTTACTATCCCAAATGCAACTTCTTGTCCATATGAGTTTTTAATGCTAAGTCTGCCGTGAGGTGTTAAGTCGACATTGCCCGTGTTGTTGAGGCGAAAAGTGAACGAGTGGGGAAATTCCAAAAATGACGCTTCACTCTTTAGGTCTGTCACTTTCGCTTCCTCGGTTTCGCTTCCATTGCCTTGTCTAACAAATAATAGGGAGGAGAGTATTGCTCTCAGCTTTACAGGCCCTTTTTTGTCTATCTGCTTTACTTCAGCAAGAACTGAGGCGTAGTGGCCGCCAATACTTAGTCTTTGAGCATCAATAAAAACAATTACTTTTTTTGTCTCATTGGGCGCAACAATTATACTGTTATTTGAGAATTTTGCCCAGGAAGAGAGCCCATACTTGTAGTTTTTTGATTCTTGAGGTGAAATTAGGCCTGGTACTCCACGATCTTCAAGCTCCTTAACGTCATTCATTGTAAGCGTTAACTCGATTGTTTGGGAAGTGCTATTTGTGTAGTAGTATTCTGCCTCACTTTTATCTGTTGCAAGATCAAGCTGAATAAGTTGAGGTGAGACAGATATTGTATTGCTAGTTGCGGCTAGAATAGGGAACAGGGTAGATGGCAGAGGGAATAGGAAGAGGTATGAAATCAAAAAGAAAAGACTAGTTTTTCGCATGTAAACTAATCATACCTTTTAACGTTTTGATTTTGCAATTTGACCTCTAATATAAGCTCCAAGGATGAATTTCAAAGCAACAAATAATACTACAATAACTATTAGAGATATCCCTATAGCAGTATATGGAATTACCCAGAAGGTGGCTGTCCCTTCGATGGTAACGTCCTTAACCCCATCATCATATACCATTAGAAGTTTTGCCTCATATGGGCCGATTCGCATGCTTGTAAGCTTGTTCCAGTTGATCTTCAGACGAGTGACTGGGTTGCCTGAAGCATCAAGCTTTGCCTCTCCTTCTTCCATTACAGCTTCACGTTCAATGAACCCATCATTCCATGAGGATTCAAATTCGCGATTTCCCCCTGGTAGAATGCTTCCGTTTCCAGGATTAACCTCAAGTATGCTAATTTCCTTTCCTCCGCCACGAGTAATGAATATATTTCCTCTTGGCTTAACATGAACATTACCACGATTGGCGAGCTTTACTGAAAAGTCTACTGGTAAGTACTCACTGATCATGTTTTTTGCCTCAAAAGACACAAGCTCGGTCTTTGAAGTTGCACCATCCTTTTTAACGTTTAGGAGTGTTACAACTAGAAGTTCTCCTTTAACCGTTGCGCCTGTTGAATCAGGTTCTGAATTTTCTTTTGGAGTTATTTTAAATACATAGTAGTAACCGTAAGCAGCACTTTCAGGTACATCTATGGTAAAAGTTACGTCTTCCCATTCAGATGGTCGAGCTGTGAATTCGGGCTTATCGAATGTTACCCACTTTAACTCTTCTGCTGTTGCTTCCTGTTCCGGAATAGGGTTGCCGTCAGTTGGGTCTGAGGTGAGTCTTCTAACAGAAAGTTGCAAGTTAATTGAGGTATCTAAATTGTTTCTAACTCTAAAACGTTCTCTTATTTGATCGCCTGGTTTTGCTGTAAGTTCAATTACTGGTGGGCTAACGGTCAGGTCTAATCTTCCTTCTGAGTCTTGAGCATATGTTTTTGTGAAAACACCAAATGAGATAAAAAGTAATATGCTAACAATAACAACTCTATATTTCATATTCTTTGGGGCAAGAATCTATCAACCGACATGGTTCCTGGGGCAGTTTTAGAAAGATCCGGCTGCAACTACAGTAAGCGTGTCAGTATAGTCTGCTGCTGCAGGTGTTGTAGCAGATGATCGTGCTTTTACAACTAGGCTTACAGTATTTGCATTCGCAGGTGCAGTTGTATGAGCAATCTGCCTAAACTGACCTTGAGAAATATGTCCTCCTGTATCAGCAGATCCACCATTGTATTCAGCAGCGATAGTAGGAGAACCTGATCCGGTGTCAACGTCAAGAATGTATCCACCTGAGGATGAAAGTGTTTCTGGTGTTCCATCGTGTGAGCCTGGGCTATCTATGTCAGCATTTGCAATCGTCGAGTGAAGAGCACCAACACCCCCACCACCATTAGTACCGCTTATTGCCCAAGATACCCAACCATTGCGAGCATTAGTGCTAACTGTTTCCGTAATTCCTGAAGCGGCTGTCGTAGTACCAGATGAGATGTTTCCAAGTGCTGCTGTATTTCCGCTAAGTGAGAATGTCATGCTTGCAGACACAGATGCAGTAACTGTTATCTGATCTGCGCCGGAAGATACAACTGAAGTTGCCCAATCAACACTGTCTACATAAGGAGCTCCGCCTTGGGTTTTGAGTTGTCCTGTTTTGTCATTTCCTGCTGCTCCAATAGTTGAAGAAGCTCCGGCAAAGTTAAAGCAATAGAATGTATCAACGGTCAAATCAGCCGCAGGGAAAACAACAGATAGGCCATTGACGGATGTAGCTGTTGCAATGCTAGGCCAAGCATTTGCAGCCCCACCTGTCGTTGGTTTAACGGGTAAATTAGTTGTTGTAACTGTCCAGTTACTTGGGGTTTGGCTAATAGTCCAGTCGGAAGGGAAGACTATAACAACATTTGTTTCGGTGCCAACTGTGTCAGTCTCAAGACATGCAGTCCCTGTTATTGCCGATCCGGTAGCGTGTCTATCAAATCTTAAGAATGCTGTATCTACAGTTGCGCCTGCTTTAAGAGGGGATAAGAAGGGATATATTAAAGAAATTAAAAGTGCAACGTAAAGCGAAAGACTGATAATCGAGCTCTTGCTGTTCAAATGGATGGATGCAGGTGACGATAAGTACTTCATAAAAATTTAATAATTCCCTTGCACTTAGCAAATCATATAGGCAATATCCTTGTCAAGAGGTTACTCACTAGTCATTAGCCAATAGACATTAGCCAATAAGCAATAGCTAAATATACCTTGATCTTTTTGTCTATTGTCTTTTATCTATTATCTAATGTCTTTTATTTCCTGTCTCCTAGAATGAGCCAGTTGCAAGAACAGTCAAAGTATCGGTGTAGTCATTGGCTGAAGGTGTAGTATTTGAAGCTTTTGCTTTTAATTCAAAAGAGACTCTTCCTCCAACTACAGGCGCCTCGCTTGTATCATATATATATACCCTTGATGAAGTAAGAGCTCCGACGTTATCTGAAATTCCATTAAATGGCGTAAGAGCTGTTATGGGACCACCTGACGTTTGGGTAGTGGAGTTGCTTCTTGCTCCATATCCTGATGGTTGTGCAGTTAAATCAGCAGTTTGGGAATTTATTGTATGCGCAACAGTTGCACTCTGTAATCCATTATTAGTTCCACTTATTGATAAAAACCCTCCATTATTGGCATTGGTTGCAAAATCTATCCAAACTTTATTTGTAGATGTAGAAACAGAGCCAGCAGTAAGATTACCGACAGCCAGTATATAGGGAGCAGCTGTTTCTGAATCACTAGTTGAAATATCTATATCAAAGCTAAGCGTGGAATTGTCCGTTGAAGCAGAAGCAGTTGGGCTCCACATAAATTGAGTAAAGAAATCGCCCTGACGTGCAGCAACTTGCACAGTATATAAAGTTCCAGGATAAAGTCCTACGATTGTTGTACCGGATGCTCCTCCCCATGAGGCATAAGATTGCCAGTCATCATCTCCCAAAACATTTTCAACTGTATTGTCATTTTGGACATATTGAAAACTTCCTGATCCGCTTGCGATACGTATCGCATACTCCGTGTCATCTGGGTCATTTCCGCCTCTGTTAATCGTTAAGCTAAGTTTGTTATACCAATTAGAGGGGTTTACAAAAGCTGGCGCTGCAGGAGACGATGCCTGGAGGGTAAATTCCAAACCTGCACCCAGAAAATAATTGGAGCTTGAAGGACTTCCTTGGTCGACTTGGCCTAGGGTTCCTAAAAGAGAGTAGTTGGGAGAGCTAGAGGATGCGGTTCCACCTGAGCCAAATCCAAATTCAGCTAACTTATAGTTACCGCTGGTAGGAGGAGTGGATTGTGCCATCGTAGATGGCACAAAAGACAAAAGACAAAAGACAATAGACAGAATAAATACCGAGATGTTATATATTGCTTTACAGTTTGACATATTAATTAACCTTTTGATACATACTAAATATTAAATAATAAATGCTAAATATTTCATTAAATTGGAAGAAAGAAAACATTTAGTCCATACAATGGATGTAGGTAGTCAAAGGTACAAATATTATTGATCCCGCGTTTTGATGCAACGACTGCCATAACTGCTTCTGAGAAGGTAAGATCTATTGAGTTATAATTTGATATGGTTTTGAATGTCGCCTTGAGCTCGTTGTCTTCGGGATTTAAAATATTGATGTCTGAGAGTGAAATTATTCTTAAGAAATCCTTTGCAAGGCTTGGACTCATTCTTCTATATATAATGTCGTAGGTTTGATTTAAATTAATTGCATCCATATAAAGATGGTATTCTTCTTCTGAAAAATACCTAAAATAGGCTGAGCTTTGCTGGTGCTTTTCGTGCGCACGGTCAATAAATGCATAAAGTGCGCTTGGCGCCAAATATACTTTTTTTGAAATATTTGCCATATTAAAAATTTAAAGTTTTAAGTTCAAAATGCAAAGTTAAGCTCTCTTTTGATTTCTCAAAGTTGCAAGAGAAGCTCCTAAAATTTTAGCTAGTTCCCTAGTTTCCTGCAGAAGATAGTCTATGTTTTCAGCCTTTTTTGAGTCTCCCAATAGGTTCAACCAAAAGATTGACTCATTTGCTGATTTCAGAGCGTATCCTATAAAGTTGGCGAAGTCTTTTGTGGTGGTTCCAGCTTGAGCCTCCATGATGTTTGCACCAATACTTGTAGCACTTCTAAGTAACTGTTTAGAAAGTATTTGAACTGAAAAGTCTTTATTATTGAGCTGATCAATAAACTTTATTGTATCTAGACTGTGTTTATAGCTTCGTTTAAGAATGTACTCTTTGTAGTTTTCTCTTTTCATAACTTTGAACTTTTAACTATCAATTTTGAACTAAAACTCCACTGTAGCGGCCCTTCCTTGCATTTTTAAGAAGGGGTCGGCATTAGTGAACTTCTTAATGCTAGTGTTTGTCATTCTTTTAAATGGTGAAGCAGGGCTTATGTCTTGCCTAGGAGTAAAATCCCGTAAGAATGCTTGCAACTGACTTTCCTGGATTCTTATATTCCCCCCGACTTTAATTGCTTTCAGAACTCCTTCTTTTATGTAACGTCTGACAGTAAGAGGGTGGACTTTCAAAATGAAAGCTGCTTGATTGACATTGAAAAGATTTTCCATCGACGTTGATAGAGTATTGGTATTTTCACGAAAAGTCAATATGCAATAGTATGCAATAATATGCAATTTTATGCATACAGCTACTTTTTTTGACTAGCCTCATTTGAACTGAAAAAATGGTTAGACCGTTATATATACGCGCGATGGTTATTACAAGTCAGAAGACATTAAGCATTTGGCAGAAGCTAATTAGCTTCATTTTAGCTCCAAAGAGAGGGATTTTCTTGGGAATTTGTGCAATTGTTTTCACGACATTCCTACTGGTAAATATGGATGTTGATAGAGTTTCTGCTGCTACAGGAATAAATCCAACCGTAAATTTTCAGGGTAAAGTAGTCAATTCTGATGGAACAAATGTTGCTGATGGTCAGTACACCTTCGTTTTTAACCTTTACGATGCACCTTCGGGAGGTGCAAATCCTTGGACTGAAACCCAAAATAACGTGCAAGTTACTGCTGGAATTTTCAGAGTTAGCTTAGGTTCTGCACAGTCCTTATCTGGGGTCAATTTTAATACAGACAATCTTTATTTAGGTATTAACTTTAATTCGGATGGGGAAATGACTCCAAGGATTAGATTTGCTTCAGTTCCATACGCCTTTAACGCACAAAAAGTGGCTGGGCTTACGGTAACCGATACAACAGGTACATTAACTATTCCTAATGGTGAAGTTATTCAGTTCGGAGGATCCTTCACAACTAGTGCTCAAGATTTAATACTTACTCTTTCTGGCTCAACTAATGTGACTCTCCCAACAACAGGGACTTTGGCAACTCTAGGTGGGGTAGAGAATTTATCAAACAAAACATTTACGTCAACGGTCACACTAAGTGGAGTTTCTCAAGATATCACAACCGGTATCAATGAAGCTCTTGTTCTATCGCCCAACGGAAATGGCAATGTTTCTGTCACGACCCAAGCGGGAGGACAAGCTGCACTGGTTATTGATAAGACAGGTGATGGAGATATTCTTTCAGCTTCGTCATCTGCAGTCACTAAATTCACAGTCAAAAGCGATGGTAATGCATCTTCATCAGCCGGCTTTACGGTAAACGGAGTAGGTAGCCTACAATCAACACTCAATCAAGCATTAACAATTGGAGGAAATTCAACTGGGGATATTCAATTCCGGCCTGGTGATTCATCAACCTCGCTTTATTTAGCTTCAAATGGAGCAATTGGAGTAGGAGGATCGTATGGTGAATCACAAAATTGTCTTGTATCGAACGGAAATTCATCATCGGCTTCCTGGGGCGATTGTCAGACAGGGTCGGGCGGAAATTATTGGAATTTGAATGCTGCTTCCGGAACAATTTATCCGATAAATACAACGCTCAATTTGCTTTTTGGTGGTTCCTCAACCGCTTCAGCAAGGTTTCAGCTATTTGGAAATATCAACTCAGGAACAACTCCGGTTGCTTCAATTTCTGCTAATTCCTCGTTCTCTGGGGTCATTATTGACCAATTAGGTAGTGGTGATTTTCTAACAGCCTCATCTTCAGGTGTTACAAAATTTACCATAACAAAGGCTGGCGGAATTTCTGCTTCAGATGGGATAACTGTCGACAAAACAGGTTCAAATGATATTGTAAAAACCACATCAGGCAATGACCAAAAAGATACTGATTTTCTAAGAACTGCTAATTCTACAACTGCAAATTTGACAAATATCGATAATTCAGGTGGAGAACTAACTCTTGATAAGGGGACTGTTATAAGCAATGGGACGATAACAACAAGCAGCCAGCCAACTCTTCCCGCGGCATTAGGTGCTGGTTCTAGCTCAATTACCCGTCAAAACGGACAATACCTTGTGATTAGGGGTGGAGTGACAACTACAATGTATGTTTATGATTCTTTGGCTGGAAATTTCTCTACTGCGCCAATTGTAGCAAATGCCAATGTGGGAGCAGGGTCTGTTGCTATACCAAGACCAGACGGCAAGTATTTACTGGTTCATGGAAATGGAGTTGCTACGACTTCTATTATAGATCCTTCAGGCAATGTACCAACGGTAGCAGGTCCAACTGCAACAGGCACAAATAATACAGGCACAAATATTTACAGAAGACAAAATGGTCAGTATCTTTTGATTCATGGAGGTGCTGCAGGAACATCAAGGGTTTATAACCCTGTTGCAAATACATTTGCGGCCGGTCCGACAGCAGGGGCAACAACTTGGGCCGCAGGGTCTTTGATTCTCCCTCGACAGAATGGTACGGCGCTTATAGTTGCGGGTGGAGCAACAGCCAATACTCAAGTGTATAACCTTGATGGAGCAGCAGGAATTGGAAGCTTTACAGTGGGTCCGGTTTTGCCTACTAATTGTGAAATCAACGGAGCCGGATCAGTTGCACTTCAGCTTGCCAATGGCCGGTATATTATTCTGTCAAAAGCAAATGTTTCTGTTGAATATGATCCTGTAAACAACACTATGGGTACATGCCAAGCGGTGGGTCCACCAGCGGCGCTTGCTGATGGGGCTCATGCGATTAGGCTTCAAGATAGAAGGTTTCTGATATTTCGTGGCTCGGGTACGACTAATGCCTATATTTATGACCCCTCAACAAATACTTATTCAACGCATGCAACATCAACGTCAACCCAGGGAGCGGGTCTCCATTCCCTACAAAAACATAATGGTACATGGATGGTATTGGTAGGGGGTTCAACAACTACGAATCAATACGATTCTCAACTAATTATGAACGGGTCATATCAATCAGAGGATATAACTACGCAAAGTTTAAATCCAAGTTCATCATTCTGGTTTACGGCTGGTGCTGAGTCGCTATTCACAGGTACATCAAGCGCAACTGTGGTTGGCGATTTGCCTCAATCTGGGCTTGAAATCAGCATTAGAACCTCTTCTTCTCAAGGTGGATTGGCAACTGCGACGGAGAAACGAATCTATCGAAATGGTGATCCAATAAGAGCTGGTGCGGATGAAAAATGGATAAGAGTCTATATTAATTTTACAAGGCCAATTCCTCAGCAAATTTATGATGAGAGAAAGACTTGGGTAGGAAATGGGATGACGAATATTATTCGTGACTACAACGACCCTACGATCTATGACTACTTGATTGATAACTCAACTGTTTTGGTTAGAAATAATTTTGACTTTCTAGACTCTCAGGGGGTATTGGATCCCACTGAGGCTTCTGCATCGGCTTTGACAAGAGTTCAGGCACTTGCGGATCGTATAACATTACCTTGGGGTAAGGTTCCAGGTCCCACCCAGGTAAGTACTAACAATGGATTCTATACCGGATCGATAGGTCTTCACCAACCTTTATTGGCTCCAACGGCAGATGGAACCTTAGTAATCCAACGTCCTGGGGGATTAATTTCTATTATTGCCACAGGATCTGCAAATATGACAATGTATGATCCTGCTTCAGCCCGATTTACTGCACAGTCTGGTGCAGGCAATATCCCTACAGCTTCGGCAGGAAGAGGGGCATTTGCTTTAAAGTTGCCCAATGGTAAATTCTTTATTGTTTTTGGCAACAATACGGCAACAACAAATATTTACGATCCCAACGCAGCCTCAGGCTCTCAATTTGTACAGGGTCCGAATCTGGCTGGTCTTGCAGGTTTTGGAGCGCAACCTCTTCTTAACAAAGACGGTACTTATACCATTCTTCATGGAAATGGTCTCCAGACATCGACGTTTTTTAATCCGTATACGGATCCGATAAAACCCTCAAGCGTAACGCTTCCGGTTGGTCCTCTTACTACAACGGCCATAAACTGCGGATCCTGGGCAATACCACTTGCAGGTCAAATGCAGGATACGTATAGGGTTTTTGCAGGGGTAGCACCATTTGCGACCGGAGTAACAACTTCCATGATGTATGATTCTGTTGCAAAACAATTTTTAGCAGGCCCTGCTCTAACAGGAAATCATGGTTGTGGTTCCCATGCTTTTCAGCGTCAAGATGGGTATTGGGTAACGGTTGCTGCGGCAGGTGGAACTACGGGGGCTCAGTCAGCTGCAACATCAATTATAAATCCTTGGAGTAACACAAATATAGTAGGTCCTACCCTCACAAGTGCAGTTGGTCGGGGTAGTCTTGTTATCCCACGTGCAGATGGAACTTTTCTAATAACCCGTGGTCAAACCCAAACAATCAATGGAAATGGCACAAACATTTACTTTCCCTGGGGTGGAACTTTCGGAGTAGGGGCCGGAATTGGTACATCAGTAGCAGGACCGAATATGATTGATTCGTCAGGTACGCCTGGTACAACAGTTTCTGGAACAGGGGCCCTTGCTTTCCAAAGACCGGATGGAAAATGGGTTATATTAGCCGGTGGCCATATTGGAAGTGCAACAGTCAACCTTTATGATGCCGGTTGGTATCCAGACGGTCAATACCAATCAGGTCAGATTTATGCTCCTACAATTACAACTAATTCAACCATGTCTTGGAAAAAGTCTACGGATGACTTTGTTGATTTTCAAGTAAGGAGTTCTCCGACAAGAGAAGCTTTGTTGACATCTTCATTTGATAGCGTTTCACGATCAGGAGATACTATAGCTGCAAATTCTGGAGATTCTTGGATTCAGGTGCAAATTAATTTCTCTAGAAGATTTTTGGGTTACTCGGGAATGTATTCTGATGTTTGGAAGTCCGGCGGTGCTCTTCCATCACTGGTTGTTCAGCAACCTACCGTTTTTGAGTATAGGGTAAATAATGCATATGACTTTCTAACTCTGAAAAACGATGGGTTAAACATGTTCAGGGTCAATAAGTATGGAGCGGTTTACTCGGGCATTCAAGGAGGATTTTATACTGGTGGTGCTGATTTGGCGGAGAATTATTCGTCAAAACAAATTTTAGCAAAGGGCGAGGTTGTAAGTATCGATGGGTTATCGGGTGACCACAATATCAAAAGATCTGAAGGTCAATACGATTCAAAATTGCTTGGAGTAGTCTCAACAAATCCTGGGTTCGTAGCAGGAGACGGTACTGAGGATTCTTATCCAATAGCACTTGTGGGGAGAGTACCTGTAAAAGTAAGCACAGAGAATGGAGCAATTAATGAGGGTGATGCTTTAACTTCTGCCTCAATTCCAGGTTATGCAATGAAGGCAACAGTAGGTGGTAGAGTGCTCGGTCGTGCACTTCAAAGCTTTGATGAATCAACATCAACCGAATGTCCAGCTATTGCTATGGGGTCTTTGCCCACTACAAAATGCGGCACTGTAATGCTTTTTGTAAATTTAGTTGATTTCAGTGGCGAATCACTAAATGTGGCACTTGAAGGGAGTGGATTTAAAATGCTTCATCAGGCATTACCGATGATAGCAGGTGTAGATTTTATTAACGATACAGAAGCTTACCGCCAACAAGAAATACTAGCCTTTCTAAGAGAGCAAAATGATTATGGACAAGGAATTTATACAAATTCCATAGCAGCAACGAAAGAAGTAATTAGCCCTAAAATTATTACTGATTTACTGGTAGCAAGAAAAATAAAAGCAGAATCAATAGAAGGATTGGAAATACTTACAAATTCTATTGATTCACTTGCTAGCCGGGTTGCGACAGGAAGTTCGAATGTCAACTTCTTAGAAACTCTAACATCACTTTCTGCGGGACAAAAAAATCTAGAATCAACAATGGCTTCTCTGTCGGCTCGTTTAAGCGACTTAGGGTCAGTTAATTTGTTAGGTTTGGCAAGCTCGATTACGAAAGGTGAATTTTTAACATCGGTGGAAAGTCTTGCAGTGTACGGCTCAACAACGCTTTCAGATGCATCAGTTCTTGGAGAACTTACTATTGGGTCTGGATCCACTATGAATATTGGTGGGCACAATATAGATACCATTGGAGAAGATCTAAAGATACAAGGACTAAGGCAAGGGGCTATAACCTTTTTGGATAGTGCAATCAGATTTGAGATTGATGGTCGAGCAATATTTAGTGAGGATTCTCACTTTAAAAAGAATGTAATTGTTGCAGGGGTTCTATCGGCAAGTACCATTGCGGCAACGGATCTACTTTTGGGTAATGGAGAGGCAAAAATTCTCTCCGATGTAGAGGTCGAATCAACAGCTGCTGCTGGTCTTGTCACGATTAAGAAAGACAAAGATCATGTAAAGATAATTAATCCTCTAGTAAGGCGTGGATCATACATATTTATAACTCCAAAATCAGCGACTTCAAGGACTCTTTATCTTTTAGAACAGAATGAATCTGAAAACGAGAATAAGGGCTTCTTCACAGTTGGAATAGACCGAGAAGCAACTGACGACATCAAATTCAATTATCTAATCGTAAATTAATGACCGATGGCTAATGGTTAATGGTTAATGAAGAAAAATATGGAAACAATTACTAAAAAGAAGTTTTTTACAAATATAGAAGAAGTTCCCGTTTGGGTAAAATCTCATGAGCTTACTCTAGCAACATATGAGATTACGAAAACATTCCCTAAGGAGGAAATGTTTGGTTTGACTTCTCAGATAAGACGTTCGGCATGTTCAATTCCTGCAAACATAACAGAAGGATTCTATAGAAATTCAACTAAAGAGCTAATTCAATTCCTCTTTAACGCAAGAGGGTCATTAGGTGAGAGCATTTATCACATCCGCTTGGCAAGAGATCTTCATTACATCTCAGGAGATCAATTTTTAGAGTTAAAAACAGATTTCGATGATGTTGGAAAGCAACTTAACGGGTGGATAAAAAGCTTAAAAGAAAGACTAAAAAAATGAATATCAATATTATTAACCATTTGACATTAATCATTGGACATATATTTCTCCACGCCCGTGTGGAGAGGAAGGAGGTGAAAGAATATGGCGCAAAAAGCAGTTAAAAAATTAAGAAAACAAGTAAAGCTTTTCGTGTATTTCCTGTCAGCTTCATACGCCAATTAGTATAGAAGTAAGTATATAGAAGCAAGTATTAAGGGTCTTGAAGAATTTCTGCCTAATTCTGCATAGAACTTCAAAACCCTCACAGACTTCGAACTTCCCTTAATACTTAATTCTTACTGCTTAATACTAAATGTATATATGAAAGACTGCCCGGAAATTGACGAGCTTTTAAAAAAAGTTCTCGGAGACAGAGTAATTGGTTTTTTCGAAAGAAAGCTGGTTACAACAACAGAGGATGTATTAGTGTTCATCCCTGTCTACGCAAATACAAAGCCGCAAGGCTTGGTTAACTAGATTACTTGCAATAAGATACCGGTTAGCCCCGATTGTAAGTAGTCCTAATCGATCCGAAGACTTAAAGTTAACTATTAGTGTAGTTGACACTATGAGGATATTTAACTATATTTGCCGTAGGCAATGTATAAATATCTGATTATTATATCTGTAGTGTCTCTAGGAATAGGGATATTTATAGGTAGAGTTTTTTTTGTTGGTGAAAAACAGAGCATAGAATCAACCACTCCAAGCGATGAATTAAAGGAAATAAGAGCAAGTGGATACAAATTTATAAGTCCACTTCTTGAGTGTGAAATGGGTGAGGGTATGAACAGGCTAACAGGCCTTAACCCCCTGCAAAAAGATATAGACGAGTTTATTGAGGGTGAGAAAAATGCCGGCACGATTTCTGATGCAGCAGTGTATTTTCGTGATCTGAATAACGGTCCATGGTTTGGGGTGAATGAGCACGCTGCATTTTCTCCTGCAAGCCTCCTTAAGTTACCAGTAATGATGGCATATTACAGAAAAGCAGAAATGCAACCGGAATTACTAGAAAAGAAAGTTAGATTCGATGGTAAAACAGTCTTGTTAGAACAGACTATTGAACCCACCAATTCGATTAAAATTGGCCGAGAATATTCAATTGGAGATCTTATCGAAAGGATGATGATATATTCTGATAACGCAGCGTTAACAGTACTTGAAGACAACATAGAACCAGCCTTGATTGACAAAATCACTTTAGACTTAGGTGTAGAAACAGCTACAAATTCAACACCAGAGGATTTTATGAGCGTTAAGGGGTACTCAGGATTATTTAGAATTCTTTACAACGCTTCATATTTGGAAAAAAATCTTTCTGAAAAAGCTCTCGAAGTACTATCAAAAACCCAATTTAGCAACGGAATAGTTGCAGGTGTTCCTAAATCAATCAGTGTTAGCCATAAATTTGGTGAGAGAGAATTGCCGGGTGGGATAAATCAGCTTCATGATTGTGGAATTATTTATCATCCGAATAGCCCTTTCTTGCTATGCGTTATGACACGCGGAAAGGATTTTAATTATTTAGCTCAGACTATTGCAAAAATATCCTCAATCACCTTTCATGGGATTGAAAGCAGGACAAATAATCCGGACAATTAGTGCTTGACCTTATTGCTGGGTAAGTCAATACTTATTGTATGAATGCAGTTCTTGCCCGTTGTGTTCCCTGTGTACTTGGTTTTATTGTAATTTTTATTACTGCATGTTTTATAGATGTAGAAATTGTAACCGCCGCTGTTTCTAGCTGCACTTCTTCTGTTGCACCAACAAGCATTGATGCTAACACGTCTGGTGATTTTTCCTTAAGTACAACTAATGGTGATGAATCAAACAGCGTGGTTTGGATAAAAATTACAAGACCATCATCAAATTTTACAATTGATAGCGGAGGTGTAAGCGACTCATATACAGATACTTCGACAAGCATTGGTCCGGGAGGATTTACGACAACGACATTTTCAGCAACTTCTGGATCAGCAAATGCTTCAAGCGCAAATTGGACTGTTCAGGTATCAGACGAGGCTGAAGGAGCGGACCCTACAACATGCACTGGGGATTTGGGAACTTCTATAGTAAATGGAACTGATGCTATTAGTATTTCAAGCCTAACTCTTTCAGAAGTGACAACAACATCAGTAAAAATTTCATGGACAACAAGCGTTGCGGCAAATAGTCTTGTTGAATATGGAACTACGAGTAGTTATGGTTCTGCAAAATCTGATTCAACACTTTCAACCAGTCATTCCCTAACTATTGATTCGCTGTCAGCAGATACAAGTTATCATTATAGAATCTCTAGCGGTGATGGAAGCAATACTGCGATAATTTCAGATAATACATTTACAACCGCTGTAAGTAGTACCTCAACAACAACTTCAACGACAGTTGTTGTAAATACTACTACAACAACTACAACGACAGTTGCCTCAGACAATACAAAACCTACCGTGCGAGTAACGACAGATTTTTCAAAACCATATGATAAGGCACCAAAAATTATTGGCAGGGCATTCGACAATAAAAGTATAGTAAGAATCGATTATTCAATTGATAACGGAGTCAATTGGCAACCAGTTGACACAGCAAGCTTGAGTAAAGCCTCTGTTAGTTTTGACTTTACACCAGCGTATTTGGATGATGATACTTATAAAATCAAAGTTAGAGCTGTAGATGGGGGAGGTAACATTGGACTTAGTGCAGCTTATTTATTGACTATTGATAGACTACCCCCAAGCGTTGGAAGCGTATTTTTCTCTGTCGGTCCACAACCATTACGTCCTCTTGGCAACGGCAAAATATACGGACTCCAAGGAATGGATCAAAAAATTACTCTATCCTCAATAGGAGGAGCAACTAGCATAGATATTATTTCTGGCAATAAAATGTTCTCTTTGGTTAAAAATATTGATACTGGACTGTGGAGTGGGGTTCTTGGTTTTGAAAGTCCAGGAACCTATAAAATGGTTGCTAGGTCTGTGGATGGTGGTGGCGCAAAAGTAGAAAGGTCAATTGGGGCAATTGAAATCTTGGAGAAAGGGAAAATCACGAATGGAATAAGCTCCGATAAGACTAGTGCCTCAGTTAGTGTTTATTATTTTGATTATATAACTAATCGATTTGTACTGTGGGATGGTAGTGCTTATGGTCAACACAATCCTCAGTCAACGAATTCAGAGGGGAATTATATGTTCTATCTTCCACCAGGTAAATTCTTTCTTGAAGTGAAGGCTCCTGGATATAGGAATCTTAAATCCAACATTTTTGAAACATATGAAAGTATGCCTTTAGTATCCAACTTTAAGCTTGAGAAGAAGCTAATTTTCTTTGACTTCACTCAGACAGAGGTTAAAATAAACCCTAATTTCACTGATGCTTTAGGTAGTGAGAATAATAGGCTTATCGGACAACAGTTGCCCGATGTTGAATTATTTGATGGAGACAGAAGCCTGCAAGCGAGCAGTCTAAGAGGTAAAAGAGTTTTGATTTCTGTATTGAATAGCTGGAACCCTTTGTCTTATGCTCAAATGTCAATTTTAAATGAAGTTGCAAGTGAAAGTGAAATAGAGGTTGGCGCAATTTTTCCTCAGCAAACAGCTTCTAGGATAAATATGCTAAAACAAAGAGGGGCATATAAATTCCCCATGCTAGCAGATCCAGATGGGTTATTGGTGGAGCCGTTAAATATTTTGCAGTTACCCATGAATATATATGTAAGTAGGAATGGGACAATAGAAAGTGTTACTTACGGTGTTTTGAATTCTTACGAGATTGAGAAAAAGTTATTAGATTAAAAATATGTGGTACCAATTCTTTCTTGTAAATTTACATTTTGCCATAAATATAACTGCAGCCCTTATTTTCTTTGCTGTTTTTTGGCTATATTTTGATGCTTGGCTAGGTAGAAAAAAATATAGGGAATTTGTCAGGTTTTTGGGTTTTTTAATTCTTTCCATTTCATTTATATTCAGTGCACTATTCATAGAATCATCTATATTGAGTGTTCCAATATTCAGTCAGGATTTGCATGTTGTGCTTCTGACAGCCTCAAGACTAGCAGGTTATTTGCTAATAATTGCAGCACTCTTTTTAGATCCGCTTATGGATAAACCAAAGAGAATAAGTAACATGGGGTTTGTTTTTCCTCTAGGTTTGAAACTATCGTTATCTTCTATCTCATTCCTTTTTCCCATTTTATCAGCTTTAGTTGGATTCTTATATTTGAGGCGTGCAACTGTAGGTCTTGAAAACCATTTAAAGCCAGTTGCGCTTACATTTTTTCTTCTTAGTTTTTCCGAGGTCCTATCTCTTGGGTATCTTCTTCGTGAGAGTAATAATAGTGTGATATATGCTTTTGTAGCGCCATATTCTGTGCTGTGGATTATTCAGAGTTTGGTAATTGTACTTTCTGTTTTTGTCCTTAGAAAGTGGATCTTTGGTTATCTACTAAAGCGTATTCAGTCACAATTATTTATGATCTTTGTGAGTTCAATTGTTGCATTATTTCTCATAATTACCCTAGTATTTTCTGCTCTTATGTTAAGAAATATTGAGCATGAATCATTAGTTTCACTCATAACAGACGTTAACGTCTTGGAATATGCTATTAATTCAAAAAAAGCAGAGATGATATCTGATGCGCAGGTATTAGCTCTTAACCCAGAGGTTATAGATTCAATTGAGAAAAATAATAAGAATAGATTAAAAACTATAGCAACCTCAACTTTACTTGCAAAAAAACAATCAATTGTCGCCATTCTAACAAGTGAAGGAGTTGTTATTGCGCGAGGTGATGATCCAGAAAGAATTGGAGATTCATACTCATCAGACGCATTAGTAATAAAAGCTATTGGAGGTCAAAGCGCAGTGTCAATAATTGCAAAAGATGGGGTATTAGCACCAACTTTGTCTATAAGATCAGCTGTTCCTGTATTTAGTGGTCAAAATGTGATTGGAATTGTAATGGTAGGTTCTGAAATTGATAACGCTTTTGTTGATGGGGTAAAAGAAACTACAGGGCTAAATGTTTCTATTTACGCGGACAACATAAGAAGCGCAACAACCTTTATAGCTCCTGACGGTAAGACTAGATGGGTTGGTGTGAAAGAGGAGTCTGAGATTGTTAAAAAACAAGTGATTCTTGGAGGAAAGCCATACTCGGGAGCATTAAATGTTTTAAATGTTTCGTATCTTACTGCTATATTACCCATAGAGGACATAAACAATAATGTTGTTGGAATGCTATTTGTGGGAAGAGAGCAGTTTAGTCTTTTACAAGCAGCAGGTAGATCTATCGAGATAACATTCTTAGCAGCCGTGATACTTTTGGTTGCGGCGGTCGTGCCAGCGTACTTTATTTCAAGATATATAAGTAGTCAATTAAAGTAATATGATCTCTAAAGGCACCTTTTTGCTATTTGTCTCCATTTTGCTTTTGTTATTTTTAACGGTATCCTGTCCCCAATGCAACAGAGCTTATGCTGTCTTAATTACTTGTTCTGCTTCATCATCTCCAAATAGTAATAGTGTTGGGTCTACCTCTGACTATTCGTTCACTATTACCAATGACTCATCAACAGATGGCGCAAGTTGGATGCAGATAAGTAGGCCTGGTGATGTTGTTATCAATAGTGTTTCAGCTCCGGATTGGAGCCCTTCGGTTGAAAATGGAGAGTCGGTTGTTTTTTCCGGAGGTAGTCTTGGTCCATCCGAGAGCACTAGTTTTACAATAAATGCGACAGTTAATTCCTCGACAGATGGAAATTGGGGGGTTAGGATATCCGATACTGGTAGTTCTGAAGGTGGAATCGATTGTTCTGGAAATCTAGGATTGTCAGCTGGTTCGTCAGGGGGTGGTTCCTCATTTTCGATTTCAGGCGTTGGGGTTAGTGGATCCAACAATTCAGCTACAATAACTTGGTCAACTGACGTTAATGCATCATCTTCTATTGAGTATGGGATATCTGATTCATATGGTTCTAGTAAGTCCAGTTCTGATTTGACAACATCCCATTCTGTAACCATCACTGGACTTTCTAGCAGCACAACTTATCACTATCGGTTGACAAGCGTTGATGGTAGTAATAACTCTGTATCTACTGGAGACAATACTTTTACAACATCTTCACAAGGTGACGTATCGAGCTCAACTACATCATCTACCACGTCTTCTTCTCGAGTAACCCCAACCCCTACTTTGCCACCAGATATATCAGCACCTTTAGTTAAGATTGCTTATAATTTCACAAAACCTGTTGCAAACGTCCCATTAATTACAGGTAGTGCAAGTGATGACCGAAATATTTCAAAAGTTGAATACTCAATTGATGGGGGAAGTAACTGGTACGGTGCTCGTATTAGCCGTTCATCTGATTTAAAAACAGCATATTTCTCTTTTACTCCCCCAATCAAGGAAGACGGAAATTACAGTGTTGTCGTACGGGCGGCGGATATAGCGCAAAACTCTTCTCGCTCGCAAGAATATTTGTTAATTTTTGACAGAATTCCGCCCAAGATAGGTGGGTCAATTATAACTTCAGGTCCTCAAATTATTCATTCTAATGCAAGCGGTGTCATTTCTTTGCCTGCACATAGCAGGTATACCATACTATTTTCCAGTATTGGTGGTGCAACCGATATCACTCTTTTGGCAACTCCAAGCGGTATTGTCGGTGACTCACTTAGGTTCAAAGCCTCAAAGAATCCATCAACAAGTATTTGGACATCAGCTATTCAGTTTGATAAATCAGGAGATTATGAAATTTCAGTAGAAGCAATTGATGGGGCAGACAATAGAACTGTGACAGCCCTTACACCAATCCATATACTTGAGAGTGGTAAAGTCACATCTGGGAAGAAAGCTGTTAAGGGAGCAGTTGTTAGCGTTTATTATTATGACACTGACAGGCACGCATTTTTCCTGTGGAATGGTAAAGCTTACGCTCAGAATAACCCAGTAGTAACGGATGATTTGGGTAGTTATTCATTCACATTGCCTAAAGGGAAATATTATATAGAAGTGAAAGCAAAGGGGTATAAAGATTTAGTATCTGACATTTTTTCTTTCCAGAACACTACGGTTCTTAATAGTGATTTTGACATTGCGAAGCATCCATTTATATCATTTTTGTTCTTGAAATTTCCCAGACCTTTCGTTGTTCCCGATACTCAAAAAATAGAATTAAAGAAGGATAGGAAGTCGCAGGTTGAAGTTAATCCTGTGATTGGAAAGACCATTGGTCAAATACATCTTTTGTCGAATGGACGTGTTATCTCAAAAGATTTTTTTAGAGGGAAAAGAACCATACTTGGTTTTACGAACAGCTGGTTGCCGCAGACACAGCTTATTATTAAAGACCTGAGGCTTATGGATGAGTTCCAAACTGCAATCGTTATGCCTAATGAGAGCGATTCATTTATCCAAACATATAAGAAGCGTGGTAACTATCCTATGGCATTTATTTCGGATGTAGATGGAGCATTTCTTGAATTTTTAAATATGAGAATGCTGCCTGGATACGTTGAGATTGATGAGGAGGGCGTTGTAAAGGATGTGAGATTAGGAGTATTCTCAAAGGATACTAATTGAATTTAATATTTTATGTGGAGTCAATTCGTTCTTATTAATATACATTTCGCGCTTAACGTTGTAACAGCTCTGATTCTATTCATGGTTTCTTGGTTATACTTTGATGCATGGTTTCAGCATAGAGCACTAAAAAATACATGTAAAATTGCTGGTTTTGTCCTTTTGGCATCGTCTTTTCTTGTTCAAGCGGTCAGCGTTGATTCCTCCATACTAGGAAGCGCGTTTTTGCCTAGCGAATATATAAATGTAGTAAGTTTATTTTTACGCTTTGCTGGATATGTAAGTGTTTCTGTCGGTTTGATTATAGATCCGCTTCCTATTGTCCCCAAAACAAAAGGATTGATAACTACAGATATGAAAGGCTTTTTTCTGCCACTCTTTCCTTTCTCAAAACTTCTTATATTGCCTATATCTTTGGTATTGTCACTTATGACGGTTATAATACCTATTCTTGCCGCTTTTGTGGGGTTTTTAAATGTAAGAAGAGCTACGTTGGGGCTAGAAAATCATCTCAAGCCAATAGGGTGGAGTTTATACATACTCTCTATCTATGAATTTTGCTCGTTTGTCTTAAGAATTGATGGGATCAAAAACGTATTTTGGTTTAGTATGTTAAAACCCTACGGTTTGGTCTGGATTGTTTCGAATATTCTATTATTGGTGAGCGTATTTGTTATTGGATCATGGGTTTTTCGATATCTTCTGAAACGTATTCAGTCTCAAATATTTATTATTTATGCATGTAGTGTAATTGTGATTTTTATTACAATTACAGTTGCATTTACTTGGTTGTTGTTGCGTAATATCGAATCAGAGGCTCTTAAGCAGTTAGAAACTGACACTAAAGTCCTAAATTACGCAGTTGAGAGTAAAAAAGCAGAAACATTATCAGACGCTTTGGCAATTGCGCAATCTCCACAGTTGAGTAATTTTTTAGCAATAAGCAATCAAAAAGAAATCGAACTGATTAGCGAATCATACTTATTGAGTAAAAATCTTGATTCAGTGGTAATTCTGGATAACAAGGGGATAGTAGTGGCAAAAGGGGAAGATAAAGAGCATAACGGTATCTCAATGTCTGAAGATGTCTTGGTCAAAAAAGGACTTAAGGGTGAGAATGTCAGTTCTGCTATATCTAGAAATGGTGTGTTTGCACCCGAGATCAGTCTTAGCGCTATTGCCCCAATAATGTCTAAAGATAAAATTATCGGAGCAGTTCTTTTGGACAGAAAAATTGATAACGCATTCGTTGATGGAATAAGGGATGCAACGGGTCTTGAAGTGTCTCTCTACGGCAAGAATCAACTTTCTGCTACAACACTTGTTGCTCTAGACAACAATGCAAGAGCAAATGGAGTTATTGAAGATAGCTTTGCTATAAAAAGAGAGGTGCTGGAAAAGGGCAAATTCTATCAAACTTCAACAGAAATTCTTAACAGACAATATTTAGCTTCATATATGCCTGTTCGAAGTATTGATTCAACTGTATTAGGAATGCTATTTGTGGGAAGACCTGAGGTTAACATCCTTGCAAGTGCTATGAAATCGATTCAGGCAACATTTATTATTGCAAATGTATTGTTGTTATTTTCAATAATTCCTTCGTATTTCATATCAAGATACATTGCCCGCCAGATCGGTTAATATGGTGGAAAATGTAGACGTCACCATGAATAAAGGTTAAGATTAATGATATATGACAAAGATACTTATTGTTGAGGACGATCCACTTATTTCTCGCATGTATGAGAGGATATTTGCTTTCGAGAAATACGAAGTTGAACTTGCTAATGATGGTGCAGAAGGAGTTAAAAAGGCTAAATTATTCAAGCCGTCTCTCATTCTTTTGGATGTTATGATGCCAAAAATGAATGGACTACAGGCTCTTAAGAAGCTGAAGGATAATTCAGCAACAAAAAAAATACCGGTGGTAATGCTTACAAATCTTTCAGGTCAAAAAGATGCAGAAACAGCACTCTCAATGGGTGCAATAAAATATATAATAAAAAGTGAATACGAGCCAAAACAGGTTTGTGATATGGTGAAGACGATATTGGTAGGATACACACGAGATGAAATTCCAACGTAAAAAAGATAAAGACACATCTTCACAACAAGGTTTGGTTTTGGACCCAAATGTTATTGGGGATACAGCAGATGGGACCGCTGTTGGTGGCTTCAGGTCATTGATTACAAGAAATGTGCAGTACTATATTGCTATTATTTTATTCGCTTCAGTAATATACACATCGTTAATGGTTGTGTTTGAAATTATTAGGCAATATTAGTGTTGGGGTGGAATACAACTAGCATTGTTGTGTATTTTGTGTCACGCTATCATGTAGGCAGGTTATAGTTTTGTTATTAAATATGCTTGCCCAGTTTTTCTTAAAATCCATCCAATTTATCCCAATCCCAAGATATATAGGTAGTTCTTAATTCTATTATGTCAGTAAGACTAAAGATTATTTCTATAATAGTACTTACATTACTCGTATTTGGTGTAACGCTATATGTTGTAGGCTCACAAATACTGATTAAGAATTATGTAGAAATTGAAAGAGAAGGTGTAATAAGGAATTTGGATAGAGTCAGTGACGCTGTAATAAATGTCAGTAACCAGCTTGAAGTAAAAATATCTGATTGGGCAACGTGGGATGACACGTATGAATTTATTAAAGACAAGAATAAGGCCTACATTAAATCAAATTTGACTATTGTTGCTTTAGAAAATCTTGAAATACAGGGTATGCTTTTTTATGATACCAAGGGCAAATTAGTTTATAGCAATTTTCTTGACACGGATATTATTTCATCCAAAAAAGTAGAGAAGTATTTTGAGGATCATAGTGACTTAGTTGTGCATGAAGGAATTGATAGTTCAAAGAGCGGCATGGTTTCTTTGGAAGACGAAAATTTAGTCATTGCTTCAAAACCTATCGTTACAAGTGAGGGTGAGGGTCCAGTTGGTGGAACAATAGTATTTGTTAAGCACTTCGGTAAGGATGAAGTTAAAAAGCTTGGAGACCTTACCCATGTAACGGTTAATCTTCTTTCCTATAATCTAGACAATCCCTTTGTAGAAAAAGCTAAAGAAAATATTACAAAAGATAGTAATCATTTTGTTCTTGAAAATTCAACTAAACTTATCAATGGATACTCAATCATAAATGATATTGATGGAAGTCCTATCTTGATGATTGAGGTACAAATGCATAGAGCCATATTTCTTCAGGGGCAAGAAACAATATTTTACTTCATGTTGCTTGCAGGATTATTTGGTTCATTTTTTGGAGTGTTTCTTATTCTTTTGATTGAGAAGATCATTATTCAAAGACTGACTTTTGTCGGGCGCCAGGCAAGAGCAATTGGTGAGTCAAGAGATTTTGAAAAAAGAATTAAAGTAAGCGGAAAGGACGAAATTGCGATTCTTTCAAAATCTATCAATGAAATGCTTGATGACCTAAAGAATTCGGAGGATGCAAAGGAAGAAGTATTGGCAAAAAATGTAAAAATAAGTAAGAAATTAGTAGAACACGCAGAGGAACTTGAAAAATTTAATAGATTGATGGTGGGTCGTGAATTGAGAATGATAGAGTTGAAGAATGCTCTTCGTGAAGGATCAAAAATGCATCAAGAAAAGACCAAGAAGAAGGAAAAATAAATTTATGGATAAGAAAAAAAGGACAATTATTATAGCTAACAAATCCAAAAAAATTGTTAATATTAATAAATTAAAGATAGAAAATTGGTTAGAACTTTTGGATAAAAGCTTGAATGAAATTTATATATTTGACAAGGAGACGTTGCTTTTTGAATACGTAAATTTCGGTGCGCAAAAAAATCTCGGCTATTCGCAAGAACAGCTATTGAAAATGACGCCACTTGATATCAAGCCGGAATTCACACTTACCTCTTTTCATAGCCTGATAAGACCGTTAGTAGGGCACAAGAAGAAAGTTTTGGTTTTTCAGACAGTACACAAGCGTGCCGATGGGACGCTTTATCCTATTGAGGTTCACCTTCAGTTATTTAAGCAAGATGAAGGAATGAAATTTTTGGCTTTTGTTCTTGACATAGCAGAGCGCAAGAATGTAGAGGAAGAATTGAGGGAGTCCGAGAGTAACGCAAGTTTTAATATCCAGCATATGCCGGTAGGGATGATACAGTGGGATAAAAGTTTTCAGGTTGTCAGATGGAATCCGGCTGCCGAGAAGATTTTTGGCTATACAGAAAAAGGGGCAATGGGTAAGCACGCCCGTTTTATCATTCCCGAGGAGGTTCAGCCTCATGTTGATGAAATATGGAGGCATTTACTAGCAGGAGAAATTAACCAATCAATCAACGATAATATTACCAAGGATGGGCGGAGGATCACTTGTGATTGGCATAATGCGCCTCTGAAAACGTTGGATGGAAAGGTGTATGGTGTTGTTTCAATGATGCTTGATGTAACTGAACAGAAAAAAAGGGAAAAAGAATTAAGTGATAAGGCCTTAGAATCCGAAAAAATTACCCACATAATGGTTGACCGTGAATTACGCATGGTAGAACTTAAAAAAACCATTAAAGAGCTAGAATCAAAGCTTATAAAGGCGAAAAAATGAATAATACTTATTTCATAAAACCAGATAAAAATTTTCAGAAGCGACTCTTAATTTTTGGTATTGCCACTATCATGGTAGAAATATTGGCTACTATATATTCTTTTCTCGGACTTTACGAGATGGTACCCATAACAATTCCTATCTTTATTGCAATGCTTCTTATACTTCTTTTTGTAAATTTTTTGATGTTGGTGCTTGTAGGAAGAAATATAGATAAAGTTGGTGTGCGTTCAGTAATAGTCTTTATCATCTGGTTGGGATTGGTTGTAGGGTTTTGGATATTTGCACCGATTTATTATCTGATTTCGATGAATTTTGATGCTTTGCAGTTCAAGTGGGTAGTCTTTTCATTTATTTGGGAGGTTCCCCTTGTCGGAGGAGTGTTTATGTTGTTGTCCCTTTTTCTTTTCCGACCCATGCACCGCTTTTTAGAGGGCAAGTCATCAAGTGTAGATATTGCTAATATTTACGATCGGCTAAAATTATTTCCTGTTCTGGTTGGAGTGCTTCTGGTTGTAGTTGTTGTATTTGGGTATATGGTAGGTGCAATGCAGCAAAAATATTTTGCCAATATGTCTGTTGTAGAACAGTGGAAAAATGTTGCAAATGGCTTAACAATCTCTATTTTGGCAGGGGTATCTATTTCACTACTAATGGATTTGTACTTCAATAAGATACGAAGTTATGTGAGAAAGGAACATGAGGCCATTTCGCAAAAGATTACTAATTTCACTTCAAAAATTGCCATAACAATGATGGTCATAATTATTACCGGTATTGGTATGACTACCATGCTGAATTTCAAATCTGCACAGAACTTAGTGCGGGATATGATTGTTGATCGTTCAATTGAAGAATTTGAGAATGTTATTTCTTTGAACTGGCCTCAGATGAGTCCAGAAGAAAGAGAGCACGAATTAAATCACATGAGAAGAGGAGAGCGTGGGAAAGTATTTATTGCTGATACAAGCAATATAAATAGTCTCAAATTGTTGGATTCGAATCGTAAGTACATTACAAATAACGAGTCCGGAGTTGTAGATGATTATCAATTTGACTTAAAAACAATTATTTTTAGAACAAATCCTCTAACGAGTGAAAAAATTGTTTCAGTTGTTTATCTTACTGATTATTACGACAAAATTATGGATACTATTGGTCTTATTGCTCTTGGATGGATTTTTATTGTTCTTACAGCTGGGTTGATCGTATTATTTTACAAAAACTCCATTTCAAGACCTCTTGATGCGATTCGAAGGAGCATTAGCCCCGATAAATCTTCGGATAATTCTAGCGATTTTGAAATAACTACAGGAGATGAATTCGAGGAACTTTCTGCTGCGATTTTGGGTTACAAGTCAGCTTTGCATCAGGCGAATGCAGATCTGGAAACTAGGGTTGAGGAGCAAACGAAAGAACTATCCAAACAGCTTATTGATACTGAAAAGAAGAACGCCTTTCTAGAAGACACCAAAAAGGCCGTTTTTAACATTTTGGAAGATGCGCAAGAGTTGCAGCTTGAACTAAAGCAAGAAAAAGAAGGAGTTGAGAAAAAAGTAGAGGAAAGAACTCGTGAGCTTGCTAGCGAGCATGCTAAGCTGCAGGCGTCAATAAACAGTCTTCCAATTGGATTTGCGATGACTGATAACAGCCACAAGGTAATTACCATGAATGGTATAGCTCGTGCAATTCTTTGCCCATCATCAGGTAATCATGCTGGTATTACCAAGGATGCTGACAATCACCTTCAATGCGACCTAGATGAGATAGAAAAAAAGTTAAAAGGGGTATTGGATATAGAAAAGGCAATAACACAGGTTGCAACAACAGGTAAGCCTTTTGAAACAAAAGACGTAC
>CAYTCO010000010.1:34201-40672 GCA_964436385.1 uncultured Gammaproteobacteria bacterium
GTTGAGATGATAGACGATATTCATACATCAAGTACGAGACTTATATCTGTCGTAAATGATTTCTTAAATACCTCACGGCTAGATCAGAAAAGAATGGTATTTAAGAAGGAAAAGTTTGCTGTCACAACAGCCATAACCGAGGCGCTCAAAGAAACTGAAGGAGTTGTGACGGAGAAAGGGTTATACGCAAAACTTGAGAAGCCTAAGAAGGACTTCATGGCATTAGGTGACGTTGATAAATTAAAGGAGGTTCTGATCAACCTTATTGGGAATGCTGTTAAATTTACTAAAAAAGGAGGAATAGACATAGTTGTTTCTGAGAAAAACTCATTTGTGACTATCTCTGTCCATGATATGGGTAGCGGAATTGCAAAGGCTCAACAATCATTGCTTTTTAGAAAATTCCAGCAAGCTGAAAGTAACCCTTTGACCCGAGATACTACGCAGGGAACTGGGCTTGGGCTTTATATTTCAAAACTTATGATGGAGGGTATGGGTGGACAGATAGAGCTTGTATCTTCTGAGGTGAATAAAGGTACAACTTTCTCAGTAACCCTGCCTACGGAAGGGAAAACTGACAAAAAGTCAAAAAGTTAATAAATTTTTAATAATTGTTTTCTAACATATAAAGTACATTTATTTTTTCATATAGAATTTCGGTTTTAATATGCTAGCTACAACAAAGGTATTATTAGTGGAAGACGAGTCTGAGCTTCGCGAATTGTACACAGAGTTATTATCAATAGAGTATGCAGTTGACGTAGCAAAAGATGGCGAGGAGGGTATAGAAATGCTGCCTAGAGGAAAGTATGACGTTGTCTTGTTGGACATGATGATGCCAAAGCTAGATGGTGTTGGATTTTTGACAAGAAAGAAGGATATGCCTGACGTCATCTCGGTACCGGTTATTGTTATGTCCAATTTGAGGCAGGATGAGGTTGTAAAAATTTGTTTTGAGTTGGGTGCAAAGTACTACATTCAAAAAGCCGACATCACACCAGACAAAATAATTTCAATAATTGCCGAGATAATCTCCAAGAAATAAGTTATTGAGGCTAAAAATTTGTTGACAGCCTAAAAATAAAGGAATACACTAAATATATGAGCAAGATACTAATTGTTGAGGACGATCCACTTATTTCACGAATGTATCAGAAGATTTTTACTTTTGAAAAATATGAGGTTGAATTAGCTGGTGATGGAGAGGAAGGACTCGAGATGGCAAAGAAGGTTGATCCAACAATTATACTTCTTGATGTTATGATGCCAAAAATGAATGGTATGCAGGTTTTGGAAAAATTGAAGGTAGACCCATCCACAAAAGCAATTCCCGTTGTTATGTTAACAAATTTAGCAGGACAACAAGATGCGGAGGACGCATTGGCTAAGGGTGCTGTGAAGTATATTATAAAAAGCGAATATGAGCCAAAACAGGTTGTTAATATGGTAAAAGAAATTTTAGTAGGATATACACGAAACGAAGTGCCAAAAACCAAATAACCTCATGAAATGAAGCGACTTGCCCGAAAGAAGAAACCAGAAGAGACTGTAGTGATACCGCCAGACATTTTGGAAGAACCACAGGATAGTCAGAATTCGATAGAGGAGACTACTGACATTTCTTTTTATGAGAAAGTAACAGGTAAAAAGCCAGAGATTTCACAAGATGTTGAAAATGGCCAAAAAGATCTTCCTCAAATTGAGAAAAATAACCGAAAGTTATTTTTTCTTGGTGGTGTTGTATTTTTTATAACTATAATAGTTACAACCTCGTTTGGTTTATATATCATAAGTAATCAAAATAGCCCTAAAAAGGAGACTGCGGTCAAAGAAATTGAACCTACTCCGACTGTCGCTCCATCACCGATTGAATTTGATCGTTCGAAGGTTTCGTTCGAAGTCTTAAATGGCAGCGGTGAGGCTGGAAAAGCAAAAAAGACAGCAGATGCGATTGAAGCTCTAGGTTACGAGATTAGCGAGACAGGAAATGCAGGCAGTTCTAATTATAAAGGTGTAACTGTAAGTTTTGGCGTAGATGTCAATTCAGATGACAAGTTAACTATTATCAAAGACTTAGAGGGAGAATTCTTGAGTGTTAATGAGGACGAAAGTCAATCTTTGGATTTCACCTCATCTGTGCTTCTTATTGTTGGCAAATAGTCAGTAGTCAGCCTTGCAGTTATCTTTAGTATTCTCTATTATTAAATGTGCCATGAAGAAAACTGCCCGAAATAAAAAAGAAACTGTTTTTGTGAGAGCAGAAGAATCTATAATTGAGGCTGTAATACCTAGTGAAGAAGAACAGAAAGAGGTTAAAAGATTTTTTAGAACAAAGCCTTTTTTGGTAGGTTCACTTGTAATAATTGTTATTTTAGTAAGCGCAGGAGCTTTATATTCATTCCTTTATTTCCAAAAAGATGCAAAACCTACTAATGCCCAACTTACGTCAGAGCAGATAAGTAAGCTTGTTAATGACGTCGGAATGCTTATGGTTTTGCCAGAAGGGGAAACGCCGACGATTGCAACTGTAACAGATGTAGAAAAACTAGCAGCACAGCCATTCTTCAGAACTGCACAGAATGGAGATAAGGTGTTGTTGTTCGGTAGTACAAAGGAAGCAATTCTTTACAGGCCCTCAATAGGCAAGATTATTAAAGTTGCAACAATTAACGACACAAATATATCAACCCCCCCAGCAAATCTTGCCCCGCAAGGAGTTCCGGTAACACCATCTGTTACTCCTATCGAAAAAAAGATTAAGGTAACTATTCTTAATAGTACAAAAGAGGCTGGACTTGCCAGAAAGGCCGGATTACTCCTGCCCCAGGAGAAGTATGAAATAACAACTTCAAATGCAGTAGGTGAGTATCCGATAACGAGCATTACGCGGGTGGCAGGAAGCAATGTTATAGACAGTGATCTTAATGTAGTTGCATCATCTTTGGCTCTAATAAAGCCACAGGTAAAATCTCTGCCAAATGAGGAAACTGCTCCAAATGGATCTGAGGTTGTAATTATCCTTGGGTCAGATTTTTCTGAAAAATACTAGGTCTTTCTGGGGCGAGCGTGTAGAGCCCACAGCATCACATTGGCAACTGAGATAACAATGCAAGGTAGAGCCTTTGCGATACCGAATTGTTGAGCAAAAATAATTTCAAGAACTATTGTTCCAACAAGAAAGGTTTCAAATAATGACTCAGCGATAGATTCAAAGTACCACGCTATAGTACTTAATCCAAATTTTTCAGGCTTTTCAGATTTACTGATTGCAACGGTTATTTTTGAAGCTAATTCCTCTTTGGACAGAATCTTTGAGAAAATTGAAAACCCCTTTTTACTTATAGTTATTTTTACATTTGTTGCCCTTTTAACCGGAACTGCAAATTCACCATTCGAATTCGTTCTTGTATGAGCGTATACTTTGCCGTTTGGCGCTACGACGTGCAGCAGGACGCCTTCAACAGGGTTGTTTGTTGTTGTGTTGACCACTTTTCCTTGGATTAAAAAAACATGTTTTGGTTTATGTACGAAAAATATTAGATGGTAGATTATGAAGAATGGTAGGGTAAAAAATGAAACTCCAAAAACTCGTGATATTTGATATATAGAAAGACCGATAAAAAGAAGAATAACGCCAAATGTTAGCAGTTCCAAAAATCTTGCAGAGTTTTTTATCGAGTCAACATAGTCCGTAACTGTTTTGAAAGCATCCAAAGCAGTTGAGATGGTGTAATTTAGATAATCTAAAAGTGAGAAAGGGAGTTTTTTAAGTTCAATTGATGGATAATTAGAATTATTTGGACCAATGGTAAATTCAACCGTCTTTTTCTCAAAGCCGAATACTGACACATCGGCTTTATATTTTCCCTCTGGAAGTACTATATTTATTTTACCTTCATAATCTGAGTACGAGGGGTTTGTAATTGCAGTAAGAGAAGTGGAGAGTGGTTCGTAGCGTCTCAAGCGGAAATTATAGTAGCTCAGATTTACCTTTGTATTTTCAATGCCTGTTTTGGATTTTGAATCAACAATTTTTAAAGGATTAACAACGTAAAGATTGGCAACTGATTCTTCAACAACATTGCCGTTGAAATCATCAACTCGAAGAATCAATTTGTATATTCCAGTTGATACTCCCGAGAGAAGTTGTCCTATATACTGACCAGGTTTTATTTCAGTGATTTGAATTGAATGAGACTCTTTGTAGGTATCTGTGCTGCTAGTTCCAAGAACCGAATTTGATCTTAGATTAGCCCGAATCGTACGTATTTGATCGAATGGGGCCATCGCAAATCGAAAAGAATATTGTGTGTTTAGGGGAACAATAACATTTGGCATTTTCCCTGCTAAATCTAAATAGTTTGTTAGCACTACATCGTTGCTCGTAAAAATTATCGAGTTAGTAAGAACTTTGGAAGTAAAAGGAGAAATTGCGGTGTCAAATACATATATATCAGTGCCTGAAGATTTTCCCTCACGATCTGTAACGACAGCTCTGAAGTAGTATCGTGTTTTTGGCTTTAGATTTGATAGTTCAATTACGTGTTGAGTAGCAAAATCGTTTGAACTGGCTGTTAGGTTAAGATTGTTAGGTGTCGTGCCAAATCTGATCCTAGTTTGTACGTTTTTGTTTGCGGCTAAAAAGACAGCTGCATTGCTTGAAGAAATGGTTCTTATATCAACGGCATATATAATTGGATTTTGACTAGGAGCCGGAGTTGCAGTCGGAGTGATAGCCTGGGGAGGGCTAGTCGGACATGCGCCGGGAGTGCAAGTTGGAGTAGGTGTTGGCGTTACGTATTCAGAATTGTAGTAATTTGAGGTCACTGTTGAATCTGCTGTTTGTGTGCCTGGTCCAAAAACCCGTCCATTTACTGAAAAAGTTACAGGCAAAGTACTCTTGTAAGAGCTATTTGTTCTTAGTTTAAAAGTTACGCTTTGACTGCTATTTGGAGGAAATGAATTAATATTCCAGGAAATCTTTCGATTGACTGTGTCTATGATTGGAGGAGTGCTGCTATAAGCATTTGATGCACTTCCAATCACATAGTCTAAAATGTCTTCCGTTGGAGTAGTTGAGCCGTAAATCTTTCCCATTTCCCATTCTGCTTCGACCGTAATAGTTGCTGGGGTTGTGAGTAGAGATTGATACTGCAGGGTGTAGGAAAGTTCTGTATTTTGGGCGAAAAAACCGTTTGATGGATTATTAAGAGTTAGATTTGCAATGAAATCAGAAGGATTAGCAGGTACTGTAGCCGTTACACTTACTCTGTCATTTGCAATTATTGAAAGACCGACTTCAACTGAGTCAATTGTTGTTGTTCCATTCCTTGTTCTGATAGTTGCAGGATAACTCCCAGTTGAGGATGGGGTAGTTATGGTACTTATTGAATCAAAGTTAAAGCAGTACTGTGTGTTGGCAGATAAATTTGAGCTTGGGAATGTGACGGTTTGGCCCGAGATTCCTGTCGGTGTTCCAATTCCAGGCCAGGAAGTCCCGGGAATGTCATTTGTATCAACATCCCAATTTGACTCAGTCTGATTAACAGTAAACCCCGTTGGAAAAATGATCTGGAGTGATGTTTCGGTACCGTTGTCAACCGATGGTGTTGTTACACAAACAAGACTGCCTGCTGCAGCAGATGGTGCTTGTCTTGTGAGCCTTAGCGATGTCTGGGTAAGTTCTCCGGCGGTAGCATTAGGAATTATCGGCAAGACTAAAGAAATCAGGGTAATAATAAGAAGAAAGGCAGACTTTAGCATATGAAATTAGTATATCGTATATGGTATCTTGTATATAGCTATGACATATAAAAGCAATGACAAATCATTTTTTGAGGAAGTATTTGAAAAACCCGTACAGGATACACAGGAAGAAATTGCAGATCTAGAGAAGAAAGGTAAGAGAAAATTCTTAAAACTTTATGATTTTGGAGCCTCAAAATTAAGAAATGAAATCAAAAGAAAACCAGGACAATACTTTTTTCTTTTTATAACTTCTTTTTTGGGGTCAATGATTACAACGGGGGCGGCTTTATTTATGTTTTCGACTAATTTGGTTGTACAGTTTGTGCCGAAACCAGCTCAACAAGTTCAGGGAACGCAGGCTTATGAAAATAAAAAAATAGTGCCGGTAGATAAGTATGACCCACTTCTTTTGGCTGCCAAATTGAAGAAGAATGAGGTTGATTTTGAAATTATAGACATAAGGCCTATGAGTGAGTACCTTTCGGGTCACATAAATGGTGCAATTAATATTCCTGTATATGGTACTGAAATAGTAAATAAAAATGGAGATATAGACACGGATTCATTGAAACTAGTTTTTAAACAGTATCTTTTGACCGATAAATTATTGGTAATTTACGCTCAAAATTCATATTCTACAATACCAAATGAAATAGCAGTACTATTTTCCTCTCCGGCAAAGAGAGTAAAGGCTCTTGCCGTTGGATGGGAGGAGTGGCTTCA
>CAYTCO010000011.1:0-5675 GCA_964436385.1 uncultured Gammaproteobacteria bacterium
TTTGAGCTTCAAGTGTATTATATGAAATTCCCTTGAGCTGCGCAATGAATTCAAGGATCAACGGAATGTTACCTGGCACATTTCGTGTGCCTCGAAGGGACTGCGGAGAGAGAAATGGGCTATCTGTCTCGGTTAAAATTCTGTCTTCGGGAATATACCTTACAAGATCTTGGAGGCTTGTTGTCTCCCCTGGAGGTATACCACCGTAAGTTATATTTCCATCAAAGCCTGTATAAAATCCCATATCCAAAACCTTCTTTGCAAATTCTAAGCTTCCTGAAAAACAGTGGAACATGCCAGGAACTTCTTGCAGATCATTTTTGTAATCAGACAGGATTGATAAAGTCTCATCCCAAGCAAGACGCGTATGTATTTGTAGGGGTAGACCAAGTTTTATAGAAAGCTCTATTTGCTTTCGAAATGCATCTTCCTGCAATTCTTTTGAAACGATCCCATTTGTTCTATAATTCCAAAAATCCATACCAACTTCCCCTATCCCTATAACTTTTGGATTCTTTGCTATCTCTTCAAGTGTTGTTAGCCAGTCTGGGTGTAGTTCCCCTTCAAATTCGACGTCTGATTTGTCTGCATGATGGGGGTGAATTCCAACAATTGCATATAAATGGTCGTATTTTTCTGCGAGCTCAACTGTTTTTTTCGATGAGGGAATAGATGTTCCTGTGTTCACGATCGTCGTAACACCGCGGTCTTTTGCATCTTTGATAACGCGATCTACATCCTCATCGAATTTATGGAAATTTAAGTGGCAATGAACATCAATCATATGAATTATTATACCAACGATGGTGCTTGCATGAAGAAGGATCTCACTATGTAGATATCTACTTTACCTCATCTCTGTAATCGATTAATTGATCGTTTTCGTCTAGATATAACTTTCTAAATCCCCATATTCTTCCTTTTGCCAGATCGCGTTTGCTTGCGTGTTCGATTCTTCTCGGAGAAACATAAACTGTTGCTGAATCATCCTGTATCAACTTGACGTCTCCGATCTTAGCAAGTGTATTTCCCATCTTAGAGTCTTCTCCAACAGGAATGGAAAAATCATACCCACCAATTTCTATTGCGTCTTTTTTACGAAATGCCATGTTTGCACCGCCTGCCATTTGATTTGCGCGTTTTGGCTCAATGCCAAATCTTCCCAGCATACCTGCAGCAAGAGAAGCTCTTCTTGCCAGTCTTGTGCCTAAATCGTGCATTCTAATAGTTCTATTCGCTCTATAATGTTTAATGCCACCAGCAACTACTGACTTAGCTGGATCATCAAGAGGCTTAGTAACCACTCGTACCCAGCTAGGAGGAGCTATTACATCAGCGTCGGTACTAACAATTATTTCACCCTCTATGTCTTCCAACCCATTTTGACGGGCAAGAGTAATTGGAGAATGCTTAGCTCTATCTAAGTTACTGTATTCAAAAACTTTTGCTCCACTTGCCCGAGCAATTTCAGCTGTCATATCTCCCTCAGAGCAATTATTTGCTGCGACAACTACCTCCATACTTTCCGTGCTGTCTTGATTTGCTAGAGATTCCAGTAAGGGGAGGATGTTATGCGTCTCATCCTTTGCTGGAATAACTACAGAAACGCTAGGAGGAACATCAACATTTCCGCGAAGAAGGGTCAAGCGCGAGTTAATTGAGCTTGTCCAAGAATTTAAGGTATCTCTAAACTCGGTAGAATCAAGTGGGTGAGAAAAAAGAGAGTCGTTTCTTGCTAATATTTCTGCTACGTAGGGAGGACTATTGGCTTCTGTATGACGAGTTGGAATTTCTGTATTTCCATTTTCGCTCATTGATAAATATTATCATAATCAACCTACTCTGCAGGTTTTCTAGTGGAGATCTTGTTCTTGGATAAAATAACTGAAAGCTAACAACTATAACCTAAAAACTAATTTAGTAGTCCATGCCCATTCCAGGCATACCTCCACCAGGCATTCCGCCTGCGGGAGAATTCTTTTCAGGAAGATCTGTCACTAAAGCTTCAGTTGTTAGAACCATCATTCCAATTGATGCAGCGTTTTGAACAGCTGTTCTTGTTACTTTTGCTGGATCAATAACTCCTGCTGCGATCATTGACTCAAACTCTAAGGTTATCGCATTAAATCCGAAATCTTTATTCTTTGGATCTTTCAATGCTTCTTCAACAGTTCTTAGAACCCATCCATCATCTGACCCGGCATTTTTTGCAATTCTTCGAAGTGGTGCTTCCAAAGCTAAATGCAAAACGTCAACACCAAGCTTTTCGTCTTCACTTTTAATAGAATTCTTAAGAGCAGGTAATACTGCGCGAGCCTTCAAGAGTGTTACTCCTCCACCAGAAACAATTCCTTCTTCAAGAGCCGCTTTTGTTGCAGCAACAGCATCAATTACTCTTTCTTTTTTCTCTTTCATTTCAACTTCAGTTGCAGCACCAACATTTATAACAGCAACTCCTCCTGATAATTTAGCTAGTCTTTCTTGAAGCTTTTCTTTATCAAATTCTGAAGTGGATTTTACGATCTCTTTTTTAAGAAGTTCTACTCTTACAGTAACGTCTTTTTTATTTCCTTTACCTCCAATAATTTGAGTTGATTCTGATGTGGATTTTACTTTATCAGCCCTTCCTAAATCCTCAACGGTTATAGACTCTAACTTTCTTCCCATATCCTCAGAGATAACTGTTCCACCGGTCAGCATTGCAATATCCTCAAGCATTGCTTTTCGTCTGTCTCCAAATCCGGGAGCTTTAACAGCCAAGACGTTAAGAACTCCTTTTAATTTATTTACAACAAATGCAGCCAATACTTCACCCTCAACATCATCTGCAATAATTACTAAATTCTTGCTAACCTTTACAAAATTCTCCAAAAAAGGAAGTAGTTCTTGAAGATTTGAGATTTTCTTGTCTGTTATTAATATGTAGGCATCATCAACTTCTGCCTCCATATTGTCAGAATTAGTTACAAAGTAAGCTGATGCATACCCTTTATCAAATTCCATTCCTTCTTTGTAATCTATTGAGAATTCGATTCCCCGTCCTTCTTCAACAGTTACTATTCCATCTTTTCCGACTTTTTCCAAGGCATCTGCAATAAGCTTTCCGATTGATTCATCTTGAGCCGAAATTGTTGCTACTTTCAAAACATCATCCCCCTTAACCTCTTTTGTCATTTTCTTAATTTCAGCAGTTACTGCATCAACAGCTTTTTGGACACCAATTTTAAGAATCATTGGATTTGCTCCAGCAGCAACATATTTGAATCCGTTATTGATAATTTCCTGTGCAAGAAGAGTAGCGGTTGTTGTACCGTCTCCTGCAACGTCATTTGTTTTTGAAGATGCTTCTTTAACAAGTTGAGCACCCATATTTTCGAATGGATCTTCAAGCTCTATTTCTTTTGCAACTGATACGCCGTCGTGGATAACATTTGGTGCTCCCCATTTTTTATCGATTGCAACATTTCGACCCTTTGGACCAAGAGTTGTAACAACTGCGTCAGCCAATTTATCTACACCAGCTTTTAAAGCCTTTCTTGCGTCTTCTCCGTATTTAATTTGTTTTGCCATACTCTGTTAATTTTAAATTTGCGATTGTCAATTGAGAATCGCAAGAATATCTTTTTGCTCAACTATTGTCCATTCTTTACCCTCAACCTTTACTTCATTTCCTCCCCATTTTTTGTACATTACGCGGTCTCCTACTTTTACGATAATTTTTTCCTGATCTCCTTTGGGAGAAATGTGACCCTCACCAACTGCCATTACAATTCCAACTGTTGATTCGTTTTTTTGTGCCGAATCAGGGATGATAATTCCCCCCGATGTTTTAGTCTCAGCCTCTTCTGGTCTGATAAGTACGTTTGAAAAAAGCGGTTTGATGTTCGTGGTTTTGGTCATATAAATAGTCCAAACAAGAATTCTTGAGTTGGACTGTGTGTATTTATACAAAAGCATTATCAATTTGTCAAGAGCTCTGCTAATTAATTACCTGTTTCGCTTGCAAAACATTCCAAAATCTTCTACGCTAATATCATCTTGCATTGCAGGGTTTTAGCTCCTGTGATGTAAATCTGCATGAATATTTTTAAAAATAAGTATTTCCTACTTGGCAACCTAGCATTTCTTCTTTTAGCAATACCCGTTGTTCTTTTTATAGTCAAAAATCAAACCTCAACAAGAGGTAGTGCAGCACCGACGACAACTCTCTCGTTTATTAGTCCATCTGTCACAACCGATCAATGCGATGAGACAAAGACCTCAAGACTGGTTTTAAATCCTGGCGAAAATATTGTTAGCACAGTACAGCTTGCGCTTAAATGGGATAAGACTAAATTTGATATAAATTTTGCCCCCAATACAACTGCTTTCCCCCAAACTCTTAAGGGACCCGAGCAAACAACAACCGGCATGTCTATAACCTTAAATATTGGAGCTGACGTTACGAAAGCGATAAGTACAACTACTGATCTTGGGACAATTACCATAAAACCACTTGCTCCAACAAATGGAACTGTTGTTTCCCTTGATATTGATGCTGCCGGCACCAAAGTCTATTCTCTTGCCCAACAAGATGGTGCAACAGAGGACGTATTCAATGCGGCTGGCTCATCCCCACTACAGGTTTCTATAACCCCACAAACATGCGGAGACCAAGCAGCACCTACACCAACCATAACAGTCACACCTACAACATCTACCCCTGGGACAGTCACACCAACGCCACTAGTCTTGATTACACCAACTCCAACAACGGCTGTCGCAAATCAATCTCCTATCTGCCTAAGTCTTTCCTCCTCTGTGTCGTCTGGCTCTGCTCCTTTGTCTGTAACATTTACTGCAACAGGTCGTGACACAAATGGGACTATCTCAAAAGCAACATTTAACTTTGGTAATGGAGCACAGCAAGATGTATCAACTGGCCTTGGAACCGCTTCTGCATCTGCTCAACTTAATTACACATATACATCTGGTGGCAATTTCTCAGCAACAACTGTCTTTACTGACAATAATGGAGCTGTAAGTGCAACGTGTACGACGCCTATTGCTGTAACTGGGGCCTTTGCAACATTACCACCAACACCAACACCAACTCTTGCACCAATTGTTACAGACCCACCAACGCCTACTCCAACTATTGCTGACTCAGGAAGTCTTACAACAACTGTTGGAATAATAGGAGGCGTAATACTTGTAATCTTTGCCGGAATCTTCCTCCTCGTCCTGTAAAGAGGGCGATTTAAAAAAACTGCTAAACCTTGAGGATGCTCATAAACGCCTCTTTTGGCACGTTGACTCTTCCAATGCTCTTCATCTTCTTCTTCCCTTCTTTCTGTTTGTCTAAGAGTTTATCTTTTCGAGTTCTGTCTCCTCCATAGAGCTTTCCTGTCACATCCTTCATGTAAGCACCGATTTTTTCGCTGGCTATAATTTTTCCACCAACTTGAGCTCTTACTGCAATTTGGAATGAATGCTTTGGAATGCTTTTTGAAAGAACTTCAACGATCCTTCTTGAGAAAGAATCTGTGTTTGTTTTGTGCACTATAAATGAAAGCTCAGGAACTATAACTTCGTTGACAGAAATATCTACTCTTTCTAAATCTGAATTTCTATATTCAAGAAATTCGTAATCGAAAGATGCATATCCTGCGGACGCGGATTTTAGATTGTCATAA
>CAYTCO010000011.1:5775-8890 GCA_964436385.1 uncultured Gammaproteobacteria bacterium
AAATTCGTAATCGAAAGATGCATATCCTGCGGACGCGGATTTTAGATTGTCATAAAAGTCGTACACAATATTTGATAATGGCATTTCAAAAGTAACTTTTACTTGTGTTCCAAAATATGCAACGTCTCCTTCTTGCCCACGTCCTTTGTATACTAGATCCAAAATTCCTCCTAAATATTGGGCGGGAGTATAGACTTCACCAACAATGTATGGCTCTTTAATATCATTTTTGGAGATATCAAATTCCTTTGGACTTGAAATTTCAACTCCATCAACAAGATAAGCAATTGATGGCGGTGCTGAAAATACATCTAGATCGTATTCTCGCTCTATCCTTTCAAGAACAATTTGTGAATGCAAAAGTCCCAAAAATCCACAGCGAAAACCGCTGCCAAATACTGATGAATAATCAGGAGCAATAACTAGAGCCGCATCTGTTAACTTAAGTGAATAAATTGCCTTTCTTAAATTTTGAAAATCTGATGAGGAAGTAGGGTAGATTGATAAATAAACAAATGGCTTTTGCTCTTTGTATCCTGGTAGACTTTCTGCAGGGTCTTTTGAAAGAGTCATTGTGTCTCCTACTTTTGCTTGGGTTATATCTTTTATATTTGTGATCACATATCCGACGTCTCCATTTGCTAACTTTCCCGTTGATGTGAAAGTTGGACTCATAAAACCAACGTCCATAACAAGCGCCCTGCTTTTATCTGAAGAGAATAATATTTCATCTCCTTTTTTAATTTCCCCATTTCTAACTCTTATAAAAATGACTATTCCCCTGTGTTCATCATATTTTGAATCAAATATTAAAGCTTGAGTTTTATCTGTAGTTGCATCGTCCGGGGGCGGAACTTTTTCAATTAGGGTTTTTAGTAATTCCTCAACCCCAATACCAGACTTTGCACTGATTCTTAAAATCTCACTCTTTTCAAAACCAAAAGATTCTACAATTTCATTCTCAGTCTTTTCTATCTCTGCACTATCTAGATCCACCTTATTTATTACAGGAATAATTTTAAGACCAAGACTTTTTGCCACATTAAAATGACTTACAGTCTGCGCTTGAATCCCTTTTGTCGCATCAACCACAAGTATTGCTCCTTCGCATGCGTATAGGGTTCTCACAACCTCATATGAAAAATCTACATGGCCGGGAGTGTCAATTAAATTTAGCACGTAGGGAACAGCGTTTAGTGTATAGCTCATGTGAACAGGCGCAAGTTTTATGGTAATTCCCCGCTCTCGGGAAATTGGATTGCTATCCAAAAATTGCTCTTGATCAAGATCTTTTCCAGTCAGTGTTCCTGTTAAAGCCATGAGTCTATCAGCAAGTGTTGATTTGCCGTGATCCACGTGAGCAATGATGGCAAAATTTCTAATGTTGTTCATAGATATAAATTTTTGCTGTCATATGAGCGACAGCGAAATATAATTGCGAAGTTACGTATATTATTCATTCTGAGATTATACCAACAAAAGAGCTTGTCATCTAAGGGTTACTTCCATTCTTTTACGATTACGTACTCTATTTTTTCGCATTCCATAGGTCTTTCTGAAACGCCTAATGGATTTGACGCCGCTTCTAGTCCCCAATCTTTACATTTCTGCGAAACACCTTTGTTACAAGAAATTTCCTGATTTAGACCAATTGCACACGCTTTTATGTCAGTTCCTGAATTGCTATCCTTCGAATTAAATCTATAATCGTATTCCTCTTTGCATTCAGGACCAGCAACCACCAAGGCAGCAACTAAAGCTCCCAAACCAACACCCACGTACTGACGCAAGCTATGTTCATTTTTTTCTGGCATTTGGGAATTGTAACATGAAGCTAAGGATTTAACTTCGAACCATCAAGGAGTTCACCAATTTGTTTTATTATTTTGTTTTTATTTCTAAACTGTTTTGCAACTGCAATTATGTAATACGCTTCTTTTATATCCAAAAGCCATGTGAAGAAAACATATGCAATTATTCCACTTGCAGATGCAATACCTGTAAGAATAAAAAGATTTATTGTTCTTGTAGTATCAAAAACTAATTGGTCCAAAAGCTTTATCGGAATATATAGAGCAACTCCCATAACAAAAGTTGCTGTTACTATTTTTATAAATGTGATTACTATTTCAAGCTTTGGTAATGTTATTTTTGCATTGAGAGTTATTAACAAAAGCATAAAGGAAATGATGTTCCCAATGCTAAATGATATTCCCAAATAGTAGACCGGTAACTTCAAATACAGTATAAAGTAGTAGGAAAGCGTGATGTTAATGACGACTGAAAATAGTGTAATAAAAAATGGAGTTTGGGAATCCTTAAGAGCAAAGAATGCCCGCGCACAAAGATAAATTGAGCTTTGTGCTGCAATTGAAATTCCAAGAAGAGCAAGGGTAAGCCCGGTTGCAACAGTTGCATCCCAATCAAATCTAGCTGCTCCAAAGAAAAGTCTTACAACGGGAATCCTAAGAACAATAAGAAGTGCACTTATGGGGAGTGTTAAATATAAAATCTGATTTAAGGAACTTACAAATATAGATACAAATTCTGCTGGATCCTTTGATTTCATGGACAAAGAAGGGAAAGATGCTTGAGCAATTGACTGTCCAAAAAGAATAACCGGCGCAAGCATTAGGGTCTGGGCTAACTCTAAAATAACAAGACCACGAGAGGTTGTAAAAGATGCAAAGAATACGTTGGCTGTTATAGAGATTTGAGCAACTAAGAGCGTTAATGATCTTGGAATCATAAGCCTTACTATTCGCTCAAGTGCCTCGTCACGATGAAGCGTCGGCCTAAAATGAAAGCCGGTTCCACGAAGCATTGGGAGCTGAACTGCAAAAAAGAAAAATGCACCGATAACAACCCCTAAAGTCGCTCCGTAAATTCCCATATGAAAAACTCCAGATAGAACTGTTAGGCCAATTATTATTCCGAGGTTGTAGAGAGCGGACGCGATTCCCGGAATTAAAAAGTGTTGAAATGATTGAAGCATTCCAGAAAAAACAGTCCCAACGACAAAAAACACTTGGGAGAGCTGAATGATAATCATCAGATTAGACATAAGTCTTAATTCTGATTCTGAAAATCCTGGTGCTACAATTTTTGCGAGAGG
>CAYTCO010000011.1:8990-22497 GCA_964436385.1 uncultured Gammaproteobacteria bacterium
AGAGCAACTAACATTCTGTACTTCAAAAAACCAAGTATTTGCCCGAAAATCGTTGTTGCAACTATAAAAAAGGCAGCAGTGAAAATGTTTGACTGTTTTTGAGTTAATGCTTGAAGTCCTTTTCTAACAATGTCTTTTACCATAGAATAACAATAGCCTTCTTTTTGAGGCTTCTTTTCTTGTATTTACACTTACTCCATGTTAGAATAACAACGTTTCGATTTCAATAGAAGTAATATGCCAGTAATAAAATCCGCAATCAAGAAGTTGCGCCAAGACAAAAAAAGAGAAAAACAAAACGATAAGGTCCGTGACCTTTTGAGGTCATCTGTGAGAGCTGCTAAAAAAACCAAGACTGGAAAAGCGGTTACTAAGGCTATTTCAACAGTAGATAAGGCCGCAAAGCTAAATATCATCCATAATAATAAAGCCTCTAGACTTAAATCTTCTCTTTCAAAGCTAGCAAAACCTGCAAGCAGCAAAACCGTCAAATCAGTTATAACTTCAAAAGCTAAAGCTGCTCCAAAAACAACAGCTCCAAAAAAAGCCGTTAAGACAACAGTTAAGAAAGCTCCTTCAGCCAAGAAAAAGACCTCTAAATAGTTTCTTTTCTAGCCTCAAATTTGATCTCTTCAGCTTTGACATCCATTCTAAAAAACTCTACACTAAATAAGCGCCCCACAGGGTTAATTTTGCTGTGGGGACGAATATGGCCAAAAGAACTGCTCCAAAACTTAACATCAACCTAAGCTCGCATGGCAAAGCTACTGTTGGAAAGGTTGTATATGGCTGGACGATAGATGCAGGCAGAGCAATCATTGTCGGGATTGAACTCATTGCTTTGGCTGCACTTGGATATAGATTTGTCATTGATCGCCAGATTGTTGATCTCCACGACCAGATTAAAGTACAAGAAGCCTATATCGCAGCTCAAGCGGAGGATGAAAAGACATATAGAAGCATTCAGGAGCGCTTGAATAACATCAAATCTACCAATGATGATACCTCATCTAAGGTTATCGTCATGAACGAGATCCTTAATGCTATAGAAACAGGGACATTCTTCGCAACAACACTTTCAATAAGCGGCAGAACGATTATTGTTGATGGAAGCACTTTCTCAATTTATACTCTCACTGACTTTCTCGATGGACTAAAGAATTTTACCTCTGTTTCTGCGATCACGATCGATGAAATAAATACTTCAGACAATGGCGTCAGATTTAAAAGCAGGGTGGATGTAAAAGAAACGGTTCCGGTAACTCCAGAGCAGCCAAAATAATATGCAAAAAGAAAAGGATAGAATCAAAGAAGAAATAAAATTACTTATCGCCAAAGGCAACGTAGCACTTAATGCTGGTAAAAACAAACAGAGAGTAACAGCATACCTTTACATTATTTTTTCATTTCTAGCTCTTTCTTTTTTCGGGCTTTTTGCAATTGGACCAACTATTTCAACTATCTCGGATCTCAATAAACAGTACGAGGAAAAGAAAACAGCCCTAAAACAACTTGAGGATAAAAATACTGCCCTTCGATCATTGAGCTCTCAATACAACGACATTCAGCAAGATCTTCCATTGATAGAAAATGCTATTCCCAAAAGTCCTAAAGTTGGAGAACTAACAAGACAACTTGAACAACTTTCAATTAAAAATGGGTTGGTTATGCAAAAGATCGACACAGGACTTATGGAAATATTCCCTGCAAAGAACTTAAATTCGCCAATCTTTGCATACACATTTTCAGTTTCCGTGACTGGAACAGAACAAGACATCAACAGATTTATATCTGATGTTATCAATATGGAGAGAATAATCGGGATAGAAAAGCTTACAACAGGAAAAAAGTTAGATAATGTTTATACGGCATCCATTACAGGCAAGGCTTTCTTTATAAAAAACTAGTATGTTAAAAAATCTTATTTTACTTACAGGATTTAGTACATTTGCAGTTATTGTCATAATTGCTTTTAATATTTATCATAATTTTACTCTCTCTTCTCTTCCGACGGTTACTCAACAACGGGTCGTTGCTATTCCAGCAACTTTTGACAAAAAAACCATCGAAGAACTTAGAAAAAGAACTTCAATTCCTGTAAATCTTTCCGAAAAAACCGGAATAATATCTGAGGACTCTAAGTCTACAAGCTCACTCTCCCCAACCCCAACCCCAACTACGACTTCAATCCAAGAAGCAAGTGGTAGTGCTTCTACGCTATGAAAAAAGGGTTATTTAATAAACGCATCCCCACTCTTTTTGCCCTAATAGTGCTTACCGTTGTCATTGGAATATCTGTCGTTCTTGTGCAAAGTGGAATATTTTATCAGGGAAAAGCGGCACCTGATAGTATCCCCAAAAAAGTTCTTATCACCAACATTACCGATACAAGCTTTACAGTTGTATTTACAACCACTGCACTTTCTGAAGGTGTAATTACCATGGAAGAATCAGCAACTGGAAATTCTGTAGTTCTTGATGACAGAGATAAAAAGAACGGTTCTAAGAATAAATACTACTCCCATCACGTTACAGCTCAAGACCTAAAACCGCAAACTCAATATTCCTTTAAAATTCTGTCCGGTGGGAAAGAGTATTCAAGCCCGGAATACAAAACAAAAACAGGATTTGTAATTAATACACCTCCGCCTGCTCAAAACCCTCTTTTTGGAAAAGCTCTTTTACCTGATGGTGCAGCAGGCACAGATACTATTGTCACAGCTAAAACCGAATCTTCATCAATTATTTCGGCTGTAACAGATGTAAAAGGAGAATTTATACTTCCAACCAATTCTCTTCGAAATCTAGACAGCTCTGAATACAATGTTCTTTCTGATCAATCTGTATTTTCTCTTAGCCTTTTTAGACAGGACTTATTAACTGATGTTGTAACCAAGTTTTTGCCTGCTCAAAATCTACCGGCTGTAACACTTTCTCAAAAATATAACTTTAGCTACGAAGACACAGAACAAGAGAATAAATCAAACGAATTTAATTTTACAAATATTGGAGATGGTCAGACCTTATCCATAATCGTACCGGAGGAGGGTGAGTTTTTTATTGATAATAGGCCTCAATTCTCAGGAACTTCATACCCAAACAGCAATATCTCAATTAGTATTACGGGTCTTACAACAACTCAGTTAGTAACAAAGGCTGATGGCTCATGGATTTATAAACCTACCTCCGACATAATACAGGGAGAATACACTATCACTGTTAGAACTTCTAATCCGTCAGGGGATCAAGAATCAGATTCAAGAAGTTTCTCAGTTTTCCCATCTGGATCACAAATTACGGAGAGTGCTACCCCCTCAGCAACGCCTACTCTTCGCCCAACAAGCACCCCAACACCAACACCAACACCAACACCAACACCAACACCAACTTTGTCCCCAACTCCCACCCCGACTCTCGCTCCTCAAATTACGCCAACCCCAACTGAAATAGTTACACCAACTCCAACAACACAAATTACCCCAACCCCAACCCCAACACCTCTTCCAACTATTCCAATGACTCCCACACCTGTTCCCTCAATCGCACCTCCTGGTGGTTCTGAAAACACACTTATATTATCCGGGTTATCATTTATTCTTATTGCAGCAGGGGTGTTACTTGTTTTTGCTTTGTAATTGATTTGCAATTGATTCATAATTGGTAGATGCCTCTAATCAAATCTAAGTTACTAAAGCACATTTCAGCATCCTTCATATTTCTTGGGCTTTCTATTTATTTAACTTTTCCCCTTGTTCTAAATCTCAATACTTACATACCCGGGTTAGTAGATGAGCTTTATATAACCTGGATACTTAACTGGAATATTCACGCAATAACTACGAATATTTTTAGCCTATTTCAGGGGAATACTTTCTATCCGTTCAATAATTCGATTTCATTTTCAGATCCACATCTTTCATCTTCCCTAATTGCACTTATACCTGTATTTATTTTTGAAGAACCTATCGTAGCATACACATTTAACTTTCTGCTGTCGTTTGGACTACTCGGATTCTCAACGTATCTTCTTGTCTATTTTTTAACGAAAGATTTCTTCTCTAGTTTTTCATCTGGTGTAGTTTTTGGTTTTTCTACCCATTTTCTATTGAAGCTTGGACAACTGCAAGTTTTGACAATCTATTGGATACCCTTATCACTCTTGTGCTATTTTGCCTTTATAAAAAGCGGGAAATTCAAGTATTTTCTTCTTACTATTTTTTTCTTCTATCTACAGTTTATAAACAGTTTTCAGCCAGCATACTTTTTACTGCTTGTCTTAATTTCAATTACGATCCTAGAGATTGTTAAGGGAAGACAAAAAATTCGTTTTTTTATCAATAAAAAAACAGCTTTATCAATCTTATTTGTCACAGCATTATGCATACCCATTATTCTCCCATACTACGAGACTTCCAAAACCTTTAATTACACAAGAGACATAAGAGAAGCAATACATACAGCAAATAGACCAGAGCACTTTTTCCTTAATTTGGGAAGATCACACATAGGCCCTTTCTTTAATACTCTTCTTTATCAAAATCCTGGAATTTTTATCTATGACGGATATCGTGGTTTTGCCCATATCCTACTCACATTTATTGTGTTGGGGTATACAATCCTAAAAAAAGGTAGATCAGTTCCTAGGTACTTTATGTTATTTATTGGAGTGGGACTAAGCACCTATATTATTAGCCTTGGGCCCGCTCTTCAATTTGGAGGAAAAGTAATCAAAGAACCCTTTCTTATACCACTTCCTTATTCTATCCTGTACTACATAGCTCCAGGATTCAACGGATTCAGAAATTCAGGGAGATGGGAACTCTACGAAATGCTAGCATTTTGTATTGCGATAGGGATTTTCCTTTCCACAATTCTTCGCAAAAGAAAACTTTTAAAAATATCCGTAAATATTTTAATTTGTATTATCGTAATAGCAGAGTTTACTTTTCCAATAGTTTTTGAAAAAGTAAAACCAAAAAACGAGATTCCTGATGTTTATAATTTCCTAAAGGAAGCGCCAAATGACACCGTGATGGCAGAATTTCCGATTTACAATTGGGATATGGCTCCCTATGCTCAAGAGGAAAACATGAGACTTTACTATTCAACTTTCCATTTTAAAAGGACTGTAAATGGAGCTGCTGGTTTTTCACCACCTCCTTGGCAGGAACTTGTAACCGATCTTGCTTCAAGCTTTCCAAAATACGACTCGGTTGATCGATTAAAAAAACTTGGCGTTAACTACATAGTTGTTCACGAGAATGAGTTCGATATCCTAAACAAAAACAACTTTTCAGTTAAAGGCTATAGCATTCCAAATTCTAAAGTGGTAAAAAATATGTTATCTGAAAATGTGAATGTTGAATTTATAGAAAGATTTAATAATAAAGATAGCGTGTACAAACTTACTTACTAATATGAAAATCGGAATTATTGGAGCAGGATTTACGGGTCTATCAGCCGCATACTATCTGCAGAAAGAAGGCCATTCTGTTACATTATTTGAAAGATCTTCTCAACCTGGTGGTCTTGCAATAGGATACAAGGAAAAAGAATGGGATTGGACTCTTGAGGAGCACTATCATCACTGGTTTACTAACGACAAAAATGTCCTAAATCTAGCTTCAGAAATATCACACAGGGTAATTATTAAAAGGCCAAAAACGTCCTCGTTTGTCGATGGGGGAATATACCAACTTGACTCACCAATTTCTTTACTAAGATTTCCAAAGCTAACTCTTACCGAGAGAATAAGAACCGGAATTTCAATTGCTCTTCTTCGATTCAATCCATATTGGAAATGGCTTGAGCATTTTAAAGCAGAACCATATCTTGAAAAAAGCATGGGTAAAAAAGCCTATGAAAAAATTTGGAAACCTCTTATGTCTAACAAGCTTGGAAAATATTCTAAAATAGTTTCTCTGGCTTGGTTTTGGGCAAGGGTGTATAAAAGAACACCAAGTCTTGCTTACCCGCAAGGCGGGTTTTTGGAGTTTTCAAAACATTTGGAAAATGAGATAAAAAAAGGGGGAGGAACATTTCACTACGATACTGAAGTTACCGAAATTTCCTCAAAAGACAAGTCTTCGGTTACATACAAAACCACTACAATTAAACCAAAAACTGAGGACTTCGATAAAATAGTAGTTACTGTACCAATGTTTGTATTTGCAAAAATTGCACCCAGTCTACCCAAATCTTATCTTGCTAAATATACAAAACTTATAGGTATCGGTGCTGTAAATTTAGTCCTTCGATTAAAAGAGCCGTTTTTTAACGATGGAACATACTGGCTTAATATGTGTGATACAAAATCTCCAATTCTCGCAATAGTTGAGCATACTAATTTCATGTCAAAAAAACATTACAACAATGAACACCTTATATATATTGGTAATTATATGGAGACGTCAGATCAAAGATTCTTAATGGATAAGGAAAAACTGCTAAAACTCTACGACCCATGGTTATCTAAGATTAACCCAAATTACAAACTACAAATTATAAACTCCAACCTATTTAAAGCTCCCTTTGCTCAACCAATTATTCCTAAAAATTATTCAAAAGATATTCCTCCAATAATAACTCCGCTTAAAAACGTTTTTCTTGCAAATATTCAACAAGTTTATCCTTGGGATAGAGGAACAAATTACGCAGTTGAGCTAGGTGAAAAGGTTGCGCAATTAGTCCTCAATGAAAATTAACTCAAAAACCATTTTCAATTATTTCGTTTTTGTCTTCTTTGCAATTGGGATTGTATTCCATTTCTACAATCTCAATTGGGGTTCACCATATTATTTTCATCCGGATGAAAGACAAAACGTAGCCTACCCGATTATAGAAAGCAACTCACCACTTCTTTATGATCAGAAAAATTTCGATATCGGCACATTTCCCTTGATAATCATCAAGCTCTTTTATCCTCTAGTTGGAGAGCTGCTCTTTGGGCTATCCGATCCACTAGCCCAAGTTATTACTACTTCAAGATTTTTTACAGCTTTGCTATCAATAGGAGCTGCACTCTTAATTTTTAAAATAGCATATGAATACTTTAGCAAACTTGTTGGAATTGTCTCTCTTTATCTCATGTTGTTCTTTGTCGGCAACATCCAGTACAGCCATTTTGGGACCGTTGAGATGTGGGAAGCATTTCTACTTACATGCCTACTTTACTTTTCTCTTAAGATTTCAAAAAACCCTGCAATCATTACAAGCTTATTGGCCGGACTAATTACTGCCCTTGCGCTTTCGACCAAAATACTTACACTTGTTGCAATTCCTGCGGCAGTATTATCTTTCTTCCCAAGCATTAGAACTATAAAAAACTTCAAACGCAGATTTCTAACGTTAGTCCTTTTCTTGACAACAACACTCCTTATTACATTTTTGATCATGCCTCATGCATTCATAAGCTTCCAGAACGCATATCCGAGTATCAAATTCGAATCCGATGTAACATTAGGTCGTCTTCCTGTCTTTTATACACAGGGATTTACAGGAACCGTTCCTTATATTTTTCAGTTAACACAAGTGTACCCATTTCTAATAAACCCCTTACTAACTTTTCTTCTGCTACCATGCCTTATTTATTCCTTTTACCTTGGTTTTAGGGAAAAATCATATCCACACATACTTGTTGGCATTTTCTTTTTTGTTGTATTCTTTTTTCAAGGGCATTTCTTTGCTAAATGGGCTAGGTATTATATTCCCACTCTTCCTTTTGCGTCCCTCGTTCTCTCAATTGGTATTTGCTCGGCCTATTCCTTTTTATCTAAAAAAAGATTTTTTCCAAATTTGTTTCTTGGAATAATTCTTCTAATTACCTTTTTATACGCATTAATCTTTTTCGTATACGTCTATGTATATCGCCCGAGTCAAATAGAAGCATCTATCTGGATGCAGAAAAATGTATCTAAAGATTCTAAGATTATCGCTGAACCATTTGATCTGGGTATAAGTCCATTTCATCAAGCAAGCAATAACATTACCTTTATTAATTTATATGAGCTTGACCATGACCAAATTATCCAATCCCAATTAAAGGAGAATCTCAGTAAAGACACGTATGTAGTTCTGACAAGCCAAAGAATTCTAAGATCAAGAACGCTTTCTCCCGAGACTTTTCCATTAAGCTCAGCTTTTTACATGAATCTAGCTGAAGAGAAGGGATTTAAAAAATTGTACCAAACAGAATGCGACATATATTGCAAAATACTATACATGGGAAATCCGGTACTTAATCTTGAAGAAACAAGCAGTGTTTTTGATCGTCCAATTGTTACAATCTATAAGCGCCTCTAATAATATGTCTTCATTTTTAAGCATTCTTAGGAAAAACAAAACTTACATTGTTTTATTTTTAATTATTGTTACGGGATTTTATTTTCGCACTTTTAATATTTATTGGGATAACGGATTTTCATTTCATCCAGACGAAAGAGCTATCGCAATTAAAGTCGCAGACCTTGAGGTGCCCAAAAGCATGAATGAATTTACTTCACAAGAAAGCAGCCTTAATCCGAAATTCTTCGCCTATGGAAGTTTTCCTCTATATCTTCTAAAAATTGTTTCTAGTACAGTTGGTATTTTTTACCCCGAACTGTCAGTTTATCCTGGTATATTTGTGGTCGGACGAGTGATATCTGCAATTTTTGACACCTTAACAATTTTTATAATTTTTCTGATCGGCAGAAAATTGTTTGGTGAAACAATTGGACTATTATCTTCATTCATCTATTCTCTGTCTGTATTACCAATCCAACTGTCTCATTTTTTCGCAGTGGACACTATTCTTACTACGTTTCTTTGCCTTACCCTTCTTTTCATTCTTAAGATATATGAGAAAGAGAGTTTGCTTAAGTCCTTGGCTCTCGGACTTTTTTTCGGACTGGCGATGGCAACAAAAGTTAGTGCCCTAGCTATTGGACCTATTGTTGTACTCGTTTACTTTATTAGATTATTCGAAAAGGAAAAGAAAAAAATACATTACCAAAAACTTATAATTTCTTTTTTGGTTTTTATACTCACCTCTACCTTCATCTTTATAGTCACACAACCCTATGCTCTAATCGACTGGACAAGATATTTGGATCAAACAACTTTTCAGTCAAAAATGTCCAGCGATCCTTTCATCTTCCCTTACACTCTTCAGTTTGTTGGGAAGATAAAATACGTTTACGAACTCCAGCAGATTTTTTTCTGGGGATTGGGACCCGTTACTACAACGTTTTCTCTCTGTGGATTATTGACATTAATAATAAAGACTTCAAGAAACAGAAAAAAAAGACTTACACTGCTTTTGTTCTTAAGCTATGGACTGTTCTATTTTACAGTTTTTGGAAGTTTTGCAGTAGGGTGGATCAGATATATGCTTCCCATATATCCATTCTTAGCAATAACAGCCGGATGGTTTCTTGCAAATCTAATGCAAGGTACTTCAATTAAAAGGAAGTTTATCCTCTCTATCTTAATTATAATAATTAGTTTTTATCCGATTTCCTTTATCAACATATATACAAAACCTAACACCAGAGTTCAGGCTTCAACCTGGATACAAAAATATATTCCACACGGTTCAGTAATCGCAAACGAACACTGGGATGATTCTCTGCCGGTGTTTGATGGTCAAAATTATTCATATGTTACACTTCCTCTATATGAACCTGACGTCCCTGCTAAATGGTCTCAGATAGAAAATAGCCTTGACTCTGCAGACTACTTAATAATTGCTTCTAACAGACTGTACACACCCCTGCAAAAGCTTACAGATTGCAAGAATCTGCCAACTGGCAGATGTTATATTGAAACTGCGAGATACTATTCTGACCTTTTTAGTGAAAAACTAGGCTTTAGAAAAGTAGCCGAATTTTCAAGCTACCCAACATTTCCATTGGTCAACATTGAACTACCAGATGATCAAGCAGCAGAAGACTTTACAGTTTTTGATCATCCTAAAATTTTTATCTTTAAAAAGATTGATTTACATGGACTTACCTACTAGAATAATACGATATGAAATCAATCCTCATAACAGGCGGTACTGGCTTTTTGGGAGTTCATCTTGCAAGATTTTTCTTAAAGTTAAAATATAAAGTCATTCTCTTAGACACTGCTGAGCTAACAGCAAAGGATCTTATTGGAAAAGTCACTGTTATTAATGAGGACATCCGAAATTTTTCAAGAATTGAAAAACACTTTAAGAATATTGATTACGTAGTTCATGCAGCTGCCGCCCTTCCGATTCACCATGACAGGAAGTATATATTTGACGTTAACGTTAATGGAACAAAATCCGTCCTAAAGGCATCTTTTCAAAATAAAGTAAAAAGGCTAGTTTTTATTTCAACGACTGCAATGTATGGTGTCCCAAGAACCCTACCGGAGAAGGAAACAGACAAAATATATCCAATTGGTCACTATGGGGAGTCCAAGGCACAGGCTGAAAAATTATGTCTTCTATATCAAAAAAAAGGTCTTTCAATAAATATATTAAGACCAAAATCATTTTTAGGACCTGAAAGACTTGGGGTTTTTACAATTTGGTTTGAAGCAATTTTTAACAACAAGCCGGTCTTTATCCTTGGTAATGGAAATAACCTATATCAGTTGCTTGAAGTTGGGGACCTGATAAGAGGAATCGAAAGCGCACTCACAACCCGAATAAGCGGAGAGATTTTTAATATAGGAGCTGAGGAATTTGGAACATGGAGACAAAATTTAGGAAGTCTAATTAAGTTCGCTGGGTCAAAATCGAGAATAATTGCACTACCTGTTATCCCTACTCAAATTGCACTTTCAATCTTGGAATTTTTCAATCTTTCACCAATCGTTGCTTGGCATTATAAAACTTTTCCTGTCGATTCGTATGTAAGTGTTGATAAAGCTAAGAAAAAATTACACTTTAAAGCATCAAAGAGCAATCAAGACATACTTGACGAAAGTTATGATTGGTATCGAAAACACAGAAAAGAATTTATTGGCAAAGAAGGAACCACCCATAGAACAGTTTGGAATTTTAAGCTAGTTGAAGTTGCTCAGAAGTTATTCAAATAAATATGATTGTTGGATTTGATTTTGATAAAGTATTCATAAATTATCCTCCTTTTGTTCCCTATACATTAATAGATCTTCTATATAAAGGTCGCTCTTATTTTCTGAAAAATCTTGGTAAGAACCACTTAATGCACTATCGCTTTCCTGGAGAATTTGAACAACAAATCAGAATAGCCTCCCATCATCCAATTCTTAGACCAGTTATAACAAGTAACATCGAAGTTTTAAAAAAAATTTCTTCAAACAAGAAGAACAAGACGTACCTAGTCTCAAGTAGATTCGGATTCCTTGAAAGAAGAACTCAGGAAATACTTAAAAAGTACGATTTAGAAAGATATTTCGATGGAGTTTACTTTAACTACAAAAACAACCAACCCCATCTATTTAAAGAGCAAACAATAAACAAACTCAAGATCGACACTTATATCGACGACGACCTGCACGTTGCTCTTTATCTCTCGAAGAAAATTCCGAAGCTTACGATTTATTGGCTTAATGATGAAAAGATAAAGCCAGACTATTTGCCAAAAAATGTTATTTCAATTAAAAATCTTAATGGGTTAGATAAAAAATTCCTCAACAAATGAGCAGTGACTTTCTAAATGTTGGTGTTTGGTGGCTTTATCTTTTTGGAATTGGTACTTTATTTCTTCCGGTAAGCCTTTATTTATTTCCAAATTTTTTTGATAAAGGATACATCTTCTCAAAGGCAATTGCTCTCTGTGTCGTTTCATACATAATGCTTCTTTTTGGCATATTTCACGTGCTTCCATTTGAAAGAAATTCTATAATTGCGATTCTATTTATTATTCTTATTTTTGACATTTACCTTATACGCAAAGGTGTTGTTAAGATACCCAGAAAAATACCTAAAATATTTATTATTCAAGAGATTGTATTTTTAATAGCACTTATCTTTTGGTCACACATTAAATCTTTCCAACCAGACGTTCATGGTCTTGAGAAGTATATGGATTTTGGCTTTATGAACTCAATACTAAGAACCTCATACTTGCCACCCGTTGACATGTGGTACCCACCGCATTCGATCAACTATTATTATTTCGGACATTTAGTGACGGCTCTTCTCATGAAGCTTTCTCAGGTACCAACCTTTGTTGCTTTTAACTTAATGCTGTCCACAATTTTTGCATTTACAATAACGTCATCCTTTTCAATCGCAGCAACCCTTGCTCAAAGAGTTCTTAAAAGTTCAAGGTTAGGATATTTTGCAGGAATACTCGGTGCCCTAATTACAACTTTTGGAGGAAATCTTCATACTCTTTATACCCTTTTTAAACCATACTCACCACCGGAAAACCCAGTACCCTTTTGGCAACTCCAGTTTCAACCAAATTTATTTCCAAATAGCTATTGGTATCCGAATGCTACTCGATTTATACCTTTTACTATTCATGAGTTTCCATCCTACTCTTTTGTCGTCTCAGATCTACATGGGCACGTATTGGATATTCCATTTGTTTTTCTGACTCTTGCATTAATACTTTCAGTCTTTATCGGCGGAAAACTTACGTATAAATTGACCATTATCACATCGTTCATGCTTGCTGTTATGTACATGACAAACGCATGGGATGGAATTATATATTTCCTATTGTTATTTCTGACGATCATTCTTTGGAAAAGCGATAAATTAAAAATAAAGAAAAGATCAATTCAAAACAAAGGTGCTTTTTTAATCTCAAGTCTTCGCTACATTGCTGTTTCGGGCATTACATATGTACTAATAACATTACCCTTCAGTGCAGGTTTTAAGCCATTTGTCTCTGGAATTGGAGTCTTATGTGCTCCAAAATTCTTATTGTCATTTGGCAAAATAGGACCATTAATTTTTGAGGCAGACCATTGCCAAAGAACCCCTTTTTGGATGCTTATTATTCTTTATGGTTTTTTCTACTTTTTTGCAATAGTTCTTATTCTTAAAATTTTAAAACTAAAAAAGACACCACCTGAATTTATTTATATACTCCTATTGATTTTAGTCTCAACCATTCTTATTGCTGCTCCAGAATTTATTTATGCAAAAGACATTTATCCCGCTCACTATAGAGCAAATACAATGTTCAAGCTTGGATATCAAGCTTTTCTTATGCTTTCCATAGTCACAAGTTTTTCGATAGTCTATATTTTGAAAAAAGGCAAAAAAATAATTTGGCTTCCTATATCCCTTACCATGCTTATTTTTGTTTTAATGTATTCATATTTTGCCGTCAATTCATACTTCGGAGAGTTAAAAAATCGCAAGGGATTAGACGGATTGTCATACATGAAAGTATCACGCCCTGAAGATTATGAGGCGATTCTATGGATACAGAAGAATATTAAGGGTCAGCCTGTTATTGGAGAATCTCAGGGTGATTCATATACAGATCATGGAAGAATATCTGCAAATACGGGACTCCCGACCATTCTTGGTTGGACTGTTCATGAATGG